>DATLYP010000096.1:0-15472 GCA_035574655.1 Gaiellaceae bacterium
CGCAGCGGGCGCGCCGCGAGCTGTCGGCCGCCCGCGGCCACGAGGAGCCAGCGCGTGCCGGGGGGCGCCCGCCCCTCGACGAGGCCGTAGGAGACCTGGCGCGGGGCCGGCTGCACGAGCGCCGGGGGCGGCAGCGGGGGGGCGGCGTCCACGCCGTGACGTTAGACACAATGCCGCGGTGGCGGCGCCTCGCATCCTCGCGCACCTCGACCTGGACGCCTTCTTCGCCGCCGTCGAGGAGCTGGAGAACCCGGCGCTGCGCGAGCGGCCCCTCGTCGTGGGCGGCGACCCGCGCGGGCGCGGCGTCGTCTCCACGGCCAACTACGTCGCCCGGCGCTACGGCATCCGCTCGGCGATGAGCTCGGCCGAGGCGCTGCGGCGCTGCCCGCACGCCGTCTTCGTGCAGCCCCGCGTCGCCCTCTACGCGCAGTACTCGCGGGCCGTGTGGGAGACGGTGCGCGAGCTCGTCCCGCGGGTGGAGCGGACGGGCCTCGACGAGGGCTACCTCGACCTGGCAGGGATCGCGCGCGACGTCGTGGAGGCGCGGGCGCTGGCGGCGGCCGTGCAGACGTCCGTCTTGGCGGCGACGAGCCTGACCTGCTCGCTCGGCGTCGGCACGTCCAAGGTCGTGTGCAAGATCGCCTCCGACCGGCGCAAGCCGGGCGGGATCACGGTCGTGCCGCCCGGCAGGGAGGCGGCCTTCCTGGCGCCGCTCGCCGTCCGCCTGCTCCCGGGCGTCGGCCCGCGCACGGAGGCGCGGCTGGCGGCCGCCGGCGTAAGGACGATCGGCGCTCTTGCCGCCCTGGGCGACGACGAGCTCCGTCGGCTCCTTCCCGGGTCGCTCGGCCCGCTCCTGCGCGACCGCGCGCGGGGCGTCGACCCGCGGGAGCTGGAGCCGGAAGCCGAGCCTGTGTCCGTCTCCGCCGAGGACACGTTCCCCCGCGACCTCTCCGACCGGGGGGAGCTGCACGCCGAGGCGCGCCGGCTCGCGGCTCTCGTGGCCGAGCGGCTCCGAGAGGCGGGCGTCGCCGGCCGGACGGTGACCGCGAAGCTCCGCTACGCCGACTTCTCCGTCCGCACCCGCTCGGCGACGCTGCCGGCGGCGATCGACGACGCGGAGGCGATCGCGGAGGTCGCGTGCGCGCTGCTCGACCGCGGGCTGCGCGACCGGCCCGGGGCGCTGCGCCTGGTCGGCGTCGGGGTGTCGGGCCTCTCGCCCTACCGGCAGCTCACGCTCGAAGGCGCAGGGGGCGCGGCTGCGGGGCGTCCCGCCTAGTCGCGCCGGAGCAGCGGCCGCGTGAGGCAGGTCGGCCCCCCGTCGCCCTTGCGCGAGATCTCCTCGCCCCGGTAGAGGGCGACGTCGACCCCTGCGCGCTCCATGCGGCGCCGCGTCTCCGGGCTCCCCTCGAGGGCGAGCGCGCGCCGCGGGCCGAGCGCGAGCACGTTCGGGCCCTGCGAGGCGAGCTCCTCGTCGGGTACCTCGACCACGCGGATGCCCCGCTCGGCGAGGAGGAGGCGCAGGCGGACGGGCGCGAGCCGCGGGTAGAGGAGGACGAGGTCGCGGTCGAGGGGGGAGAGGAAGGACATGAGGTGGAGGACCTCGCCGGGGCCGTTCCAGTGCGGCAGGTCGAAGGGGATCACCTCGACCCCGGGGAAGGCGGCGGCGAGCGCGGCCACGCCCGCCTCGTTCGTCCGGTAGCCGATCCCGGCGAGGAGCGTGCGCTCGTCGAGCCAGAGCGTGTCGCCGCCCTCGACGAGCGCGGTCCCGTCCACGGTCGCGGCGATCGGGACGCCCGCCTCCGCGAGCACGGGCGCAAGCGCGGCCGGCTCCCCGCGCCGGCCCTCCTTACCCGGACGCAGGAGCACGGCGCCCCGGTCGCCGACGAGGACCGGGTCGTAGACGTAGATGGCGTCCGGGTTGCCCGGGTCGTGGCGGGAGACGACGACCTCCGCGCCCGCCTCCTCGAGCAGTAGACAGAGCCGCTCGTGCTCGCGGGCCGCGGCCGCGTGATCCGGCTCGGCGCGCCAGCCGTACTCGCGCCAGCGCGCCCCGTCCTCGGGGAGGGGCGGGCGCACGAGCACCCGCCGCAACGTGGCCGTCATGGACATGCACCCGAACGCCGGTGGCACAGTGCCTGACGGTACCGCCGGCGAGCGCTCGTCGCCCGGGTCGACTTGCGCCCTCCATTGACAGGCGTCGATGTGTCCTGATAGGCTCTTTTATCGATGAGCGTCGATGTTTCGCCCGAGCCTCCGTCGCCGCGCCTGTGCTGCCCGCCGCTCGACGATGCGGGGCTGACGGACGATGACGCGGAGGCGGCCGCTGCGCTCTTCAGAGCGCTCGCCGACCCGGCCCGTGTCCGTATCGTCAATCTCCTCGCGCGCGCCGCGGGGCCGGTCTGCGTGTGCGAGATCACGCCCCTCCTGGCGCGCTCGCAGCCGACGGTGAGCCATCACCTGAAGAGGCTCGTGCAGGCCGGGCTCCTCACGCGGGAGCAGCGTGGAGTGTGGGCCTACTACGCGCTCGACCGGGACGCGTTCGCGCGGGCGGCGGGCGTCCTCGCCCTGAGGCGGGAGGCGCGTTGAGCGGAGACGTGCGCGACCTCGTACGCGATCGCTACGCCGAGGCGGCGAAGGGCCTCGTGGAAGGCGCCGGCTGCGGCTGCGACTGCGGGAGCAGCGGCTGCTGCGGCGACGAGCCGGCCGCCCTGTTCGGGAAGGGCCTGTATCCGAGCGAGGAGCGCGCCGGGGTGCCCGAGAGCGCGCTCGCCGCGAGCCTCGGCTGCGGGAACCCCGTCGCCGTGGCGGAGCTGCGCGAGGGCGAGACGGTGCTCGACCTCGGCTCGGGCGGGGGGATCGACGTGCTTCTCTCCGCGCGCCGGGTCGGGCCGGCCGGCGCCGTCTACGGGCTGGACATGACCGACGAGATGCTCGAGCTCGCCGAGCGGAACGCGCGGGAGGCGGGAGCGACGAACGTCCGCTTCCTCAAGGGGTACATCGAGGCGATCCCGCTGCCCGCGGAGAGCGTGGACGTCGTCGTCTCCAACTGCGTGGTCAACCTCTCGCCCGACAAGCCCGCCGTCTTCGCCGAGATCGCTCGCGTCCTGAAGCCGGGCGGCCGGATCGGGATCACGGACATCGTCGCGGAGGACGGGCTCGCGCCCGGGGAGCGGCAGGAGCGGGGCAGCTACGTGGGGTGCATCGCGGGAGCGTTGTCGGAGAGCGAGTTCCGCGCCGGCCTCGAGGCCGTCGGGCTCGTCGAGGTCGAGCTCGTGCGGACGCACGCCGTCGCCGACCGCATGCACAGCGCGATCGTGCGCGCGCGCAAGCCGGCGTAGGCCGCCTCACGCGAGGAGCCCCCGGTGACGGGCGAGCGCCTCGAGGACGCGGTCGACGTCCTCCTCCACGTTGTACAGGTGGAGGGAGACCCGGACGCTCGAGTCCCGCTCGGAGACCACGACCCGCTCGCGGCGGAGGGCCTGCACGAGCGCGGGCGCGTCCGTCGAGGCGACGCAGACGAGAGGGCCGTGCTCCTCCTCGCCGCGGGGCGTCGTCACCCGCGCCCCGAGCTCGTCGAGCCCCTCGAGGAGACGGGCGACGAGACCGCGCACGTGCGCCTCGATCGCCGGCACTCCCGCCTCCTGCACGACGCCGATCCCGGCCAGGCCCGCGTAGATGCTCGGCACGGGCGGCGTGCCCGCGTCGAAGCGGCGCGCGTCCGGCGCGGGCGAGTAGTCGGAGATGTCCATGCGGAAGATGTCCTCGTCCGCGAACCAGCCCGTCTGCGTGGGGAGGAGCCGCTCGTGCAGCTCGCGGCGCACGTACATGAACGCGAGCCCGGCCGAGCCGAGCAGGTACTTGACGGTGCCGGCGGTGAGGACGTCGACGCCGAGCGCGCGCACGTCCAAGGGGAGCGCACCCGCGGCCTGGTAGCTGTCGGCCAAGCAGAGCGCGCCCCGCTCGCGGGCGAGCCGCGCGACCGCGGGCACGTCCAGCCGGTAGCCCGTTCGGTAGGAGATCGCCGTGCAGCAGACGAGCGCCGTCCGCTCGTCGATCGCCTCCGCGAAGCGCTCGAGGGGGATGCGCCCGTCGCCGTCCGGCCGCACGTGCACGACCTCGGCGCCGCGCAGCTCCTGCGCGTGCGCGATCTGGCCGACGGTCGGGAACTCGAACTCGGAGATGACGATGCGGTTCCGCCCGCGCTCGAGCGGGAGCGCGCTGACGAGCGCGCTCACCGCCTGGGAGACCGAGGTCGTGACCGCCACCTCGTCCGGCGCCGCCCCGACGAGCCCGGCGAACGCCGCCCGTGCCGCCTCCGCCCGTTCCACCCAGTGCTCCCAGGCGGCGCCGTGCTCGTCCCAGCCCGCGAGGTACTCCTCGTACGCCCGTCGGACGTCCACGGAGAGCGCGCCCTGCGAGCACGAGTTGACGTACGTGGTGTGCTCGAAGATCGGGAAGCGGGCGCGAAACCGCAACACCGGGGGTCAGGTCCCTTCCGTTGCGTCCGTCGCCCTGCGCGCCGCCGAAAGGGGCGTCCGCGCAACGGGGGTCAGGTCCCTTCCGTTGCACCGGCCGAGCGCGCAACGAACGGGACCTGACCCCGCCGTTGCGGCGGAAGCCAGCGCTGACCCCGCCGTTGCGGCGGAAACCCGCGCAACGGAAGGGACCTGACCCCGCTGTTGCACGCTGCCGCCTCTCACCGGCCCAGGTACGCCTTCCGCAGCTCCTCGTGGCGGATCAGCTCCGAGGCCTTCCCCTCGAGCACGATCCGGCCCGTCGCGAGCACGTAGCCGCGGTCGGCGATCGAGAGCGCCATGTTTGCGTTCTGCTCGACGACGAGGATCGCCACGCCCGACTCGTGCACCTGCTCGATGATCTCGAAGCTGCGCTCGACGAGGATGGGGGCGAGCCCCATCGAGGGCTCGTCCATGAGGAGCAGCTTCGGTCGCGCCATCAGCGCCCGCCCCATCGCGACCATCTGCTGCTCGCCGCCGGAGAGCGTGCCCGCGAGCTGCTTTCTCCGCTCCTTGAGGCGGGGGAAGATCGCGAACACGCGCTCCAGGTCCTCCGCGAGGTCGGCGCGGGAGCGCAGGTAGGCGCCCATCTCCAGGTTCTCGAGCACGGTCATCGGCCCGAACAGGCGCCGGTTCTCGGGCACGATCGCGAGCCCGCGCTCGATGCGGCGGGCGGTCGGCAGGCGGGTCACGTCCTCCCCGTCCAAGAGCACGCGCCCGCTCCGCGGCTGCACGATCCCGAGGATCGTCTTCAGCGTCGTCGACTTGCCTGACGCGTTCCCGCCGAGCAGGCAGACGAGCTCCCCCTGCCCGACCTCCAGGCTGACGTCCTGGAGGATGTGCATCTCGCCGTAGTAGGTGTTCACCTGCTCCAGCCGAAGGAGCGTGGGGCGCCTGCCGTCCGTGCTCTCGCTCACGTCCGCTCCACCCCCGTCGTCCCCAGGTAGGCCTCGACGACGGCCGGGTGCGTCGCCACCTCCTCGAACGAGCCCTCGGCGATCTTCACGCCGTGGTCGAGCGCGACCACGCGGTCGGAGATCCCCTCCACGACGTGCATGTCGTGCTCGATGACGAGGATCGTGTAGCCCCCTTCGCCCCGCAGCCGCCCGATCAGCTCCGTCATCTCCTGCGTCTCCACCGGGTTCATCCCCGCCGCCGGCTCGTCCAGGAGGAGGAGGGTCGGCTTCGCCGCCGTCGCGCGGGCGATCTCCAGCCGGCGGCGGTTCGCGTAGGAAAGGCTGTAGGCAGGCTGCCGCATCCGGTACCCGATGAGCCGCTGGCCGAAGAAGCCGAGCCGCTCCTCGGCGAGGCGCTCGATCTCCCGCTCCTCGCGCCGCATGCCCGGCGTGCGCAGCACGCTGCGCAGGACGCCCGCCTTCGTATGGCCGTACGCGGCGGCCATGACGTTCTCCTTCACGCTCATGTTCAGGAAGAGGCGCAGCGTCTGGAACGTGCGGCAGATGCCGCGGCGCGCGACCTCGTGCGGGTCGAGGCCCACGATCGACTCGCCCCGGAAGAGGATGTCGCCGGCGTCGGGCCGGTAGACGCCGCTGATGACGTTGAAGAGGCTCGTCTTCCCCGCCCCGTTCGGCCCGATCACGCTCACGATCTCGCCCTCGTACACCTCCAGGTCGAGGTCCGAGAGGCAGGCGAGGCCGCCGAAGGAGAGGGAGAGGCTTCGCACCTCGAGCAGCGGCCGCCGCTCGCCGACCCCACCGTTAGCCCCGGGGCGTTCCATCAGACGATCTCCACGCGCGGCCTGCCGAAGAGCCCCTGGGGCCGGAAGGCCATCAGAGCGACCAGCATCGCCCCGATCAGGATGTAGCGGGCGACGGCCGGCTGGGGCAGGAGCAGGCTCTCCCACACGGAGGCGGCAAGATAGAGCACGGGGACGAGGCCGACGAGCCGCCACCGGCTGCTGCGCACGAGCGTGAGCGCGAGCACCGAGGCGACGAGGGCCAGGTAGGCGAGCCGACCGAGCGCGCCGCTCGGCAGCCCGTCGCCCGTGACGATGTTCTCCGGGAGCAGCACCCACCCGTCCACCAGGCCGTCGATCCACGCTTGCCCCACGGGCGTGCCGGCGACGAGCGAGGGCCGTGCGGCCTCGACCGCCTCGTGCACGGCGAGCCCGAAGACGACGGTCGCGGCGAGCAGCGCGGGCGCCTTCCACCACGGCCGGAGCACCGCGAGCAGGGTGACGGTGAGCGCCCCGTAGAAGAGCCAGCTCGCGTCCGCAGGCGAGCGCAGCGCCTCCAGCGAGCCGGTGACGATCACCGCCCCCACGGCCACCCCGAACAGGTTCCCCGCCCCGCCGAGGACGACCATCGCGTAGACGGTGATGAGGAGGACGAGGTCGAAGTTGGCCGGGAAGACGGCGCCCTGCTGGGGGGCGTAGAGCGCGCCGGCGAGCCCGGCGACGCCCGCGCCGAAGGCGAAGCCGAGCAGCTTCAGGCGGTTGGTGGGCATCGTCATCAGCTCCGCGGCCAGCTCGTCCTCGCGCAGGGCCCGCCAGGCGCGGCCGGTGCGCGAGTGGTTGACGAGGTAGAGCGCGGTCGCGACGACGACGCAGGCGGCGAGGGTGATGTAGAAGTACGCCTCGAGCGACACCGCCTGCCGCCCGAGAACCTCGAGCGGGAGCACGTTCGAGATGCCGTTCGGCCCCCTGGTGAAGCCCGAGTTGATCAGGACCACCAGGAAGATCTGCAGGAAGAAGAGGGTGACGATGGCGAGGTAGTCGCCGGCGAGACGCCGCGAGGGCAGGCCGAGCAGGAAGCCGATGACGGCGACAGCGGCGACGACCGCCGGCACCGCCACGAGCGCGTCCCAGTGCCGGCCGGCGTACTCGGAGGCGACCGCCGCGTACAGGTAGGCGCCGAGGCCGAAGAAGGCGACGTAGCCGAGGTCGAGCAGCCCTACCCAGCCGACCGCCACGTTCAGGCCGAGCCCAAGCAAGACGAAGACGAGCGTGTCGATCCCGACCTGGAGCAGGTACTCGGAGTCGACGAGGACCGGGTAGAGGGCGACCGGGAGCGCGATCCCGAGCAGGCGCAGGGCGAAGGGGACGCGGGCGACCGCCTCGTCCAGGCGCACGCCGAGCGTCCGCAGCCGCCGCTCCTCGGCCGTCGCGACCCACTGGTCGACCCCGATGCGGGGAACCATCTGCCGCTCGCTGCTCACACCTTCTTCACCTCAGGCCGGCCGAGGAAGCCCTGGGGCCGCAGGAGCATGAAGAGGACGAGGATGCTGAACACGACGAGGTCGCTGAACGCGCTGCCGAGGCGCCCGAAGGTGACGTCCTCGATGTAGCCGATGGAGAGCGCCTCCACGACGCCGATGAAGAGCCCGCCGAGCATCGCCCCCGGCATGGAGCCGATCCCGCCCACGACGGCGGCGATGAAGCCCTTGAGCCCGTACCCGAAGCCCATGAAGTGGTTGATCTGGCCGAAGATGAGCCCCACGAGCACGCCGGCCGCGCCCGCGAGCGCGGAGCCGATGAAGAAGGTGGTGACGATCACGCGGTCGACGTCGATGCCCATCATCGCCGCCGCCTCCCGGTCGAAGGCGGTCGCCCGCATCGCCTTCCCGAGCTTCGTGCGGGTGACGAGCAGCCAGAGCGCGACCATCATCGCGAGCGCGGCCGCCACGACGACGATGCGGATCACCCACACGTTGAGCGGCCCCCAGTGGATGCCGATCTCGACGTCCACCAGGTCGAAGGTCTCGTAGCTTCGGAACTCGGAGCCGAAGAGGAGGAGCACCGAGTTCTGAAGGAAGAAGGAGACCCCGAGCGCGCTGATCAGCGGCGCGATGCGGGGCGCCCGCCGCAGGGGGCGGTAGGCGAAGCGCTCGATGGCGACGCCGAGCAGGCCGCAGCCGGCCATGGCCGCGAGCACCATGAGCAGGATGAGCAGCCAGACGGCGACGCGCGGGTCCTGGGCGCCCCCGAGCCAGCCGAGGGCGCCCCAGCCGATGAAGGCGCCGACCATGAGCACATCCCCGTGCGCCAGGTTCAGGAGCTTGAGGATCCCGTACACCATCGAGAACCCGAGCGCGACGAGCGCGTACACGCTCCCGAGCGTGACCCCGTTGACGAGCAGCTGGACGAGCTTGTCCCAGTCCACGCGCCCAGTTATCTCAGACGGGCGGCCCGCCGGCTAGGCGAGCCGCCCGTCGAGGGAAGCGATCAGCCGACGAGACGGTACTGGCCGTCGGTGACCCGGAAGATGTAGAACTTCGCGCCCCGCACGTCCCCGTTCCGGGTGAACTGGATCCGGCCGCCGAGGATCGAGGGCACGTTCGTCCTGCGCACCTGCTCCGTGACCTCGGGCCGGGTGGCGCGCCCATCCGCGCACGCCGCCCTGATCGCGGTCATCGCCACCCAGGCCGCCATGTACGAGGGCGGCCCGAAGGTGCCGAACGGCTTGTTCCGCGAGAAGCGGTTGTACTCGCGGACGAGCGGCCGCGCGCTCGGCAGGAAGCGGAGGTCGTTGGCGAACGAGGACACGTAGCCGAGCCGCGGCTTGAACTGGGTCGGCGAGTACGCGCCGTCCGTCCCGAACACGACGGCCCGCTTGCCCTGCTCGCGGAGCTGCTGCGAGAGCGTCTGGGCGGCGGAGGCCGTCTGGGTGGCGAAGACGACGATGTCCGCGGCGCCGCTCACGTTGGCGACGATCGACGAGAAGTCGGTCTCGTCCGCCGCCACCGACTCCCGGCTCACCTCGACGCCCGCCCGCCGGAGCCCGCGGGCGATCGCCTGTGCGAGCGGTACCGAGTAGTCGTCCTGCGAGTCGATGACGACGACGTTGTCCACGCGCAGCCTCTTCGTCAGGAAGGCGACGATGTTCGGCGCCTGGATCCCGTCGTGCGGGACGACCCGGAAGAAGGTCGGGAACTGGCCGTTCGTGAGATCGACGCGGGTCGCCGAGCCGGAGATGGAGACGAGCCCGGTCCGCTTGAAGAGGCCCGCCGTCGAGATCACCGACTGGCTGGTCGAGCCGCCGATCACAGCCATCACGTTCGGGTTCGCGTTCAGCCGCCGCCCCGCCGTACGGGCGAGCGAGGCCGAGAGCTGCGTGTCGGCGAGGACGACCTTGAAGCGCGTCCCGTACTGCCGGTTGAACTTGGAGACGGCGAAGCGCACCCAGCTCAGCTGCTCCTGGCCGAGGAACGCGGCCGGGCCGGTGAGCGGGGCGAGCATGCCGAGCGAGACGTTCGTGCACTGCGCGACCTGCGACGCGCCAGCCGGCGCCGAGGTCTTGGCGACGGCCGTCGCGACCACCGCTGCCGCCGCGAGGCCAGCCGCCGCCGTCGCAATCAATCCCTTCGTCATCTACCCTCCTTGGCCACAGTTGCCTCCTTGAGACGAGCGCAGAGCGTCGTGGTTGGTGGCACGATCGCGCTCTCGAAGGTGGAATGACACCGTGCCGCGGCTAGCGTGTCAATCTCTCGCACGCCCGCGTAGGCCACGCCTACCGTAGCCTACGCCGCATCGAGACCGGGCTCGCGGGCAAGGGGGTCGTGGTGACGGGCGCCTCCGGCGGGATCGGCGCCGCCTGCGCGCGCGCCTTCGCCGCGGAGGGCGCGCGCGTCCTCGTCCACTACCACCGCGGGGAGGAGCGGGCGCGCGCGCTCGCCGCCGAGCTGGGCGGGGCGCCGGTCGCGGCCGCCGACCTCACCTCCGAGGAGGAGGTCGAGCGCCTGTTCGCGGCGGCGCGGGAGGCGCTTGGCCGCGTGGACGTGTGCGCCGCGGTGGCGGGCGTCTGGCCGCGCGAGGATGTCCCCCTGTGGGAGCTCCCGCTCGCCCGCTGGGAGGCGACCATCCGCGCCAACCTGACCGCGACGTTCCTCACCGCGCGCGCCTTCCTGCGCGAGGTCGCGCGCAGCGGGCACGGCTCGCTCGTTCTCGTCGGCTCCACCGCAGGCGTCTTCGGGGAGGCCGGGCACGCCGACTACGCGGCCGCCAAGTCGGCGATCGTGGGAGGTCTCCTCCTCTCGCTGAAGAACGAGATCGTGCGCATCGCGCCCCGCGGGCGGGTGAACGCGGTCGCGCCCGGCTGGACGGAGTCGCCGATGACGCGCGGGCTGGTGGACGAGGAGCGGGTACGGGCGGTGTCGCGCACGATGGCGCTGCGCAAGGTCGCTCGTCCCGAGGACGTGGCCGCGCAGGTGGTCGTGCTCGCCTCGGACGTCCTCTCCGGGCACGTGACCGGCCAGGTCGTGCTCGTCGCGGGGGGCATGGAGGGCCGCACGATCCACCCGGACTGAGCCGCAACACCGGGGTCAGGTCCCGTTCGTTGCGCACGCAACAGCGGGGTCAGGTCCCGTTTGTTGCGCCCTCTCGCGCAACAGACGGGACCTGACCCCGCGTTGCACCCCGGCCGCGGTCTGATGCCGTCAGTTCCCGGTCGGGAGCCCTCTGCATATCGGCAGCACGGGCCCGGACCTTGAGCGCCTCCAGGAGATGGGAAATGGGACGGGGCGGGGTCGCCGCCACTCCCCCGCCCTCGCGTCCCGCAGGCCCCTCCGAAACGAGGAACCGCTTGTCGTTCTCGACCCCCTCGCGCGGCCGCCGCATCGTCGCGCGCGGTGGGTGATCCGGAGCATGCGCGAATCCCCCGCCGCGGGCGTCACCCGCTCGGGGTTGACCGCTCCCTCGAACGGAGTTGATCGCCCCGCTTCACCGCCGCCCCGCCCCGCGAGCCCGCTCTACAGTGCGGCCCCGTGGCGAACCCGTTCCTGGAGCGGCTGGAGGGCGGTCCCCCGATCGTGGGCGACGGGGGGATGGGCGTGCTCGTCTCGAGCGCGGTCGCGCGCCTGCGCTGCCCGGAGGAAGCGAACCTGCGCGCCCCCGAGAGCGTCCTCTCCCTCCACCTCGGCTTCATCCGCGCCGGCGCGGAGCTGATCGAGACGAACACGTTCGGCGCGAACCGGCACAAGCTGCGCGCCCACTACCTGGAGGAGGAGGTGCGGCGGATCAACGAGGCGGGCGCGAAGATCGCCCGCGACGCGCGCGAGGTGGCCGGCCGCGACGTGCTCGTCGCGGGCTCGATCGGCCCGCTCGGCGACGCGGCGCTGCCCGCCGCGGAGCGGGACGCCGTCTTCCGTGAGCAGGCGGAGCTGCTCGAGGGGCGCGGCGTCGACCTCTTCATGGTGGAGACCTTCTACGACCTGGAGGAGCTGCTCGCGGCGATCGCCGCGGTGCGCTCCGTCTCCTCGCTCCCGATCGTGGCCGCGCTCACCTTCGACGAGGACGCGCAGACGATCGCCGGCGTCTCCGCCGAGGAGGCTGCGGCCGCGCTCGCGGGCGAGGACGTGGCCGCGGTCGGCGCGAACCACGGGCTGGGCGTGCAGGCGGCGCTCCGCGCGCTCGAGCGGATGCGCGGCGCAGGCAAGCCGCTGCTCGCGATGCCGAACGTCGGCCTCGCCAGCCTCGCCGGGCGGCGGATCATCTTCCCGCACGCGACCCCCGAGTACTTCGCCGAGTTCGCCGCCCACGCCCAGGCGCTCGGCGCCCGCATCATCGGCGGCTGCTGCGGGACGACGCCCGCGGAGATCGCGGCCATCCGCGCCGCCGTCGACGAGCGGCGCCGGCCCACGGCGCCGATCGTGGTGCGGGAGCGCGAGCTCGCCGCACCGGCGCCGACGCCGGAGCAGCCCTCCCTGCTCGAGCGGAAGCTGGCCGCGGGCGAGTTCGTCGTCTCCGTCGAGATCGACCCTCCCCGGGGCGGGAGCGCGCAGGCGATGCTCGAGCTCGCGGCCGCGCTCAAGGACTCGGGGCACGTGGACGTGGTGGACGTGAACGACAACCCGCGCGCCCGCGCGCGCATGAACGGCCTCATCGCCTCGCTCGCGATCGAGCGCGTGGTGGGCCTGGAGACGATCCCCCACCTGACCCCGCGCGACGCCTCGATCGCGGGCCTCGAGTCGGTGCTGCTGGGCGCGCACGCGGAGGGCATCCGGAACGTCCTCGCCGTCACCGGCGACCCGCCCGAGGCGGGCGACTACCCGGGCGCGCGGGGCGTGTACGAGGTGGACTCGATCGGTCTCACGCGGATGATCACGCGGCTGAACGCGGGCGAGGACCTGAACGGCCGGGAGATCGACGCGCCCACCTCCTTCTTCGTGGGCGTGGCGGTGAACCCGGCCGCGGACGACCTCGACTACGAGCTCGAGCGCTTCGAGCGGAAGCTGGAGGCCGGGGCGCGGTTCGCGATGACGCAGGTGCTCTTCGACCTCGCCTATCTCGACCGCTTCCTGGAGCGGCTCGGGCGCCCCTGCCCGATCCCGCTGCTCGTGGGGATCTTCTACGTGCGCAGCTACCAGCTCGCGCTGCGCCTGCACAACGAGGTGCCGGGCATCGTCGTCCCCGAGCACGTGCAGGCGCGGCTGCGGGACGCGGGCCCGAAGGCGGGGGAGGTCGGCCTGCGGATCGCGAAGGAGCTGCTCGCCGAGTGCCGGGAGCGCGCGCAGGGCGTGTACGTGATCCCGCCCTTCCGGCAGCCGCTCGCCGCGCTCGACCTCTTCGCGTAGGGCGCGCGGGCTACTTCGCGCAGTCCGTCGGCTCCACGGGCCGCGTCCCGGCCCGCCGAAGCGCCGCCCGCACGACCTCGGCCGGGATCCCGAGGCCCCCGCGCTCGCCCTCCCTGCGGGCGAAGACGGTCGTCCGCACGCGGCCGCGCGCGTCGATCCCCGGCCCGCCGGAGCTTCCCGGCTCGACGAGCCCGCGCAGCGCGGTCACCCGCCGGACGACCGGGCCGCGCCCGTAGGCGTCCCGGGTGAGCACCCCGCGGGTCCCCCCGAGCCGCCCCGGGCGGCGCCGCAGGGGGCCGTTGCGCGGGTAGCCGACGATCGCGACGGGCGTCCCGCGCCGCGGCTCGGCGAGGGGCAGCGGCCGCCCCGGGAGCCCGGGGACGCGCAGGAGCGCGAGGTCGTTCCTCTCGTCGAAGGCGACCACGCGCGAGCGGTAGGCGCGGCCCCCCGGGTGGTCGACGACCGGGCGCTCGACCCCCGCGACGACGTGCGCGTTGGTGACGACGAGCCCGCGCCGCGCGATCCACCCCGAGCCCTCCACCCCGAGCCCGCAGGCGATGCCGGTCACGCGGACGACGCTGCGGGAGGCGGCGACGACGTCGCGGTCGCGGGCGATCGAGCCGGGCGGGGCGGCGACGATCGCCGGCGGCCCGGGGACGACGCCGAGCGGGTCGACGCGGCCCAGCGTCTCCAACAGCCGCTGGGGCGGGAAGTCCTCGTTGAGGCGGGAGAGGATCGCCGACTCCTGCACCGCCCGGCGAAGCTCCGACTGGCCGGGGAGGTAGAGCAGCACGGCCCCCACCGCCCAGGAGAGCGCGATCCCCGCGGCCGCGCCGAGCGCGAGCCCGGCGAGCGCGTCCAGGAAGCGCAGCCCCGGGACCGCGCGCATGCCCGTGTGCACGATCGCGCCGGCCACGCCCGCGAGCGTGCGCAGGAGCGTCCCGCCGAGGACCGCCCCGAGGAGCGCGACGAGCGGCGCGTAGACCGATCCCTCCTCGAGCAGCGAGGGCGCCACCCGCGCGCCGGCGACCGCGCCCAGCGCGAACCCCGCGAGCGCGAGCGCGCCCCGGACGAAGCCGCTCGCGAGCCCGTACAGGGCGGCGAGCCCGACCACGCCGAGGACGACCCAGTCCGCCACGGCCACCGCGAGAGGGTACGCGGGGCGCAGGCGGGCGGCCGGGCCGCGGCTACACTACCCGGGCCCGGGGGGCGTAGTTCAGCTGGTTAGAACGCCGGCCTGTCACGCCGGAGGTCGCGGGTTCGAGTCCCGTCGCTCCCGTCTTCGAAGTCCCTGCTTGTTGGGACTTTTCCTTTCGGCGCGGTCTTCCGCCGACTTGCGGCATGGGGCGTGGATGGGGCCTTTGGGCGCGGCGCGTCGAGCTCTACCGCCAAGCGCCCGAGACGGCGTCGTCATTGGCTTCGGCGAGAAGGAACCAGAGCATCTGTCCCCGCCACGTGCGAGGCTGCGCCCGTGCGGCCGGCCCGCGCGGCACCTCCACGCGCCGAGCGAAGAGCGGTTCAGGCGGCGGCGTGCATGTTGCGCGTGACGACCTCGAGCGTCTGCCGTAGCGGCTCGGTGGGGCTGAACTCGACGATCTTCGTGCCGGCGTAGAGCGTCGGCGTGTGCCCTGGCGGGGCGTGGTAGGCCTCGCCCGTCTCGTACACTTCCTCGCTTCCGTCGGCGAACGTGAACTCGACCTTCCCTTTGAGCACGTAGCCGAGGTTGGGACACTGGCAGCGGTCGTCGGGAAGGCCGACCAAGAGCGGGGCGCGGTCGGCGTCCGCTGTGTAGGTCTCGAAGCCGACGGTGTAGCCGCCGAGCTCCTGGAAGTGGCCTTCGTATCCCTCGAGCGTCATCGACTCCGATGCGCTTTGTTTGGATGCCTTCGGCACGTGTGTCACTCCCTTCCTGGCGTGAGCATTGGATCGGCCTCGGTGTGGCGCTTGAGCGCGGCGAGCTCGTGCTTGATCCCCTTGCGGATGTCCGCGGTGAGCAGCGGCTGCATCAGGCGCCAGAGTCCCCGGAGCTCGGCGCTTCCCTCGATGATCACGCGCGACCCCTCGCCGGCTGGCTCGACGCGGAAGCGGCCGTCGTAGCTCATCGGCTTGGACTCGGCGCGGAAGGCCATCCGGGTCTCCGGCTCGTACTCGGTGACGACGCAGCGCGCGGTGATCCGCCACGGGCCGATCTTCACAACCTCCTCGAAGCGCGTGCCCACGTGGACCGGCCCCGGGTCGAGCACCGTCGACTGAACGACCTCCGACTGGATCTTCGGCAGGTTGTCGAGATCTGACCTACATCAGTGAGTAGCGGTCGGCGGTTCTGTGTCGTTGCGGTTGACGGTGTCTTTGCGGTAGGTGGCGCTGTATGCGAAAGCCCCGCAGAGGCGGGGCTTTCGTCCGATTCGTCTGCGACCGTGGTGGTGGAG
>DATLYP010000097.1:0-2423 GCA_035574655.1 Gaiellaceae bacterium
AGCAAATCGGGCCGCCCGAGACCATCTACCACCACCCCACGACGCCGCGCACGGTCCGCCCGGCCAGGCGGACGGAGAGGACGTCCCCGACCGCGACCTCCTCGCCGACCTCGTACGTGAACGCGCGCCCGAGCGCGCGCGCGGGGACGAGCGGGTACACCTCGGCCAAGGGCACGCCTGCGAGCGTACGCGCCGCGCCGGCCGCGCCGGCAACGCCCACTTCCGCGCCCGGGAGCTGTAAGGTACGCCTTACATGGCGTGCTCCATGATCCGCCTCCAGGCGGTGACGAAGCGGTTCGGCGAGGTCGCCGCCGTCCACGGCGCCTCCCTCTGCGTCGAGCGCGGCGAGCTCGTCGCCCTGCTCGGCCCCTCCGGCTGCGGGAAGACGACGCTCCTGCGCCTCGTCGCCGGCTTCGAGCGCCCCGACGAGGGGACGGTCGAGCTGGCCGGCGAGCCCGTCGCCGGCCCCGGCGTCTGGGTGCCGCCCGAGCGCCGCCGCGTCGGCATGGTCTTCCAGGACTACGCGCTCTTCCCCCACCTGACGGTGGCGGAGAACGTCGGCTTCGGTCTGCCGCGGCGCAGCCGGCCCGCCCGCGTACGCGAGCTCCTCGCCGCCGTCGGCTTGGAGGCGCTCGCCCGCCGCTACCCGCACGAGCTCTCCGGCGGCCAGCAGCAGCGCGTCGCCCTCGCCCGCGCGCTCGCCCCCGCCCCGGAGGTCGTCCTCCTCGACGAGCCGTGGTCGAACGCCGACCCCGGCCTCCGGGAGACGCTCCGCGCGGAGGTGGCGGAGATCATCCGCCCCCTCGAGGTCACCGTCGTCCTCGTCACGCACGAGCGCGAGGAGGCGTTCGCCCTCGCCGACCGGATCGCGCTCATGCGCGAGGGGGCGATCGTCCAAGCGGGGGCCGCGGAGGAGCTCTACTACGCCCCCGTGTCGCGCTGGGCGGCCGAGTTCGTGGGCGCGGCGAACGTGCTCCGCGGGCGCGTCGAGGACGGGCTCGTCCGCACGCCCGTCGGCGCTCTCCGCCCCGCGGCGCCGCCGTCGAGGGAGGAGGTGGAGATCCTCCTCCGCCCGGAGCTGCTCGAGCTCGCCCCCGACCCCGAGGGGGAGGGGCGGGTGGTGGGACGGGAGTTCCGCGGCCACGACGTCCTCTACCGCGTCCTCCTCGACGGGGTCGAGCTCGTGTCGCAGCGGCCCTCGACCGAGGCCGTCCCCCTCGGCGCCCGCGTCTCCATCCGCCTGCACGGCGCCCGTGTGCCCGTCCTCGGGTAGCGCGCCCGGTCCCAGATCTGTAAGGTTAGCCTTACACACGGGATAAGGCATGTCTCACAGGAAGGAGCGACGCGTGAAGACGATCTCCGCCGTAGCCCTCGCCGCGCTCGCCGCCGCCCTCGCGGCCGCGGGCGGGGCCTCGTCCGCGCCCTCGCAGGCGACCTCCCTCACGATCTACTCGGGGCGGGACGAGCGGCTCGTGAAGCCGATCATGGACCGCTTCACGAAGGAGACCGGCATCCAGCTGAACGTCCGCTACGCGCCCTCGACCGCGCTCGCGACCGCGCTGGTCGAGGAGGGCGCCTCCACCCCCGCCGACGTCTACTGGTCGCAGGAGCCGGGGACGCTCGGCCTCGTCGCCGCCCGCGGCCTCCTCAAGCGGCTGCCGCCGTCGACGGTCGGCAAGGTCCCCTCCCGCTTCACCACCCGCAGCCGCCGCTGGGTGGGGACGAGCGGCCGCTCGCGGGTGCTCGTCTACAACACGCAGCGCCTCACGCCCGGCCAGCTGCCCACCTCGATCTGGCAGCTGACGAGCCCGCGCTGGAAGGGCCAGATCGGGATCGCGCCCACGAACGCGTCGTTCCAGGCCTTCCTGGGCGCCGCCATCTACCTGCACGGGGAGGAGCGGGTGCGCGCCTGGCTGCGCGGGCTGCAGGCGAACGAGGTGAGGTTCTACCCGAACAACACGGCCGTCGTGCAGGCGGTCGGGCGCGGGGACGTCCTCGTCGGGCTCGTCAACCACTACTACGTCTACAACGTGCTCGCCGACAACCCCGCGCTGCCCGTGCGCAACCACTGGTTCCGGCCCGGCGACCCGGGCGCGCTCGTGCTCGCGGCCGGCGTCGGCATCGTCTCCGCGACCGAGAAGGACGGGGCGGCGCAGCGCTTCGTCGACTTCCTCCTCTCCCGCTGGGCGCAGCGGTTCATCGCCCGCGGGCCGGGGGCGGCCGAGTACCCGCTGATCAAGGGCGTCCGCCCGCGGCCGGGGCTCCCGCCGCTCGCCTCGCTCAAGGGGCCGAAGTACAGCCTCGGGCGCCTCGCGGTCGACCTGCCGCGGGCGGTCGAGCTCCTGCTCGAGACCGGCTACCTGAGGTGAGCGCGCGCGCGGCGGCCGCACCGGCGCCGCGCCACCGCGCGCCGCTCCCGCTCC
>DATLYP010000098.1:0-9923 GCA_035574655.1 Gaiellaceae bacterium
CCAGGGGAAGGGGCCTGAGGGAACCGGGAGGTTCCCTCAGCACGCGCCGCGCGATCACGGAGCGCTGTGTCCGCGAGCGGGAGCGAGCGGACCAGGGGAAGGGGCCTGAGGGAACCGGGAGGTTCCCTCAGCACGCGCCGCTCGATCACGGAGCGCTGTGTCCGCGAGCGGGAGCGAGCGGACCAGGGGAAGGAGTCTGCGGGAGCCGTGAAGCGGCGTGTCCGCGACCGCGGGGAGCGGACCAGGGGAAGGGCCTGGGGAAACCGGGAGGTTGCCCCAGCACGCGCGGGGGCATGCCCGGAGGTTCCCCCAGCACGCGCGCACCGGGGGGAGGTGGGCGGGGTTAGGGCGCGATGGAGGCGAGAACGCCCATCGCCCGGTAGCGCGCGCGTCGCTCGCGGCGGCGCGTCTCGGGGTCGAGCTCCTCGATCTCGCGCAGCGCCGCCAGGATCGCCTCCCGGAGCAGCGCGGCCGCGGCGTCCGGGTCGACGTGGGCGCCGCCTTCCGGCTCGGGCACGACCGCGTCGATCACGCCCAGCTCCAAGCAGTGCACGGCGTCCGGCTTGAACGCGGCCGCCGCTTTGCGCGCCTCCCCCGCGTTCCGCCAGAGGATGGCCGCGCAGCCCTCGGGGGAGATCACCGAGTAGATCGCGTTCTCCTGCATGAGCACCCGGTCGGCGACCGCGATCGCGATTGCGCCGCCGGAGCCTCCTTCGCCGATCACGCAGGCCACCGTGGGCACGGACAGGCGCACCATCACCGCCTGCGAGCGCGCGATCGCGCCGCCCTGCCCGTGCTGCTCGGCGGCCACCCCGGGGTAGGCGCCGGGCGTGTCCACCATCGTGATCACCGGAAAGCCGTGCCGGTCGGCGAGCTCCATGGCCCGCATCGCCTTCCGGTAGCCCTCCGGATAGGCCATGCCGAAGTTGCGCGCGGCGCGCTCCTTCAGGTCACGGCCCTTCTGGTGCCCGACGAGCACGACCGTCCGCCCGTCCAGCTTGCCCAGGCCGGCGACGATGGCACGGTCGTCGGCGCGGCTGCGGTCGCCGTGCAGTTCGAAGAAGTCCTCCAGGATGCGGGCGACGTAGTCGAGCGTGTACGGCCGGTCCGGGTGACGGGCGAGCTCGACCGAGCGCCAGATCTCCTCCGCCGTCGGCTCCTCGCGCAGCCGCGCGAGCTGCTCCTGCAGACGCTCGAGCTCGCCGCCGATCCGGGTGCCCCGGAGGAGCTTCACGCGCCCGAGCTTACTCAAGCGCTCCCGCAGGCGAAGCTCGGCCTCCTCCGGCACGGCTACGTCGCGAAGAGGCGGAGGAGCCGGGAGAGCGTGGGCCGCAGCTCGGCGCGGGGGACGATCGCGTCCAGGTGCCCGAAGCGGAAGTTGGACTCCGCCCGCCCGAAGTCGTCGGGAAGCTTCTCCCTCGTCGTCTGGGCGACCACGCGCGGGCCTGCGAACGAGATGAGCGCGCCCGGCTCGGCGAGCACGACGTCGCCCAGGCTGGCGAAGCTCGCGAGGACGCCGCCTGTGGTCGGGTGGGTCAGCACGGAGACGAGCGCCCCGCCCGCCTCGTGCAGCTCGTCGATCGCGCACACGGTCTTGGGGAGCTGCATGAGGGCGAGGATCCCCTCCTGCATGCGGGCGCCGCCCGAGGCGGCGACGGAGACGAGGGTGACGCCGTCCTCGGCCGCGCTCTCGCAGGCGCGGGCGAACTTCTCCCCCACCACGCTGCCCATCGACCCGCCCATGAAGGCGAAGTCCATGACCGCAAGCCGGCATGCCTCCCCCTCGATCGCGGCGCGGCCCGTGAGCATCGCGTCCCCGAGGCCGGTCTCCAGCTCCGCCTCGGCGAGACGCTCGGTGTACGGGCGCAGGTCGAAGAAGCCGAGCGGGTCGGCCGAGCGAAGCTCGCCGTGCTCCTCCACGAACGTGCCGGGATCGGCCAGCTGCTCGATCCGCTCGCGGGCGCGCACGGGGAAGTGATGCCCGCACTGGGGGCAGACGCGCAGCGTGCGCGCGAGCTCCTCGTCGCGGTAGTGCGAGCCGCAGCCGGGGCACGTGTTCGGGTGACGACCTTGGCTCGCGGGCTCCGCGGAGCGCTTGCGCTCGATCTCCACGTCGACGCGGCCCGGGCCCGAGGACATGGCCTGATCCTACGGCTCAGAGACCGAGGGCGGCGAGCAGGCGCGCGACCACGGGCAGGTTGCGCTCGTCCGGCACGAGGCCGGTGACGCCGACCCCCGCGACCGGCGCCCGCTCGGCGACGCCTCGGAGCAGCTCCTCCACCTCCGCCACGGACGGGCCGCCGGGCTCGGGGACGAAGACGGCCGCTTGGCCGGGGTCGAGGACGTCCAGGTCGAGCGCCACGTAGACGCGGTCCGCCCCCTCGAGCGTCCGCTCCAGGGAGTCGTCGAGGCCGGTGCGTTCGACGAACTCGACCTCCCCCGGGTCGAGGTTGCGCGCGCCTACGAGCGCCGTGTCCGCGACGGCCACGGTCCCCTCGTCGAGCAGCATGCGCAGCGGCATGCCCCAGAGGTTCCCCGAGGGGGAGGTCTCCGGGGTGTTCAGGTCGCCGTGCGCGTCGAGCCACACGAGCGCCAGCCGACCTCCGCGGGCGGCGAGGCCTCGGACGGCGCCGACGTGCGCGCAACAGCAGCCGCCGAGCACGAGCGGGCGCTCCGGCAGGTCGGCGGCGAGCGCCTCGCTCTGCTCCTCGAGCGTCGCGCGCTCGACGACCGCGGCCTCCGGGTAGGCGAGCTCGAGCCGCGCCGCCTCCGCCATCGCCTCGCCGCCCCTGCCCCAGGCGCGGGGGACGCGGACGAGCCCGGCCGCGAACGCCCGCCCGCAGGCGTGGCACTCGTAGCCGGGGCCGACCGCGACGGCCGTGAACATGCGGCAGGCGGGACAGCGGGCGCGGAGCCGGCTCATCGGGCCCGGGAGGGCGGGGCGATCATGCAGGGCCGAGCTCGTCGAGCGCGTCGGGAAGGCCGCGCAGGTCGGGCAGGGTCCGTGCGGGGCGCTCGTCCTCCGGCTCGCCCAGCCGGTTGATCCAGATGCACGGGATCCCGAGCTCGCTCGCGGGCGCGATGTCGTGGAACAGGCTCTGCGCCACGTGCACGTGCGTCCCGAGCGCGTCCCCGACCTGCTCGCGGAAGACCTCCCAGTGCCGACGCGCGGGCTTGTAGGAGCCGATCTCGCCGGCCACGATCGTCGCGTCGAAGGGAACCCCGATCGCTTCCAGCGAGGCGTCGAGGAGGTCGCGGTCGGTGTTCGAGAGGATGGCCAAGCGCCAGCCGCGCCGCCGTGCCTCGCGGAGCGCGGGGGGCACGTCCTCGAAGACGGGCCACGCGGGGAGCGAGCGGGCGAGCGCGCTCGCGTCCCCCTCCGGCAGCGCCAGGCGCTCCTCGGCGGCGAGGCGTTCGAGGGCGACGGTCAGCACCTCCCGGTAGGAGGAGCCGGGGGACGCGGCCTGGATCTCCGGCTCGAGCTCGTGGTAGCGCGCGAGCAGCCGGCCGGCGCGCTCGACGCCGAAGAGCCGCTCCAGCTCCGTCCGGATGCCGCCGTTCCAGTCGACGAGGGTGCCGTAGCAGTCGAAGGTCGCCCAGCGCTCGGCCATCTCCTCCCCTCCTCACCCCTCGCGCGACTCGTCCCAGCGCCGGAAGACGACGCACGCGTTGTGCCCGCCGAATCCGAACGAGTTGGAGGCCCCGATCTCGATCTGCACGTGCCGCGCCTCGTTCGGGATGTAGTCGAGGTCGCACTCCGGGTCGGGGGTCTCGTAGTTGATCGTCGGCGGCAGCACGCCCCGCTGGACGGCGAAGATCGTGAAGATCGCCTCCACCGCGCCCGCGGCGCCCAGCGTGTGCCCAGTCGCGCCCTTCGTGGAGGAGACGGGCGTGCGGTAGGCGTTGTCCTCGCCGAGCGCGAGCTTGAGGACGCGGGTCTCCGCCGGGTCGCCGAGCGGGGTGGACGTCCCGTGCGCGTTGACGTACCCGACCTGCTCGGGCGTGATCCCCGCGTCCGCGAAGGCCATCTGCATCGCCCGCGCCGGGCTCGACCCGGTCGGGTCGGGCTCGGTCACGTGCACCGCGTCCGAGGAGACGCCGTAGCCGAGCAGCTCCGCGTAGATCTTCGCGCCCCTCCGGCGCGCGTGCCCGAGCTCCTCGAGGACGAGCATGGCCCCCGCCTCCCCCATCACGAACCCGTCCCGGTGGGCGTCGAAGGGGCGGGAGGCGCGCTTCGGGTCGTCGTTGCGCTGCGAGAGCGCGCGCATCGCGCTGAAGCCGGCGATGCCCACGCGCGTGATCGGCGCCTCCGTCCCGCCGCAGAGCATCGCGTCCGCTCGGCCGAGCCGGATCGCGTCGTAGCCGTCCCCGATCGCCATGTTGGAGGCGGCGCAGGCGGTCGTCTCGGTGGCGAGCGGCCCCTTCGTCCCCAGCTCCATGGAGACCCAGGCGGCCGCCATGTTGGGGATGATCTGGATGATCGAGAAGGGGCTCGTCCGGCTCGGGCCGCGCTCGAGCAGGGTCTGGAAGCAGTCCTCGAAGGCGTACAGGCCGCCGATCCCGGTCGCGACCGCAGCCCCCACCCGCTCCGGCTCCTTGGCGATCTCGAGGCCGCTGTCGGCCTCCGCCATGCGCGCCGCGTACAGCGCCATCTGCGAGAAGCGGTCCATGCGCCGCGCCTGCTTGCGGTCGATCCAGACCGTCGGGTCGAAGTCCTTCAGCTCGCAGGCGAAGCGGACGGGGTAGTCGCTCGCGTCGAAGTGGGTGATCGGGCCCGCGCCCGACTCCCCGGCGACGAGGTTCTGCCACGTCGTCTCCGGGTCGTTGCCGAGCGGCGTCACCATCCCGACGCCGGTGACCACGACCCGCCTGCGCCCGTCGCGCGCGCCCACCGGCTACATCCCGAGGCCGCCGTCCACCCGGAGCACCGCGCCGGTGACGAACGCCGCCTCCTCGGAGCAGAGGTAGCGGACGGCGCCGGCCACGTCCGCCGGCTCGCCCAGGCGGCCGAGCGGCGTCGCCTCCAGCATCGCCCTCGTCGCCTCCTCCGGGAGCACGTCCGTCAGGCGCGAACGCACGTAGCCGGGGACGACGACGTTGGCGCGGATGTTGCGGCTCCCGAGCTCCCGGGCGAGCGACTTCGTGAAGCCGATGATCCCGGCCTTGGAGGCCGCGTAGTTCGTCTGCCCGACGTTGCCGCGCAGCCCCACGATCGAGGAGACGTTCACGATCGCGCCCGCGCGCCGCCGCATCATCCCCCGCACGGCCGCGCGGCAGGTGTAGAAGCAGGAGGCGAGGTTGGTGTCGATCACGCTCCGCCAGTCCTCGTCCGACATGCGCACGAGCAGCCCGTCCCGGGTGACGCCGGCGTTGTTGACGAGGATGTCGAGCTCGCCCGCCTCCTCGACGAGCGCCCGCGCCGACTCGGGGTCGGAGACGTCCGCCTGCAGCGCCCGCCCGCCCAGCTCGGCCGCGAGCGCCTCCGCCTCCGCCGCCCCCGTCCGGTAGGAGAGGACGACCGAGGCGCCCGCCGCCGCGAGCTCGCGGGCGATGGCGGCGCCGATGCCGCGGGAGGCGCCCGTGACGAGCGCGCGCTTGCCGTGGAGGGAGCAGAACCCGGCGGCGCTCACTTCGAGAGCGCCTCGTGCGCCCGCTCGAGGCTCTCCGCCGTGTTCACGGAGATCGTCCGCACGCCGCGGTCGATCCGCTTGAGCAGGCCGGAGAGCACGTTCCCCGGCCCGACCTCGACGAAGGTGGTGACGCCGTCGCGGACCAGCTCGCGCACGGCGTGCGTGAAGCGGACGGGGGCCGTGAGCTGGTCGACGAGGAGCGCGGCCAGCCGCTGCGCGGGCTCGACCTTCGCGGTGACCGTGGATACGAAGGGCGCGAGCGGCTCCCGGAAGGAGACGCGCTCCACCGCGGGCCGGAGCCGCTCCGCCGCGCGGGCGACCAGCGGGCTGTGGAACGCGCCCGACACCTTCAGCTTGACCGTGCGCCGCGCGCCCAGGCTCTCCGCCTCGGCGCAGCACTCGTCGACCGCCTCGTGCTCACCCGAGACCACGACCTGGCCGGGACAGTTGTAGTTGGCCGGCCACACCCCGATGATCTTGCGGCAGAGCCGTTCCACCTCCTCGTCCTCGAGACCGAGGATGGCCGCCATCGTCCCGGGCCGCTGCCGGGCCGCCTCCGCCATCGCGATCCCCCGCTCGCGGACGAGCGCGATCGCCTCCTCCGTGCTCACCGCCCCTGCGGCCGCGAGCGCGGAGAACTCCCCCACCGAGTGCCCGACGACCGCGTCCGGGACGACGCCGCGCTCCCGGAGGGCCGCGAGGATGGCGAGGCTCGTCGTCACGAGCGCCGGCTGCTGCACCTCCGTGTCCACGAGCTCCTCGAGCGGGGTCTCGAAGCAGAGGCGCTCGAGGTCGAGCCCCGACACCTCGGAGCCGACGCGGAACACCTCCCGGGCGACCGGGAACGCCTCCGCGATGTCCCGGCCCATCCCCGTCTCGAGCGACCCCTGCCCGGGGAAGCAGAACGCCACCTTGCTCACGCGCGGCTCCCGCCCGTCCACTCCACGAGCGCCGAGCCCCACGTGAGCCCCGCGCCCATGCCGGTCATGAGGACGAGCGCGCCGTCGGGCAGCCGGCCCTCCGCGCGCGCGTCCTCGAGCGCGAGCGGGATCGAGCCGGACGAGGTGTTGCCGTAGCGATCGACGTTGACGACGGTCTTCTCCAAGGGGATCCCGAGCTTACCGGCGGCGTAGTCGATGATCCGCTTGTTCGCCTGGTGCGGGATGTACACGTCCACGTCGTCCACCGTCTTGCCGCACTCCCCGAGCAGCTGCTCCGCTGAGTAGACCATGATCCGGGTCGCGAACTTGAACACCTCCCGCCCGTTCATCTTCACGAACGAGTCGGGGTTCTCGAAGCGGCGCGACCCGGAGCCCGGGAGCCAGAGGTGCTCGCCGCCGCCCCCGTCCGCGCCCAGCTCGAAGCCGAGGAAGCCGCCGCGCCCCACCGGCTCCATCACCACCGCCCCCGCGCCGTCGCCGAAGAGCACGAGCGTGGAGCGGTCCGTCCAGTCGAGGATCTTCGAGAGCACATCCCCGCCCACGACGAGGGCGCGGCGGGAGAGCCCGCAGGCGAGCATGGCGTACGCCTGCGCGAGCGCGTACACGAAGCCCGTGCAGCCGGCGAGCAGGTCGTAGGCCGCCGCCTTCGGCATCCCGAGCGCGTCCGCGAGCAGGGCCGAGGAGGTGGGGAACATCATGTCCGGGGTGACGGTCGCGCAGACGAGGAGGTCGATCTCGGCCGCCTCCACGCCGGCGTCGGCGAGGGCGGCGCGCGCCGCGGGCAGGGCGATGTCGGTGAGCGCCTCGTCCTCCCGGGCGATGCGCCGCTCCCGGATCCCCGTGCGCTCGCGGATCCACTCGTCGGAGGTGTCCACGATGCGCGCCAGCTCGTCGTTCGTCAGCACCCGCTCGGGGACGTGCGTGCCGAGCCCCGTGATCCCGATGCGGACGCCGCTCGCTCGCCCGATCATCTCAGCGCTCCACCGCGAAGGTGAGCGTGCCGCGGGCGGCGAGCTCCCGCCCCACGTGCGCGGTCGCCTTGCCCCGCCCGATCGGGCCCCGTACGACGTCGATCTCGCAGGCGAGGGTGAGGACGTCCCCCGGCTCGACGACGCGCTTGAAGCGGCAGTCGTCGATCCCGGCGAAGAAGGCGATACGCCCGCGGTTCTCCTCCTCGACGAGCACCGCGACGGCCCCCGCCTGGGCCATCGCCTCCACGATGAGCACGCCCGGCATCACGGGGCGGCCCGGGAAGTGCCCCGGGAACCACCAGTCGTCCGCGCGCACCTCCCGCCGCGCCTCGACGCGCCGTCCCGGCTCGAGCAGGGTCACCTCGTCGATGAGGAGGAAGGGCGGCCGGTGCGGGAGGATGGACTCGATCGTCTCCCGCCCGAAAGGCGTCGCGGGCACCGTCACGGGCGCGAGTCTACTGGCGGCCTGCGGCCGCTCAGGGGCGAGCGACGCGGAGGACGGGCCCGCTCGTGTTCCCGGCCGCGTCCCAGGCGACGGCGCGGACGCGGAGCGCCGGGCCGGGCCAGGGGACGCGTACGACCCCGGCGCGCGCCACGCGCCGCCGCACGAGCCGCCCGTCGATGCGGAGGGCGAGCGCCACGGGCTCGCTCACGGCCACGCGCAGCGGCCGGCCGGGAAGGATGCGCACGCTGGGCGGCGTCGTGTCGGAGAAGAAGGGGACGGCGACGGAGACGGCGGCGGCCGCGTCGGCTGCCTCCACGACGGCGGTGTAGGCGCCGTCCGGCAGCGGCCCTCCCGCCTGCGACCCGTCCCAGACGACCCGGTGCACTCCCGCCGGCAGGTCGGCGGCGAAGGGCGACGCCACCCAGCGGCCCTCGCGCAGGATGCGGACGGAGACGGCCGCGTCCCCCGCCAGGGCGAAGGAGACGCTGAGGCGGTCGCTCCGCCCGTCGCCGTTCGGGGAGACGACCCTGGGCGCCGCGGTCACGAGCCCGAGCACGCGGCTGACGGCGAGGGGGAGGAACCCCTGCGCCTCCTCCCCGACCGCGGTGCGGGCGGTGACGGCGACCGTGTACTGCCCGTCCGGGAGAGCGGCGGGGTCGGCGACCACGCTGTGCGGGCCCGCCCGCTTCCACACCCGGTCGAGGACCGTGGCGGCCACGGCCCCGGCCGCGTCGCGAAGCTCGACGGTGACGTTCGCTCCCTTCGTGAGCCGGAAGGAGATCGTCGCCGTGTCCGCCTGCCCGTCGCCGTTCGGGGTCACCCCGGCGACGTCGGCGGTCACGTCCTCGACGGCGAGCGGCGCGCTCGCCCCCTCCACGGTCAGCGGGCCGCTCGCGGGCCGCGCCGTTCCGGCGCGGATCGTCCACCGGTACACGCCGCCGGCCGCTCCGCTCGCATCCCAGCTCCAGTCCACCTGGCGCCCGCTCCCCTCGCCGCGCGCCGCCTCGACGCCCCCCGAGCCCGTGATCGCCACCGTCCACGGGAGCGGGGAGCTGAGCCGCGCCCGGAAGCGGAAGACGCCCTCGCTCGTCTCCACCTGCGGGTCGTAGATCTTGGGCAGGCCGAGCGCGGCCGCCGACCCCGCGAGCGCGTCCAAGCGCGCGTAGAGGGCGTCGCCCGGGCACTCGGTGAAGCCCGTGTCGCGGTGTCCGGAGACGACGCGCAGGGCGACGGGGACGCCGGCGGGGAAGCGGGGGTTGCCTCCCGAGAGCACGGTGACGAGTCCCGCCGGGTCGACGTGGGCCAGGTCGAGCCTCCAGGCGAGGAGGCGGGCGGCCGCGTCGAGCGCGGCCGCGGAGGGATCCTGCCTCCCGTAGCTTCCGAGCAGGGCAACCCCGACGGAGCCGGTGTTGAACCCCTGCGCGTGCGCACCGACGACGTTGCGCTCGATCCCGCCGAACCGCCCCTCGTAGACGGTTCCGAAGCGGTCGACGAGGAAGTTGTAGCCGATGTCGTTCCAGCCGTTCGCGCGCACGTGGTAGAGCTGGATCCCCCGGACGATGGCGGCCGCCTCGGCGCGGCTGTAGTCGTTGCGGCCCGCCGTGTGGTGCACCACCGCGAAGCGGAGCTGCGGCGCGTACGCGGGCCGGCCGCGGCGGATGGACTCGTCCGCGCCCCACGCCGCCCGGGGCACGATCGGCGGCGCGCCCGCGAGCGCGAGCGTGCGGTAGGGCACCCGCACCTCGGGGCTCCAGACGAGATGCGCGCGGATCGCGCGCACCCGCCCGAGCGCGCGCGCCTGCACGGCGTCCGCGGGTCCCGTCCACCACGGGTTCCCGACCCGCCAGCCGGCGGCGGACCGCGCCTCCCGCGAGCGCGGGTCGGGGCCGTCCTCCTCCTCCGGCGCGGCCGGCAGCCACGCGCTCCAGCGCCCCTC
>DATLYP010000099.1:0-15267 GCA_035574655.1 Gaiellaceae bacterium
CCCCGCCGCCCGCCGGGCAGGCGCCGGGGGCCGCCGACCTGGGAGCGCCGATCGTCGGCCCCACGCCGGGCCGCGCGCAGCGCGTGAGCGCCTCCCTCACGGTGGAGGTGCGCGACCCGGAGGCCGTCTCCCGCGCCGCCCGAGAGGCGCTCGAGCTCGCCCGCCGCCTCGGCGGCCACGTGCTCAGCGCGTCCGTCGTCACCGGGGACGAGGGGAACGCCACGCTGACCCTGCGCATCCCCGCCGCCCGCGTCCAGGAGGCGGTGGTCGCGCTCTCCTCGCTCGGGCGCCTCGCCTCCCAGCAGGTGCAGGTGGACGACCTCCAGGAGCAGCTCGAGCGCCTGCGGCGGCGGGCGCGCTCGGTGCGCTCGCAGGTCGCGAGGATCGCCGCCCGCCTCGAGTCGACGCCCCTCGACGCCGAGACGCGGGCGGTGCTCCGGGCGCGGCTCCGCACGCTGCGCGAGGAGCTCCGCGAGCTGCGGCGGGGGATCGCGGCGACGAACGCCGAGGCGCGGATGGCGACCGTGCAGGTCGCCATCGTCACGCCGGACGCGCTCGGCGCCGCGCCCGTCCCCTCGCGGCTCGACCGCGCCCTCGACGAGGCGCTCGGCGTGCTCGTCTGGGAGGCGGTGGTCGCCCTCGCGCTGCTCGTGGTCGCCGCGCCCCTCGTGCTCGCCGCGCTCGCCCTCTGGGCGGGGCGCCGCCTGTACCGGCGGCGGGAGGAGGAGCGGCTGCTCCAGCGCGCGTGATCGCGCCCGAGTGATATATAGGACTCCTATATGTCAGCCGATGCGCAGTCGGTCGACCCGGCCCGCACCGTCGCGGTCGGGCTCGGCAAGCTCGGCCTCGCCCTCCGCCAGCACGCGTGGGCGCAGCGGGCGCAGACCGGGCTCACGCCGACCCAGGCGCAGATCCTCGCCCTGCTCGCGGGACGCGGCCCCTGCTCGGTCGGCGGCCTCGCCGAGCTCCTCGCCGTCTCCCAGCCGACGGCGAGCGACGCCGTGCGGGCCCTCGTCGCCAAGGGGCTCGCAACCAAGGAGCGGGGCGAGGACGGCCGCGTCCAGCGCGTGGCTCTCACCGCCGAGGGGGCAGCCCTCGCCGCGGCCGCGCCCGAGTGGCCGGACGCGCTGCTCGAGGCGGTGGACGCGCTCGAGCCCGCCGAGCAGGCGGCGCTCCTGCGCGGGCTCTCGCGCATGATCCGGGCGCTCCAGGAACGGGGCCGCATCCCCGTCCAGCGCATGTGCGTGAGCTGCCGGTACTTCCGGCCGCACGCCCATCCCGACCCGGACCGCCCCCACCACTGCGCGTTCGTCGACGCGCCCTTCGGCGACCGCGAGCTGCGCCTCGACTGCGCCGACCACGAGCCCCAAGGAAAGGAGGCAGCATGAGCGCCACCGCGCAGACCCCGGTGACCATGGACGACCTCGTGCTCCTGAAGAGGTCGGTCGCCTTCGGCGACGACGACGTCGCCGCCCTCCGCCGCTCCGGCGAGATCCTCGCCGACCAGATCGAGGACGTGCTCGACGTCTGGTACGGCTTCGTCGGCTCCAACCCGCACCTGCTCGCGGCCTTCGCGCGCCGGTCGGACGGGCAGCCCGACCCCGACTACCTCGCCGCGGTGCGCGTCCGCTTCGGGCAGTGGATCCGGGACACGGCCGAGGCCCGCTACGACGAGGCCTGGCTCGCCCGCCAGCTCGAGATCGGCCGCCGCCACCACCGCTCGGGCAAGAACGCGACCGACGGCGTCGACGCCGCGGAGCACGTCCCCCTGCGCGACGTCATCACCCTCGTCTTCCCGATCACGGCCACCCTCCGGCCCTTCCTGGAGAAGGGCGGCGACCCGCCGGAGCGGGTGGACGCCATGCAGGACGCCTGGCGCAAGTCGGTGCTGATGCAGGTCGCGCTCTGGGCCTACCCGTACACGCGGGAGGGGGACTGGTAGACGGGAGCGGCTACGTGGCGCCCGCTTCGGCTACGGGCGCCGGCCGGGCGGCTCCCCGCCGAGGGTCGCGATCAGCGCCTCCGCGACCACCTTGAGGGGGCGCCCGGAGATCTGGCTCGCCTTGCGCAGGCGCGCGAACGCCTCCTGCTCGCTCAGGCCCTCGCGCTCCATGAGGATCCCCTTCGCCCGCTCGATCGCCTTGCGGGCGGCGAGGGCCTCGGCCAGCGACCGCGCCTCCTCCCGCAGCGCGGAGAGCTCCTCGTACCGGGCCCTGGCGGTCGCGATCGCCGGCAACAGATCTGTCTCCCGGAAGGGCTTGACCAGGTAGCCGAAGACGCCCGCCTCGACCGCGCGGGCGACGAGGTCGCGCTCGCCGTAGGCCGTGACCATGACGATCGGGATCGGACGCTCGTCGAGGATGCGGCGGGCCGCCTCGATCCCGTCCAGCCGCGGCATCTTCACGTCGAGGAGCGCGATGTCGGGGCCGGTCTCCCGAGCCAGGCGAACGGCTTCCTCGCCGTCGCGCGCCTCCGCGCAGACCTCGAACCCCGCCGCCTCGAGCAGGCCGCGCAGGTCGAGGCGGATGATCGTCTCGTCCTCGGCGATCAAGACTCGGGTGGTCGGCACGCCGCGAGGGTATACCCGCGCCGCGAGCTGCGAGGGGGAGCCCCGGAGACTCCCCCTCGCGCCGCCGGCGGATGGCAGGCGGCTACCGGCGGCGGCCCTTCCGCGGGCCCTTCCCGCCGTGCGCGGGATCCGCCCGCGTGGCGTCGACCCCGTCCCGCTCGGAGACGCAGGCGCCCAGGGCCGCCCCGTGCAGGCCGCGCTCCTTGCACGCCCGCACGGCGGCCATGATCGCCTCGTGCGCGGCTCCGGCGGTGCGCGCCTTCGCCATGAAGGAAACGCACTTGCCGAACGCGTTCCGGTCGTTCACGTTCGCGCCCCAGAGCTTGTTGAACGCCGCCGCGCCCAGCGAGGCCCGCTCCGCCGTGCACAGATGGGCGGGGTTCTGCCGCTTCAGCTCCTGCGGCGTGATCACGGTCAGCCGGTTGAGCCGCACGTTCCGCACGAGGACCGTCTGCTCGCGGTCGGTCTGCGTCCTCGGCGGGGCGAAGAACCAGCCCCCGTCCACGACCACGCGCGCGGCGCTCACCCTGTGCGAGCCGAGCAGCGCGACGGCCGCGGCCCACGTCGTGCACTGCGTGCCCGGCTGGAACTGGGACGTGTCCACGCGGCAGGCGTCGCTCGTGCCGACGAGGTTGCCGCTCGCAAGCCAGGTGTTCTGCGGGCAGCCCGTGAAGCTCGGCGACGGCCCCAGATAGACGAAGACGTTCTTGCCGCCGATCTCGATCTCGAACCGCGGCGAGCCGCCGCCGCAGTCGTCGTCCGTCACGTTGAACTCGGCGGACAGCGTGTCGATGTCCGCGAACCTGAGCCCGCCCGGCACGCGCAGCGAGATCCAGCTCGCGTCGTTCGCGGTCGTGGCGTCGGAGACGTCGGAGACGAGCCGCACGTGCCCGACGCCGGCCTGCGCGGCGCCGCCGAGCGTGACGTCCTGCGCGAGAGCCGCGGGCGCGAGCGCCAGCGCCCCCAGCGCGCAGGCAAGAGCACAGACGAGCGTCCTTGCCATGTCGTTCCCCCTTTCTCGCGTGCGTGCTCTCACCCCGAGTGTTCCCCCGCGGGCGCACGCGAACGGGGGGCGCGCGCACACGCTTACGCGCCTCTTACCAAGCCTTTACAGAGGGAACCCGACCCGTTAGAGAGGGAATCGGACGCGCGCGACGGCGCCGCCGTTCGACTCGAGCGCGAAGCTCCCCTGCAGCTCGTCACGCACGAGCGCGCGGACGATGGAGAGGCCGGTGCCGGCGCCCCCCTCGCCCATCCCCGGCCCGTCGTCGGCGATCGTCATCTCCGCCTCGCCGTCCCGCTGCGCGAGCGTGATCGACACCCGCCGGCCGCCGTGCTCGAGGGCGTTCTGGAAGAGCTCGGTGAAGACGAGCGCGAGCGCCGTCGCCCGCTGCCCGGCGAGCGAGACCGGCTCCAGCTCGGCCGTCACCTCCTTGCCCTCCACGAGCCCCTGCACGAGCATCCGCCGCAGCCGGTCGACCAGCTCGCCCAGGTCGACGTCGTCCTCGCGGTGCTCGGTCAGCACCTCGTGGACGGCTGCGATGGCGAGGATGCGGTTGACGGACTCCTGCAGCGCCTTGCGCGGATCGACGTTCGCCGTCCGCGCCTGCAGGCGGAGCAGGGAGGCGACCGCCTGCAGGTTGTTCTTCACCCGGTGGTGGATCTCCTGGGCGAGGACGCCGCGGAGCACCGCCCGCCCGTGCTCCAGCGCGACCGCCGCGTGGTGGGCGATCGCCTCCAGGAGCGCCCGGTCGTCGTCGGAGAAGGGGGTGTCCCGGTCGCACACGAGCTCGCCGATCTGCCGCCGCTTCCAGCGCAGCGGCATCCGCACCGCGTACGCGCCCGCGCGCCCCTCCGGCCAGGCGATCCTCCCGTCCTCGAGGACGAGCGCGGCGCCGGTCGCGTGCAGCGACTCCATGGTCGTCTTCACGATCGCCTCCAGCGACTCCTCCAGGTAGAGGGACTCGGAGACCGCCTCGGAGATGCGCGCGAGCGCCTCCAGCTCGGCGACCCGCCGCTGCGCGGCCGCGTACAGCTTGGCGTGCTCGATCGTCTGCGCCACCTGGGAGGCGATCGCGACCAAGAGCTCGATCTCGTCCTCGGTGAAGACGCGCGGCTCGCGCGTGCGCACGTTGAGCGCGCCCTCCAGCTTGTCGCGGGCGAGGATGGGCACGGCCAGGATCGACTCGTACTCGTCCTCGGGCAGGTTGGGGAACGCCTTGAAGCGCGGGTCGAGGTGGGCCTGGGCGGGGATCATCACCGGGGCGCGCTCGGCGGCGGCGACGCCCGTGATCCCCTCCCCCGGGCGCATGCGCGGGGTGCGGGTCGTCTCCTCGACCCGGCTGCCGTGCGTGGCCCGCAGGACGAGCTCGTCCGCGCCCTCGTCGTACAGGTAGACGAAGCACGCGTCCGTCCCGAGCGCGTCCGCGACCTTGCTCGCGACGAGCTCCAGCACCTCCTGCAGGTCGAGGGAGGAGTTGACGGCGGCGATCGTCTCCGTCAGCAGGCGCAGATGGCGGGCGGTGGCGTCCACCCCCGCATTGTCGCGCGGGCGGCGCGCGGCGGAAGGGCGTAGGATCCGGGGCGCCGTGAGCCTCGACGACTGGATCCTCGCTCTGCACGTGCTCTCGGCGTTCGCGCTCGTCGGGGCGGTGCTCCTCTTCTGGATCCTGGTCGTCGCCGTCCGGCGCACGGACGCGCCTGAGGCGACGGCGCGCCTCGAGCCGGCCGCACGGCTCGGCAACGCCGTCGGCGCCGCCGGCTCGGTCGGGACGCTCCTGTTCGGCCTGTGGCTCGCGTTCTCGGTCGGCGGCTACGACATCTGGGACGGGTGGATCGTGGCCGCGCTCGTCCTCTGGGCGCTCCTGGGCTGGGCCGGCGGCCGGGCCGGCAAGGCGTACTCGCGCGGCCTCGAGCAGGCGAAGGAGCTCCTGGCGAGCGGCCACACCAGCCCGAGCGCCGAGCTCGCCGCCCTCAACCCCACCGCGGAGGGGATTCGAATGCACGCGCTCTCGAGCGCGCTCGTCGTGCTTCTCCTCGTGGACATGATCTGGAAGCCGGGCGCATGAGCGGGCTCCTGGCCGCCAGCCGGCCGACCGACTGGAACCTCCCGCTCTTCCTGCACGTCCTCGGCGCGATGGTGCTCGTCGGCGGCCTCCTGACCGGGGCCAGCCTCCTCGCCTTCGCCCGCGCCGACGGCCGCCTCCTCCGTCTCGGCTACTGGAGCTTGCTCGCCGTCGGGCTCCCCGGCTTCGTGCTGATGCGGGTCGCCGCGCAGTGGATCTACTCCAAGGAGGGCTGGGGCGACCTCCCGGAGGGGCAGGAGCCGGCCTGGATCGGCGTCGGCTACGTCACCGCCGACCTCGGCGGCCTCCTCTTCCTTCTCTCGCTCGCCCTCGGCGGGGTCGGGGTCTACCGCCTGCGCGGGGGGAAGGGCACGGCGCTTTTGAAGGCGACGCTCCTGCTCTCGATCCTGCTCCTGGCCGCGTACGTCGTGGCCGCGTGGGCGATGGCCGGCAAGCCCGAGTAGCGCCCCGCCCGCCTGCCCCCAGAACGACCACGGGCTCCTCACCAGGGAGCCCGCGATCGGCCGTCAGATACAAGACCCGCCGCTCGCCTTGCGGCGGACCCTGCACCCGGAATCATCGGCCTTTCGCGGCCGCTCCGCAAGTGGTCTTTGGGGCCGCGCGCCACTCCGGCCGGATGGGCGCCGCGCGGGGCCGCGGGGCGGGGGAGCAGAGCTCCCCCGCGCCCGCGCCGGCGCAGGTCAGAGCGCGGCCAGGTACTTCTCCTTCTCCCACTCGGTGACCTGGACGCGGTACTCGTCCCACTCCTTGCGCTTGAGCCGGACGTAGTTCGAGAAGATGTGCTCGCCGAGCGCCTTCCGGGCGAGCTCCGAGCCGGCGAGCTCGTCGATCGCCTCCCCGAGCGTCTCCGGCAGGGCGACGATCCCGCGCTCGCGCCGCTCCTCCGCCGTCAGGTGGTAGAGGTTGCGCTCCATCGGCTCGGGCAGCTCGTACCCGCGCTCGATCCCCTCCAGCCCCGCGTGCAGCAGGCAGGCGTACGTCAGGTACGGGTTGCAGGCGGGGTCGGGGCAGCGGATCTCCGCCCGCGTCGCCTGCTCCGCCCCCGGCTTGTAGACCGGGATCCGGATCAGGGCGGAGCGGTTCCGCCGCGACCAGGCGCAGTACACCGGCGCCTCGTACCCCGGCACGAGCCGCTTGTACGAGTTCACCCACTGGGCGAACACGGCGGAGATCTCCCGCGCGTGCCGGAGCTGGCCGGCGATGAAGCCCTTCGCCACCTCGGACAGGTGGTACTCGTCGTTCTCGTCGAAGAACGCGTTCCGCCCGTCCTTGAAGAGCGACTGGTGCGTGTGCATCCCCGAGCCGTTCTCGCCGAAGATCGGCTTCGGCATGAAGGTCGCGTGGAAGCCCGCCTTCTTCGCGATCTCCTTCACGATCAGCCGGTAGGTGACCGTGTGGTCGGCCATGGCGAGCGCGTCCGCGTAGCGCATGTCGATCTCGTGCTGGGAGGGGCCGACCTCGTGGTGGTGGTACTCGACCGGGATCCCCATCGACTGCAGAGCCGCGATCGTGTCGTTGCGGAGCTCGATGGCGGCGTCCATCGTCGTCATGGCGAAGTAGCCGCCCTCGTCGATCGTCTCCGTCCCCTTGTCGTCCTTGAAGACGAAGTACTCGAGCTCGGGCCCGACGTTGAACGTGTCGAAGCCCATCGCCCGCATCCGCTCAAGCGCCCGCCGCAGCACGTACCGCGGGTCGCCCTCGTACGGCTGGCCGTCCGGGGTCACGATGTCGCAGATCATCCGGGCGACCTTGTGCTCGCCCTCCCTGAAGGGCATGAGCTGGAAGGTCTCCGGGTCGGGGATCGCGACCATGTCCGACTCCTCGATGGCGTTGAAGCCGGTGATCGAGGAGCCGTCGAAGCCCATCCCGTCGTCGAGCGCGTCCTCGATCTCGCTCGGGGTGATCGCGAAGCTCTTCAGGTGCCCCTCGATGTCCGTGAACCAGAGGAGCAGGAACTCGACGCGCTCCTCCTCGATGCGGCGCAGGACCTCCCTGCGCTTCTCGGGGTCGCTCGTCGCCCGCTTCCTCGCCTCCACCATCGCCATGCACATCACCTCCTCGAAAAGACGAAGGCCCCGGGGCGCGGCAGCGCACCCGAGGCCTCGTCGCCTCACATCGACGTGCGTGACTCTACCAGCCCGGCGGCGGCGCCGGGGCGAAGCTACCCGGAGCGCTTGAGCTTGCCGTGGCGCTTCGCGTACTGCTCGCCGGCCCGGAAGACGAGAAGCCCGAGCGGGATGGAGACCGCGCCGATCAGCGCGAGCGGCCAGAGCTCGTCCCACATCGCGCTCATGCCCCGGCCCTCGAGGATCGCCTCGCGGATGCCCTCGAGCGCGTAGGTGGCGGGCGAGACGGTCGCGATCCACTGCATCCACTGCGGGAGCACCTCCACCGGGTAGTAGACGCCGGAGACGACGAGCAGCGTCCCCTGGGCGACGAAGCCGAGCTGCGTCCCCTTCTCGGGCGAGATGAGCGGGAGGACGGACATCATCATCCCGATCCCGATGAAGGAGACGGAGGCGACGACGAGCACGGCGAAGGCCGGGAGGTACTGCGCCTCCGGCATCTCCAGGTCGAAGAAGAGGAACGCGCAGATGGAGAAGAGGAAGACCGCGCGCAGCAGGCCGTAGAGGATGGCGAAGGCGCCCTGCCCGGCCAGGTGCATGGCCCGGGAGAGGGGCGCCATGAACGTGTACTCGATCGTCCCCTCCCAGCGCTCCCAGGCGACCGTCTCCATCAGGAACTCGAAGAGGATCCCCAGGTAGGCCCAGACGACGGCGCCGATGAGCAGCGTCGTCATCGTCCGGTTGACGTCGAGCTCGCCCCCCGCCGCCTCCACGCCCTTGGCGATGAAGACGATGGTGAGCGTGTTCGCCACCGTCCACAGAAACCAGGCGACGTCCCACCAGATGTAGCGCTTGGTGAGGTACCAGTTGCGCTCGACGACGCCGCCCGCGCCGATGAGCTCGGCGCGCATCGTGCCCAGCATCGCCTTCACGCGAGCACCTCCCGATCCGCGTCCTCCTCGTCCTCCGCCTCGAACTCGCGCCCGGTCGCGGCGAAGAACGCCTCCTCGAGCGTCGCCGCCCGGAACCGGCGCTTCAGCTCGCCGGGGGGCTCGAGCGCGAGCAGCCGCCCGCGGTCGAGGATCCCGACCCGCCCCGCCAGCGTCTCCGCCTCGACGAGGTCGTGCGTGCAGAGGAGGATCGTGGAGTCGTGGCTCGCCCGGATCTCGCGGATGAACTCCTGCACCTCGAGCTTCGAGCGGGGGTCGAGGCCGGTCGTCGGCTCGTCGAGGAGGAGGACGACGGGGGAGGTGAGCAGGGCGCGGGCGAGCGCCACCTTCTGCTGCATGCCGCGGGAGAGGTTCTCCATCGGCTCGTCGCGGCGGTCGGGCGGGAAGCCCACCCGCTCAAGCAGCGCGGGGATCTCCGCGCGCGTCCGCCCCGCGGTCAGCCCGTAGTAGCGGGCAGCGTAGCTCAGGTTCTCGGCGGCCGACATCTTCTTGAAGAACGAGGCCTCGACGGAGACGCGGTTGACGAGCCGCCGCACGGCGCGCGCCTCCGCGACGACGTCGCGGCCGAAGACGCGCGCCGTCCCCCCGTCCGGAAGGAGGAGCGTGGAGAGCAGACGGACGAGCGTGGACTTCCCCGACCCGTTCTGGCCCAGGATGGCGACGGTCTCGCCGCGCCCGATCGTGAACGAGATCCCGTCGAGCGCCACGCGCCGGCGCCGCCCGAAGCGGCCCCGCCTGCGGTCGCGGAGGACGAACTCCTTGCGGAGGCCCTCCACCTCGACGGCGGGCGCCGTCCGCGGGCGGACGCTCTCGAGGGGGGGTGCTTCCCGGACGTTCGGCATTCGGTGCTCCTTCGAGGTGGACGTAGCGAGAAACGGACGGGCGGAACCGGGCCCTTCCCTGGAGGGCCGCGGCCGCGGGTGTCTCAGCTACGGAGGAGCATCACGTGGCCGCCGACGATAGCGGCGCGACCGGCCGGGGTCAAACGCCGCTCGCTCGAGGACCTAAGGCTCGTCCGCGCCGAGGGCCGGGCCGGGCCCGGGCGGGATCGCGCGTGGGTCGCTCTCTCTCATCGCGATACCTCCTCGGCAAGGGGATGGCTCCGCGCGCGGGCGCGGAGACGGGAACCCTAGCGGGCGCGAGCGGCAGGCGCCAGGGGGAGCCGCCCTAGGCGCTTCCCTCGCCGCGGGTCGCTTTCTCTTCGGCTGCCCGCTCGGCCGCGATGCGCGCCTCGAGCTTCGCCATGACCTCCCGGTAGCGCCGCTCGGTCCGCTCGAACTGCTCTCGGTGCGCGTCCCACCATTCACGGTTCGTCAGCTTCCTCCGCCTCTTCTCCATCGTCGCCGCCTTCCACGAGCTCGACGAGCCGCGCGGCAGGGCCCCTCAGATCGAGCAGCGCCTCGAAGAGTACCGCCGCCTTCTCCTCGTCCCGCGCCGGCTCCTCCACCGGCGCAGGATCGCCGGGCGCGCCGGCAGTCGCAAGACGCCTTTCCGGCCGAGCCCTTTCCCGTCCGTCCGCCCGGCTAGAGTGCGAGCCGCACGCCGGGCCGCAGGCCCGGCTGAGGCGACGAGGCCTCGGGAGCGCGACGCCCCGGGGTCTTTTTGTTGGTCCTGCGACCGGGAGGTGACGGGATGACGGAGATCGCGGAACGGCACTACCTGCGGAACGGGAACGAGACGCAGCCCGCGCCGGGCGACGCGCTCGCCTGGGCGAAGGAGCGGCGGGCGGCGATGGTCGACCTCAAGTTCTGCGACCTGCTCGGTACCTGGCAGCACGTCTCGCTGCCCGCGAGCGCCTTCGACGAGTCGGCCTTCGCCGAAGGCCTCGGCTTCGACGGCTCCTCGATCCGGGGCTGGCAGGCGATCTCCGAGTCGGACATGCTGCTCGTCCCCGACCCCGCCTCGGCGATCCTCGACCCGGCGACGGAAGCGCCCACGGTGTCGCTCGTCTGCGAGATCGCCGATCCCGTGACCCGGGAGCCGTACGCCAAGGATCCGCGCGGGGTGGCCCGCCGGGCGGAGGCGTACCTGCGCTCCACAGGGATCGCCGACACCGCCTACTTCGGCCCGGAGTGCGAGTTCTTCGTCTTCGACGAGGTGCACTACGAGCTGGCGCCGAACCGGGCCCACTACAGCGTGGACTCGGCGGAGGGGCACTGGAACTCCGGCCGGCCGGGGCTCGGCTACGTCGCCCGCCCCAAGGAGGGCTACTTCCCGGCCGCGCCCTCCGACTCCCTGCACGACCTGCGCACGGAGATGGTGCTCACGCTGGAGCGGATCGGCATCGCGTGCGAGGTCCACCATCACGAGGTCGCCTCCGGCGGTCAGTGCGAGATCGACCTCCGCTTCACGACCCTGACCCGGATGGCGGACCAGGTGATGACCTACAAGTACGTGGTCAAGAACGTCGCCCGCCGGCACGGGAAGACGGTCACCTTCATGCCCAAGCCGCTCTTCGGGGACAACGGCTCGGGGATGCACACGCACCAGTCGCTCTGGAAGGAGGGGACGCCGCTGATGGCGGACCGCTCCGGGTACGCGGGGCTCTCCCAGCTCGGGCGCGCGTACGTGGCCGGCCTGCTCGCGCACGCGCCCGCGCTGCTCGCCTTCTGCGCGCCGACCACGAACTCGTACCGCCGCCTCGTCCCCGGCTACGAAGCGCCCGTCAACCTCGTCTACTCGCAGCGCAACCGCTCGGCCTGCATCCGCATCCCCATGTACTCGCAGTCGCCGAAGGCGAAGCGGATCGAGTTCCGGCCGCCGGACGCGGCCGCCAACCCGTACCTCGCCTTCGCAGCCATGCTCATGGCCGGCCTGGACGGGATCGAGCGCGGCCTCGACCCGGGCGCGCCGGCCGACTACGACCTGTTCGAGCACGCAGGCGCGGACGTCCCCCAGGTCCCGGGCTCGCTCGCCGAGGCGCTCGACGCGCTCGAGCGGGACCACGAGTTCCTGCTCCGGGGCGACGTGTTCAGCGAGGAGCTGATCGAGACCTGGATCGCCTGGAAGCGCGAGAACGAGGTCGACCCGGTTCGGCTCCGTCCGCACCCGGCCGAGTTCGCGCTCTACTTCGACTGCTGAGCGACGTGGCGAAGGCCGGGTCCGACCCACGGGTCGGACCCGGCCAGCGTCGCCCGAACGCGCTCGGCTCCTGCGCGGTTTCCCTTCCGCTCGTACAGCGCGAGCGCGGCGTCGAGCGCCTCGGCCTCCGCGCCGGCATCCCCGGCATGCCGGCGGACGAGCGCTGCCTCCTCGTGCGTCTCCGCTCGAAACGTCAGCCAATCGGTCGCGTCGGCGAGAGCGCACGCCTCGTTCGACAGTCGAAGCGCATCCTCGCGGCGGCCCTGTCGCGCTGCGACGAGCGCGGTCGCGCGACGCCAGTGGATCCCGCCGAGCACGTCGCCCGGCACGAGGAACGCCCGCGCCTCCTCGGCCAGACGCGCCGCCTCCACCTCGGCGCCCGCTAGCGCCAGCACGCACGCGAGCTCGCCGGCCGCCGCCGAAACGTCTCCCCGCACGTCCGCGTCGACCAGCGCGTAGGCGCCTCGGAACAGGTCCCACGCGCGGGGTAGGTCACCCGCGGCTCTCTCGGCGAGCGCGGCGAGCGCCATTCCGACGCGTAGCTGCAGCAGCGCCCCGCGCTCTCGCAGCCGCGCCACCGCTTCCTCGTACAGAGCGCGCGCCTCTCCGATGCGACCGGCTTGCGCGAGCAGCCAGGCTCGCGCGTCCCACACCGACGACCCGCCCGTGTCCGCGATCGCATCGGCTGCGTCGCAGACCTCGAGCGCCGCCGGGACACGCGTCGGCCCGACCGCGGCGCACATGGCCGCCATGCGGCGGCACGCGCGCGCGCCCGCGAGGTCCCCCGCAGCCGCTGCGAGCCGGGCGCCGCGCCCCGCCAGGGCGAGGCCGAGCTCGGCCTGGCCCGTGTCGCGGCGCATGTGGGCCTGCTGCAGCAGGGCGAAGGCGAGCCCGGCATCGTCGCCGAGCGCCTCGAAGACCTGCGCCGCCTCCTCGGCAGCGGCCAGGTGCTCGAGCATGCTGCTGCCCTCGGCGAAGACGGCGAGGTAGGAGAGGCGGAGCCGCACCCGCTGCGCGAGCCCGGGCTCCCCTGCCGTCGCCGCGAGCCGGCCCGCAGCCTCCAGGGTCGTCGTCGCCTGCCGAAGCTCCCCCATCTGGATCAGCGCGGAGCCGTACTCGTAGAGAGACTCGGCGCGCTCGCGGGGGTGCGCGGGACAAACGCCGCGGCGCGCTCGAGCGTCGAGCCGACCGACTGCGTCGCGTCCGTGAGCGACCGGTCCTGCACGAGGATCGCGCGCTCGAGCTCCCGCAGAACGACTCCCGGCTGGAGCCCGAGGGCGTCGAGGAACGCGTCGTGCGCGCGCCGGTAGGCGGCGAGCGCGTCAGCCTGCCGGCCCGCGCGGTAGAGCGCCAGCATGAGCTGCGCCCGGAACCGCTCGCGGAGCGGATGCCGCGCGACGAGCTCCTCGAGCTCGGGCACGAGCGCCGCGTGCTCGCCGAGCTCGAGCTCGGCCTCGACGCGCTCCTCGACCGCCGTCAGGCGCTCCTCCTCGAGCGGGCACGGTCGGCCTCCGTCGTCGAGTCGCCCGCGAGGTCCGGGAACGCGGGGCCGCGCCAGAGCGCGAGCGCGTCGCGCAGCCTCGCCGCCCGCTCCGAGGCGGGGCCGCGCCGGGCGCCGGCGGCGAGACGCCGGAAGCGCGCGAGGTCGAGGGCGTCGGGCTCGGCGCGCAGGGCGTACCCGGCCGCGCGCCGCTCGACCGCCTCCGGGCCGAGAAGTCGGCGGAGCGCGCGGATCTGGTTGTGGAACGCGGCCCGCGCGGTGCGCGGGAGGTCGCCGTTCCACAGAGCCTCGATCAGCTCGTCTTGCGGAACCGGCTCGCCGAGGGAGAGGAGGAGGCGAGCGAGTAGGGCGCGCTGCTTCGGCGCCGTGGCGGGGATCGGCGCGCCATCTCGCCGGATCTCGAGCGGTCCAAGGACGCGAAACTCGAGCCCGTCCACGTGGCAAACGCTACTCCCTGTCTCGTTAGCGCGATTAGCGGCGGGCGCTAGCGTCGGTGAGAGGGATGCGAGCGAAGCGGCGGGCTCCTCGCCGCTCGAGGAAGAGAAGAGGGAAGGGAGACACGGTGAATGCACGCTCCGCCCGGCCGACGGCGGCTACGCTCCTCGCCCTGCTTGCCGGATTGCTGTCCGCGGGCGCCGTCGCGTCGAGGCCGAGGCACGATCGGTGACCTGGCAGCAGCTCGCGGCGCAGGGTTGGACGTGCTTCGCTCCGCCGCCCCCGGCGCCCAACGTGATCGCCTGCTTCAACCCGGGGCTCGGGCGTCCGATCCCGGGCAACCCCGATCCGCCTCCCTCGTACAGCGCTCTTCTGTTCGACGGAACGTCCGGGGAGTTGCTGGGCACGGCGCACCTGATCCGCCTGGACCTGTACCGCGGACAGCCGTGCGTCGGCGGCACGCCCTACCGCTTCATCGAGCGCATCGGCTACTACGAGTGCGCCCGGACGTAGAGATGCGAGCTCGCGGACAGCGCACGGTGATCGTCTCGCCGGCCGGGATCACCGTCGCCACCGTGCTCGGCGTGACTGCCGGCATCACGCCCGGCCGTGGCGCGACCGCGATGCCGAGCGGGACGCTCACCCTGAACGCGTCGCTCCGCCTCACCTCGTCTTTGGGGGCGTGCGTTCCGCCGGCCGGCGCGGATCACTGTGCCGCGCGCACGATCCACGGTCCCTTCCCGGGACTGGGAGCGCTCGAGGGGAGGTACGAGTTCCTCGTCGATCAGGGACCGCCGGCATGCGCAGGTGACGACGGCAGGGCGCTTGCCTATCCGACTCGGCTCGCCGTCACGGGGAAGGGCGAGATCCACGTCGCCGTCGCCGAGGCGGCTGAGTGCGTGCCCGCGGAGTCGATCAGGACACAGACTCAGACCTTCGCGGTCACTGGCGGCACCGGCATCTACACAGGCGCGTCGGGGAGCGGCACCCTGGAGCGCCGGCTCGGCGGAGAGACGGCGAGCGGGCGTGTGGGAACGGAGACGTGGACCGGAACGCTCAGCGTGCCCGGCCTCGAGTTCGACACGACCCCGCCGGTGTTCAGCGGAGCGGTCGGCAGGACCGTGCGCGCACCCCGTCGCGCGACGCGCGTACGGGTCGTGTTCGCCGTCACCGCCAGCGACGAGACCGACGGCGCCGTGCCCGTCTCCTGTCATCCGAGGTCGGGCGGCCTGTTCCGCGTCGGGCGCACGGTCATGACCTGCTCGGCGACGGACACGAGCGCGAACACGGCGACGGCGAGGTTCACGGTCACCGTCACGCGGCGGCGGTAGCAGGGCGCCGGGGCGATCCCGTCCGGCCTCAGCGAAGCTCGAAGGTCACCGTCACGCTGGCCGTCGTCTCCCGCTCTCCCGGGACGACCGGCATGGAGGCCGCGCTCCCGCCCAAGGCGACCCGCTCCGGGGTGGGAACCGGGGCGGCGCCGGCCTCGGCGACGGCCACGATCCGCCCCAGGCCGCGCCCGGCGGCGCGGGCGAGGACCTGCGCCCGCCCGCGCGCGTCCTCGACCGCCTTCGCGAGC
>DATLYP010000100.1:0-4662 GCA_035574655.1 Gaiellaceae bacterium
GCGGGGGCGGATGCGCGCCTCCTCCACCCGCCGGTAGCCCCAGTGGCCGCCGGGCAGGCGGACGTGCGGCTCGAGCGCGGCGCGCACGAGGTCGGGGTCGGCGCCGTCCCAGCCGAGCCCGACGAGCACCCCCACATGGCCGCGGTCGACGAGCCCGAAGCGCCCGGCGCGGCCGGCGATCTGCGCGATCTCCCAGGGGAGCAGGTCGCGCCGCTCCTCCCCGTCGAACTTCGTCGTCTCCGCGAAGAGGAGCGTCTCGCAGGGCAGGTTCACCCCATGCCCGAGCACGTCGGTGGCCACGCACACGTCGGCGTCCCCGGCGAGGAAGCGCTCGATCTCCTCCCGGCGGGACGCGAGCGGCATCGCCCCGTAGAGGACGGCGACACGGCCGGGCTTCAGCCGGTTCACCTCGCCGGCGAGCGCGAGCACCGCCTTGCGGCTGAAGGCGACGACCACCGACCCGCGGGTGAGCGAGCGCAGCGTCCGCTCGCCCACCCACTCGAGCGGCTGCATCCGCTCGAACACCTTGAGCTCGGCCCGCGGGAAGGCGCGCTCGACGAGGGGGATCGCGTCCAGCGCCCCGAGGAGGAGGATCTCCCGGTACTCGCCCGCGAGGAGGAGCCGCGTCCAGGCGGAGCCGCGCTCCTCGTCGTCCGCCCACTGGACCTCGTCCAAGACGAGCAGCTCGCCCGCCTGCGGCGCCATCTCCACCGTGCAGCAGACGATCGGCGCCCCCTCGTTGACCCGCTCCTCGCCCGTGACGAGCCCCACCCGCTCCGAGCCGAGCCGGGCGGAGAGACGGCGGTGCGCCTCTTGGGCGAGCATGCGCAGCGGCCCCGCGTAGACGCCGGCGCCGCGCGCGGCGAGCTCCTCGAGGGCGGCGTGCGTCTTCCCCGAGTTCGTGGGGCCGAGGTGGGCGACCACGCGCTCCGGCGGCCGCGAGCGGGCGGGGAGCGTGATCCGGACGTTGCGCTCCGCCCGGCGGACGACGTGCGCGGGCCGCCGCGCGCGCTCGGCGCGGCTCGGGCGCTTCAGACGTCGGGGCGGGCGGCGTGCTCGCATCGCCCCACGGTAGCCGGTCGCGCGCCCGTCGCCGTGCGCGCTACACGCGCAGGAAGCGGCGGATCGTGAGCCCGGAGCCGAGGGCGCCGATCCCGAGCCCGACGCCGACGAGGATGACGGCCGTCCAGGAGAAGGCGAGCGCGCGCACGTCCGGGTCCTCGCGCATGTTCTGCAGGATCTGGGGGACCGCGACCTCGCGGGCGACGAAGAGGAGCGCGACCGCGGCCAGCGAGCCGGCGAGCCCGGTGAGCAGGCCCTCGAGCATGAAGGGGCCGCGCACGAACCAGTTCGTCGCGCCCACGAGCTTCATCACCTCGATCTCGCGCCGGCGGGCGAAGATGGAGAGGCGGATCGTGTTCGCGATCAGCACGGTGGAGGCGGCGAGCAGGATGAGCACGGCGATTGCGGACACGATCTGCACGACCCGCGCCACCTGCAGGATCCGCTTCGACACCTCCTCCCCCCAGTTGACGACGTCCACCCCGGGGAGCTTCGCGCTGCGCACCGCCATCCCGATCGCCTCCGTGTCCTCGCCGCGCACCGGCACGACGTCGAAGGAGGGCGGGAGCGGGTTGGAGACGAGGTTCTCGGTCAGCTCGGGCGTGCGCTTGCGCTGGATCTCGAGCGCCTGCTCCTTCGTGATGAAGGTGACCGTCTTCACGCGCGGGTCGGACTCGAGGAAGACGCGCACGGCGTCGATCTGCTTCGGCGTCGCCTCCCGCTGGCACGCGGGCGGGCCGGTGCAGAGGAAGACGTGCACGGCGAGCTCCCGCTTCTTGTCCTCCGACCAGGAGACGAGCCAGGTGCCGATCCCGATGAAGACGCCGATCAGGAGCATCCCGATCAGCACGGAGACGGCGGAGGCGACGCTCGTCGCCTTGTTCGCGCCGATCGAGCGGAGCGCCTCGCCGAAGAGCAGGCGGGTCGTCCTCATTCGTCCGCGTAGCCGCCGCGCCGCTCGTCGCGCACGAGCTTGCCGTCCTCGAGCTGGATGACGCGCTTGCGCATCTTGTCCACCATCTCCCGGTCGTGCGTGACCATGAGCACGGTGGTGCCCGTGCGGTTGATGCGGTAGAGGAGCTGCATGATCCCGACCGAGGTGTCGGGGTCGAGGTTGCCGGTCGGCTCGTCGCAGAGCAGGAGCGGCGGGTGGTTGACGAAGGCGCGGGCGATGGAGACGCGCTGCTGCTCCCCGCCGGAGAGCTCCTCGGGGCGCGAGTTCATCTTGTGCCCGAGCCCGACCAGGGTCAGCACCTCCGGCACCTTCTTGCGGATCTGCGAGCCGGACTCGCCCTGCACGCGCAGCGCATAGGCGACGTTCTCGGCCGCGGTCCGGTTGGGGAGGAGCTTGAAGTCCTGGAAGACGCAGCCCAGGTTGCGGCGCAGGTAGGGCACCTTGGAGCGCCGGAGCCGGGAGAGGTCGCGCCCGCCGACGAGGATGCGCCCCGAGGTGGGCTCGATCTCCTTGAGCAGAAGCCGGATGACCGTCGACTTGCCCGAGCCGGAGGGGCCGACCACGAAGACGAACTCCCCCTTCTCGATCGTGAAGGAGACCCGGTCGAGCGCGGTCACCCCCGGCTCGTACACCTTGGACACGTCCTCGAAGACGATCATCGCCGAGCCGGGAGCCGGCTCGGGCGCGGGGAGCTCCGCGGCGCGGACGTCCGGCTCGGCTAGGGCTGTCTGCGTCTCCATCTCGTCCGCCACCGGATCGAAAGCTGCTACGGCCCGGACGGGCCGCTCCGGTTCCCGTTGGAGGAGCAGATACTAGCCGACACGCGGGACGGCGCTACAGGACCTTCCCCGCCGCCTTGGCGAGCAGGTAGGAGCGGACGAACCCGTCCAGGGCGCCGTCGAGCACGGACTCGGCGTTCCCGACCTCGAAGTCCGTCCGGTGGTCCTTCACGAGCTGGTAGGGGTGGAGCACGTAGGAGCGGATTTGACTTCCGAAGCCGATGTCCTGCGCCGCGCCCCGCTCCTTCGCCAGCTCGGCCTCGCGCCGCTCCTCCTCGAGCTCCGCGAGCCGGGAGCGGAGGATGCGGAGCGCCGTCTGCTTGTTCGAGAGCTGGGAGCGCTCGTTCTGGCACTGGACGACGATCCCCGTGGGCAGGTGCGTGATGCGCACCGCGGAGTCGGTCTTGTTCACGTGCTGCCCGCCCGCCCCGCTCGCCCGGTAGGTGTCCACCCGGATCTCCGACTCGTCGATCTCGATCGGCGCGTCCTCGGGCAGGAGGGGCGCGACGACCACCTGCGCGAACGCGGTGTGCCGGCGGTGGGCGGCGTCGAAGGGGGAGAGCCGGACGAGCCGGTGCACGCCCCGTTCCGCCTTGAGCAGCCCGTAGGCGTTCTCGCCCCGCACGGCCACGGTCGCCGACTTGAGCCCCGCCTCCTCGCCCGGGCTCGCCTCCAGGATCTCCGTCTCGTAGCCGCGATCGGCGAGCCAGCGCAGGTACATGCGCAGCAGCATCTCCGCCCAGTCCTGGGCGTCCGTGCCGCCCGTGCCCGCGTGGATCTCGAGGATCGCGTCCCCGGCGTCGTACTGGCCGGTGAAGAGCGCCTCCTCCTGCAGCCGGGCGAGCTCGCGCTCGATCGGCTCCAGCGCCTCTGCGATCTCCTCCTCCAGGCCGCCGTCGAGCGCGTACAGCTCGCGCGCGTCCTCGTACTCGCGGCGCAGGCGCTCGAAGCGCTCCAGCTTGCGGCTTATCCGGGCGTGCTCGGTGGAGACGCGGGCCGCGCGCTCCTGGTCCTCCCAGAAGCCGGGCGCGCCCATCTCCTCCTCGAGCGCGCGCCGGCGCTCCTCGAGCGCGGCCGGGTCAAAGGTAATCACGGACCCAGGCGAGCTGGGCCCCGATCTCCTCCAAGCGCTGGTCGAGGCTCTGCGCCGTCTCGGCCACGGTCAGAGGGTAGCCTGCCGGCCCCTCGGCGCTCGCCGGGGGCGGCGCCGGAGCCGCTCCCGGAGAAGGAGGCAGGCGGCGAGCCAGGCGAGGCCGAAGCACCAGCCGGCGAGGACGTCGCTCACGTAGTGCACGTTCAGGGCGACGCGGGAGAGGCCGACGCCGACGCCGAGCACGACGGTGGCGGCCCAGAGGCGGACGCGCGCCCGGGGGCTCGGCAGCCGCTCGGAGAGGAGGACGGCGAGCGCGCCCAGGCTCGCCGCGCCCGCAGTCGCATGCCCGCTCGGGAACGCCGGCGAGTCCGGGAGGGGCACCGCCGAGCCGACGTCAGGCCGCGCCCGGTCGAAGCCCGCCTTGAGCGCGGCGACGGTGAGCTGCGAGCCGAGGAAGGAGGCGAGGAGGAAGCCGACGTCGAGCCAGGCGCGCGCCCGCAGCAGCGAGAGGCCGGCGGCGACGCCGAGGGCGGTCAGCCCGATCCAGCCCCCGAGCCAGGAGAACGGTCGAGCGGCCCACTCGACCGGCGAGGGGAGCTCGCGCGCGACCCAGCCGGCCACCTCCCGGTCCGCCTCTCCCACCTCTCCCCGGTAGGAGGCGGCGAGGAGGGCGAAGAGGGCGAGGGAGACGACGAGGCCCACGCCGAGCACGCGCTCGCGGCGCGCCCCGGCCCTTCGCGCCGGCACGGGCGCCGCGCCGGCCCCGCGCCCCG
>DATLYP010000101.1:0-6684 GCA_035574655.1 Gaiellaceae bacterium
CGGTCGCCGCCGCGCTCATGAGCGCGCTCGGCGGCGCCTGGGTGACCGTGCGGGCGATCGACGACTGGCGGTCGCGCTACGGCCCGCTCGCCCCTCCCTGCGGGACGACCCGGTGGCGCGCTTCCTCGGCTTCGACGACCGGGTCTGGGAGGAGATGCAGCGGACGGTCGAGAAGGGCGAGCGGTACGCGATCGTCGCCGAGGGTGAGCGGAAGGACCACGTCGTGACCTACGCGACCTACCGGCTCCTCCCCGGGATCCGCGTCCTCGACCCGGTGGAGGCCGAGGTCGTCTTCTACTACCACGTCGACGACGCCCCCGAGCCGTGCACGGCGCTCGGCGAACGCGTCTGCGCGCTCGAGCGGACGGTGGAGGAATGAGCGGCTGGGCCGCAGTCCTCGCCGTGGCTGCGCTCGAGACGGCCGCCGGGATCGGCGTCCTCGCCGCGCTCGGCGTCGCCGGAACGCCCGTCGAGGTCGCCCGCCGGCTCGGCCTCGCCCCGCTCGCCGGGATGGCGCTCGCCGGCGTCCTGGGGGCGCTGCTCGCCTTCGCAGGAGCCCGGCTCGGGCTCCCGGGCCTGGTTGCGCTCGCCGCCGGCGCGCTCGCCCTCGGGGGCGCCCGCCTCGCCCGCCGCCCGCGCGGAACGAGCCCGACTCGCCGCCCGGGCCGCCCGGGAGCCCGGGAGTTGGCGGTCCTCGCGGTCGCGGCCGCGACCATCCTCGCGGTCTGGGTCGCGGCGATCGCCGGGATCCGGGACCGCCCGCTCGCCGAGTGGGACGGGTGGGCGATGTGGGGGATGAAGGCCCGCGCGCTCGCCCTGCTCGGTGCCGACCCAGCCGTGTTCGCGTCCCCAGCCTACGCCCACCTCCATCTGGAGTACCCGCTGCTCCTCCCGGCGCTTCACTCCCTGCCGCTGCAGGCAGCCGAGGGCTACCAGTCGAACACGGTTCTCCTCAGCTGCCTCGCGATCGGCCTCGCCGGCATCGCCGCGCTCTGGACGGGCTTGGCCGGTCGGGTGCGGCCCGTTCTCCTGCTCCCCTTCCTCGCCGCCTACGTCGCCGCGCCGGCGTTCTTCGTCCAGCTTGCGACCGGCTACGCGGATGTCCCGCTCGCCGTCTTCCTCTCGGTCGGGGTCGCGTGCGCCGCGCGCTGGCTGGCACGCGACCGGAGCGCCTGGCTCGCCCTCGCCACCCTCTTCCTCGCCGCCGCCGCCCTCTCGAAGAACGAGGGCCTCCTCTTCGCCGCCGCCGCGTACACGGGGCTCCTCGCTGCAGGCTCGGGGCGCCGACGCGCCGTCCTCGCCTCCGCCGGCGCAGTCGCGCTCGCCTGCCTCCCCTGGCGCGTGTTCGTGGAGGTGCACGATCTGGAGGCGCCGGACTACCGGCTGGCCGACTCGCTCCGTCTCGGGTGGGTGCTCGGCCGCCTCGACCGTGCCTGGACCGCGGGTCAGGAGCTCGTCGACGCGGCGGTGGAACCGCGTCGCTTCGGCCTCCTCCTCGCGCTCGGCGTCGGCGCCGTCGCGGTCGCCGCCGCTCTCGGCGCCCGCCGCCTCGCGCTCTTCGGCGGGACGTTCTTCGCGCTCTCGAGCGCGGGCCTGCTTTGGGTCTACGTCCTCACCCCCTACGACCTGCGCTACTACCTGTTCACGAACGCCGAGCGGGTGATCGTCGCCCCGATCTTCGCGCTCGCGGCGCTCGCTCCGCTCCTCGTCGAGGAGACCGTGCGGCGGCTGCGCGCCGAGGAGCTCGTCGCCGGGCGCCGCTAGTCTCGCCGCGTGGACGGCACCGCGCCACGCCTGTCCGTCGTCGTGCCGCTGCGCGACGAGGAGGAGGCGCTGCCGCTCCTCGCCGAGCGCCTGCGCTCCGTCCTCGATGCGCTCGCGGGCGGCTGGGAGGTGATCCTCGTCGACGACGGCAGCCGGGACGGGACGTACGGGCTCGCGGTCGAGCTGCACGGGCGCGACCCGCGCTTCAAGGTCGTGCGCCTCTCCCGCAGCTTCGGGCACCAGGTCGCCCTCTCCGCCGGCCTCGACCTCGCCCGGGGCGAGGCGGTGGTCACGATGGACGGCGACCTGCAGCACCCTCCCGAGGTGATCCCCGAGCTCGTCGCCCGGTGGGAGGCGGGCGACGAGATCGTGTACGGGGTGATGGCGAAGCGGGAGGGGGAGAGCCGCTTCAAGGAGTGGACGGCGCGCGCCTTCTACCGCCTGCTCGGGCGCTTGGCGGAGATCGACGTGCCCCCGGCCGCGGGCGACTTCCGGCTCATCGACCGGCGCGCGCTGGAGGCGGTGCGCGCGATGCGGGAGTCGAACCGCTATCTGCGCGGCATGTTCAGCTGGATCGGCTTCCGCCAGTCGGGCGTCCCCTACACCGCTCCGCCCAGGGCCGCCGGCCGCAGCAAGTACAGCGCGGCCCGCATGGCGCGCCTCGCGACCGACGCCGTCATCGGCTTCTCCACCCGGCCGTTGCGGCTCGGGCTCGCCCTCGGCTTCATCGTCTCGATCGGCTCGATCGTCTTCGGCCTCTCCGCCCTCGTCTCCAAGCTCGCGGGCGTCTTCGTCGTCCCCGGCTGGACGTCGATCATGGTGCTCGTCGGCGTCGTGGGCGGGATCCAGCTGATCGTGCTCGGGATCATCGGCGAGTACATCGCGCACATCTTCGACGAGGTGAAGCGGCGGCCGCTGTACGTGGTCAGCCGGGCGCACGGCTTCGACGAGGAGGAGCTGCGGCGGTGCGGCTGATCGCGTACACGGCCGTCTACACGACGCTCGCGACGCTCGGCCTCGTCCTCCTCCGGCGCTCGCTCGCGGACGCCTCCCTCGCCGAGCTCGCCCGCGCTCCCGGCCTGTACGCGGGCGGGCTGCTCTACGCGGCCAGCTTCGGGACCTTCCTCCTCTCGCTGCGCCACTTCGAGGTGCTGACCGTCTTCCCGCTCTTCACGGGCGTCGCCTACGCGACGGTGGCCGTCGCCTCCGCGCTGCTCTTGGACGAGCCGTTGACGTTCGCCCGGGTCGCTGGCATCGCGCTCGTCGCCGCCGGCGCGGTCCTGCTCGTGCGCTGAGCCGCCTACCCCGGAAGCCGGGGCCGGAAGCGGCGGGCGGCGACGAGCTCCCGCGCCTCGAGGACGCCGAGCAGGGGGTCGCGGACCGGGTCGCGGCGGAGCCGCGAGCAGCGGTACGCCTCCACCGCCCCTCCCTCGAGCAGGAAGGGCTCGCGGACACGCGCGAGCGCGCCCGGCGCGCAGGCGGAGGCGAGGGCGGCGCCCTCCCCCCACGGTCGGAGGACGAGGTAGACGCTGTCGCGGCTGCATGAGCTCCGCGCGGTGCGCTCACCGAGCTCACGGGCGACGAGGACCTGGAGCGCGTTCTGCGTCTCCTCGTCGATCCCGGCCATGGCGACCGGGCAGCCGCGAGCCTCCAGGCGGGCGATGAGGTCGACGAGCGCGCTGCCCGCCTGCTCTTCGGCCGTCCACCCCGCGACCTCCCGCCTGGCCTCGCCGGCGGGGAGGAAGGCGAGAGCGAGCAGGCCGACGGCGCCGGCCTGGACGAGGGGCGGCAGGCGCCCCAACGCGAGCGCCAGCGCGACCCCGGCGAGGGCAAACGCTGGCAGGTAGTAGCGGCTGGTGACGACCCCCGACTGGGCGGCGAGCAGGAGCGAGAGCCCGCCGGCCGCGAGGGCGCCCAACGCGACCCAGTCCGGACTCCGGCGCGCGAGCGCGACGAGCCCCGTCAGGCCCACGGACACGAGGACGAGGCGGCGCTGGTCGGGCGAGAAGACCTCGCTCGACCACTCGTACAGCAGGCGGAGTCCGTCTCCGATCCCCCGGCCCGCCTCCGCCCCGTAGACGAGGTCGCCGCGCAGCGCCAGGAGGGCGCTCGCTGCCGCCACGTGCGCGAGCGGCAGGAGAAGAACGGCTCCGAGCGCGGCGAGGGCGCGCCTGCGCGCGGCGGAGAGCCCGTGCCAGCGACGGAGCGCACGCCTGCCCGCGAGGAGGACGGCGGCGAGCAACGGGAGCGCGGCGAGCGCCGTCTCCTTCTGGTAGACGCCCGCGAGCCAGAGCACGCCCCCCGCCCCGGCGAGGAGCAGCGCCCGGCTGCGACGGACCGGGGCCGGCCGCAGCGCCTCGCGGGCGGCGAGGACGAGCAGTGAGCCGCCGAGCGCCATCCCCCCCACGAGCAGCGGCTCCTGGGGGCCGAAGCGGGCGAGGTCGCGGGCGAGCTTGGGCACGGTCAGGACGAGGAAGGGGGGCAGGGCGGCGAGCGGCCCCTGCAGGAGCGCCTCCAGGCGGGTGCGGGGCGGCGGGAGGGCGAGCGCGACGAGGAGCGCCAGCCCGGCGACGAGGATGGCCAGCCGCAGCAGGTTCCAGGCGTTCGGCCCCACCAAGCCGCCGGGCGCGTCGAAGGTGTGCCACTGCAGGTAGCCCCAGACGAGCCAGGCCGGGCGAAAGCGCTCCTCCTCGGGGTTGTCGAGACGGGCGAGCGCCGCCACCTGCTCGCCGCCGTGGACAACCGCGGCCCAGTCGTCCACGAGCGAGGGCGCGCCGAGCGCGAAGCGGGGGGAGATGAGCCAGACGCCGAAGGCGAGGACGGCCGCGGCCGAGAGGGCGAGCGACCAGGCGCGCAGCGGTCCCGGCGCGGGAAGCCTCCGCAGTGCGCGGCGGGCCGTCAGTAGGCGCCCCGCCGGCTGATCACGGCCGGGATCGTCCGCGCCAGGATCGTGATGTCGAGCCAGATCGACCAGTTCTCGAGGTAGGTGAAGTCGAGCCGCACGAGGTCGTCGAAGGTGAGTCCCGAGCGCCCGGAGATCTGCCACAGCCCCGTCATCCCCGGGAGCACCGCGTAGCGGGCCTTGTGCCAGTCCTCGAGCAGGGCGTGGTCGCGGAGCGGGAGCGGGCGGGGGCCGACGAGGCTCATCTCCCCCTTGAGCACGTTCACGAGCTGTGGGATCTCGTCCAGGGAGAGGCGGCGCAGCACGCGGCCGGCGCGGGTCACCCGCGGGTCGTCGCGGATCTTGAAGAGCGCCCCGCCCGCCTCGTTCGCGGGCTCGAGCGCGGGCTGCAGCTCGGCCGCGCCCTCGACCATGGTGCGGAACTTCAGCATCCCGAACTCGCGCTCCCCGACCCCGACCCGGCGGTCGACGTAGAGCACGGGGCCACGTGAGTCGAGCTTGATCGCGAGCGCGACGAGCAGCCAGAGGGGGAGGAAGAGGCCGCCGACGAGGACGCTCACCGTGTAGTCGAAGGTGCGCTTGACGGCCCAGTCCCAGCCGGTGAGCACGGGCGGCCGCAGCTCGAAGAGCGGCACCCCCTGCCCGGGGACGTACTCGCCGCGCCGCACGAGGAGCTCGGTCGTGTCGGGCACGAGCCGCACCTTCACCCCCTGTCGGTGCGCCTGCTCGACGACGTCGAGGACGGCGCGCTCGTCCAGCCCCGCCTCGGTCAGGATCACCTCGTCCGGCTGCGTCCGCTCGAGGACGTGCGGCAGCTCCGCGCGCGCGCCGAGGCGGCGCAGCCCGGGGACGTCGGCCGCGCTGACGACGCCGAGGAGCTCGTAGGCGAGGCCGCCGCGGGCGGCGGCGAGCGCCCGGCGCAGGCGCGCGATCCCCTCCGGCTCGCCGACCAGCACGACCCGCCGTCGCATCCCCGCCGCCCGCATCAGCTCCAAGGCCACGCTCCCGTACGCGGCGCGCAGGAGGCCGATCAGGACCGCCGAGGTGACGACCGAGGTGGGGATGAGACCGGTCGTCCCGAAGTCGTAGCCGGTGCCGAAGCCGAACGCGAGCACGATCAGCGCGACCACGATCAGGCAGGCGAGGACGCGCCCGGCTCCCGGCCGTCGCTCCCGCGGCCGGTAGAGGCCGGCTTGGGCGAAGACGAGGACGGTGATGGGCGCGGCGAACTTCAGCCAGTCGGCCGGGCCCTCGCGCCAGAGGAGGCCCCAGAGGATGTCCCCCTCTCCGAAGAGGAGCTCGCGGACGACGAGGGCGGCGTAGATGCCGAGCGCGAGCCCGACGACGTCCAGGGTGACGAGGCAGGCGACCGAGAGGCAGCGACGGGCGAGCCCGAGGAGGGGGCCGCGCGAGAGGAGGTAGACGCGGGAGGCGCGGACGTCGGCGCGGGCCGGCGGCGCCGGGCGGGAGGCGGACGCAGCCTGGCTCGAGGACGCGGGCTCAGCCGGCGGGGCGGCCTTGCTCGACACTCCGGGATCTTAGTGCCGTGCGATGTCGGCCCAGGCCACCTCGGGCGCGGCCGGCTCCAAGCGGCGGACGAGCTCGCCCAGGTCGCTCACCGCCGCCCAGCGGGCGAGAAGCGGAAGCAGGAGAGCGAGGAGGGCGCGGCGGCGCGCGTCGAGCAGGTCGGTGTCGTGCAGGTAGAGGTGGACGAGCTCCGGGAGGGAACGGTGGGCGAGCGCGCGGGCGAGGTCGCCCAGGGAATGGGTGGTGGGGATCGCGAGCAGCGTGCGCCCGGAGGGAAGGCGAACCCGGGCGGGGACGGCGAGCGCCGCCCACGGCTCGCCCGACGCGAGGTAGCGGGGACGGGAGGCGCGCGGGGTGCAGTCCGCGTAGCCGAGCTCCGCGCATGCCTCCGCCACCTCGAGGTCGGTGTACCAGCCGCCGCCGCAGAAGAGGGTCGGCCGGAGGCCGAGCGCGCGCAGGCGCGCCCCCTCAGCGCGCACGCGCGCGCCCGC
>DATLYP010000102.1:0-9899 GCA_035574655.1 Gaiellaceae bacterium
TGGCGTCCGCCTCGGCCGCGGCGCCCGGGTCGTCGACGGCTGCGCCCGCCGCCTCCGCGGCGGGCTCGCCGCGCGGCTCCTCGGCCGCCGGCGTCTCGTCCCGGTTCTCGCTCGTCTGCTCCGCCATCTACCTCAGCCCTCGCGCACGCTCGTTCTTGATCGTCAGGATGCGGGCGATCTCGCGCTTCGCCTGGCGGACGCGCGCGCTCTGCTCAAGCACGCCGGTCGCCGACTGGAAGCGCAGGTTGAAGAGCTCCTGGCGGGTCTCCGCCATCTTCCGGTCGAGCTCCTCGTCCGAGAGGGCCCGCAGGTCCCTAGCCCGCATAGAGATCCGCCTCCCGCTTCACGAACTTCGTCTTCACCGGCAGCGTCTCGGGCGCGGGGGAACCCATGGTTCCCCCGCGGGCCCCCTCCTTCCGACGATCAGCTCGCAAAGAGATCCGCCTCCCGCTTCACGAACTTCGTCTTCACCGGCAGCTTCTGGCCCGCGAGCCGGAGCGCCTCCCTGGCGAGCGGCTCGGGGACGCCGGCGAGCTCGAACATCACCCGCCCGGGCTTCACCACCGCGACCCAGCCCTCCGGGGAGCCCTTCCCCGAGCCCATGCGCGTCTCCGCAGGCTTCTTCGTGACGGGCTTGTCGGGGAAGAGGTTGATCCACACCTTGCCGGAGCGGCGGATCTTGCGGGTGGCGGCGACGCGGGCGGCCTCGATCTGCCGGTTGGTGATCCAGCCCGCCTCGAGCGCCTTTAGCCCGTAGTCCCCGAACTGCACCTCGGTCTGGCCCTTGGCGATCCCGTCCCGCCGGCCCCGGTGGTGGCGGCGGAACTTCGTCTTCCGCGGCATCAGCATCAGCTCTCGCCCTCGCTCTCCGGCTCCGCCGGCGCGGGCGCCTCCCCGTCCGGCGCCGCCTCGGGCACGACCGCCTCGACGGGCTCCTCGGCGGCGGCCTCCGGAACGGGCTCCGGGCTACGCCCGCCCGGACGCGGCGTACGCCGCCTGCGCGGGACGATGCCGAGGCCCTCCCGGTCGACGCCGCGGCCACGGCCCTCGCGGGAGGCGCCGAGCCCCTCCGCGGCGGCGCCGCGCCGGCGGCGCGCCTGGTCCTGGTCGCCGAGCCGCTGGTCGCGGCCGCTGGCGCCCTCGTAGCCCTCGGGCATGATCTCGCCCTTGTTGATCCACACCTTGACGCCGATCTGGCCGAAGGTGGTCTTCGCCTCCGCCTGCCCGTAGTCGATGTCGGCGCGGATCGTGTGCAGCGGCACGCGGCCCTCCGAGTAGGTCTCCTTCCGGCTCATCTCGCCGCCGCCGAGCCGGCCCGAGGCCGTGATCTTGATCCCCTGCGCGCCCGAGCGCATCGCCGAGGCGAGGGAGCGCTTCATGGCGCGCCGGAAGCTGACCCGGTTCTCGAGCTGCTCCGCGATCGACTGGGCGACGAGCTTCGCGTCCAGCTCCGGGCGCTTGATCTCGTTGATGTTGATGTGCACGTTCTTCCGCGTGAGCGCGTGCAGGTCGCGCCGGAGCGCATCCACCTCCACGCCCGACTTGCCGATGACGATCCCCGGGCGCGCCGTGTAGATGTCCACGGTGATCCGCTGCTTGTCCTTGCGGATGAGGACGTCCGAGATGCCCGCGTGGCCGAGCTTCTTGAGGATGTGCTCGCGGATCTTGATGTCCTCGAGCAGGTAGTCCGGGAACTCGCGCTTGCCGGTCCACCAGTTCGACTTCCAGTCGTGGATGACGCCCACGCGGAAGCCGCCGGGGTGCACCTTCTGGCCCATCAGGCGGCCGCTCCTTCCTTCTCGGGCGCCGGGGAGGCCTTCGCCTTCGCCGCCCGCCCGGCGCCGGCGCGGCGGCCCCGCTGCGCCGGCGGCCGCTCGGGCGCCTCGGCGAGGACGACGGTCACGTGGCAGGTGCGCTTGCGGATGCGGTTCACGCGGCCGCGGGCGCGGGGCTTCCAGCGCTTCAGGGTCGGCCCCTCGTCGGCGTAGGCCTGGGCGACGACGAGCTCGTCCCCGTCCAGGCCGTGGTTCGCCTCCGCGTTCGCGACGGCGGAGCGCAGCACCTTCTCGATCTCGACCGCGGCGGCGCGGGGGGTGAAGGCGAGGATCGTGCGCGCCTCCGGCACGGTGCGGCCGCGGATGTGGTCGAGGACGAGCCGCGCCTTGCGCGCCGACATGCGCAGCCACTTGCCCTGCGCGCGCACCCGCACCCCGCTCCCGTTCGCCTCCGCCATCAGCGCTTCCTCTTCACCTGCGCCTGGCGGTCGCCCGCGTGGCCGCGGAACGTCCGCGTAGGCGCGAACTCGCCCAGCTTGTGGCCGACCATCTGCTCGGTGATGAAGACGGGCACGTGCTTTCGGCCGTCGTGCACGGCGATCGTGTGGCCGACCATCTCGGGGAAGATGGTCGAGGCGCGGGACCAGGTGCGGATGAGCCGCTTCTCGCCGGCGGCGTTCATCGCCTCGATGCGGCGCATCAGCCGCTCCTCCACGAACGGCCCCTTCTTCGACGATCTCGACACTTAGCGCTGCCTCTCCTTCCCGCGGCGCCGGCCGCGGACGATCAGCTTGTCCGACTCCTTGTGCTTGCGGCGCGTGCGCTTGCCGAGGGTGGGCACGCCCCAGGGGGTGACCGGGTGGCGGCCGCCCTTCGACTTGCCCTCGCCGCCTCCGTGCGGGTGGTCGACGGGGTTCATGGCCGAGCCGCGCACGGCCGGCCGTTTCCCGAGCCACCTGCTCCGCCCCGCCTTCCCGCTCGACAGGTTGGCGTGGTCGACGTTGCCGACCTGGCCGACGGTCGCGCGGCAGGCGAGGAGGACGCGACGGAGCTCGCCGGATGGTAGCCGAAGCACGGCGTACTCCCCGTCCTTGGCCACGAGCTGGACGGAGGCCCCCGCGGAGCGCGCGAGGCGGGCGCCCTGGCCCGGCCGGAGCTCCACCGCGTGCACGACCGTGCCGGTGGGGATGCTGGCGAGCGGGAGCGCGTTTCCCGGCTTGATGTCCGCGCCCGGGCCGGACTCGACCACCGCCCCGACGCGCAGCCGCGCCGGCGCGAGGATGTACGACTTCGCCCCGTCCGCGTAGTGCAGGAGGGCGATCCGGGCCGAGCGGTTGGGGTCGTACTCGATCGCCGCCACCTTGGCGGGGACGCCGTCCTTGCGGCGCTTGAAGTCGATGACGCGGTAGCGGCGCTTGTGCCCGCCGCCCTGGTGGCGGGTGGTGATGCGGCCCCGGTTGTTGCGCCCGCCCTTCTTCTTCACGGGCTCGAGCAGCGACTTCTCGGGCTTCTCCTTCGTGATCTCGTCGAAGGTGGAGACCGCCATGAAGCGGCGCCCGGGGCTCGTGGGCTTGAACGTGCGGACGGGCATCAGACGGAGGCTCCCTCGAAGATCTCGATCTGGTGGCCAGGCTTCAGCTGGACGATCGCCTTCTTCCAGCCGGGCCGGCGGCCGCGGTGGAGCCCGCGCCGCTTCGGCTTCGGCTTGACCTTGACGATGTTGACGCTCGCCACCTCCACGTCGAAGAGCTCCTCCACCGCCTGCCGGATCTGGGTCTTGTGGGCGTCCTCGTGCACGCGGAAGGTGTACTTGCGGTCGGAGAGGAGCGAGTAGCTCTTCTCGGAGACGACCGGCGCGAGCAGCACCTGGTTCGGGTGGAGGCTCATCCGCCCGCCTCCTCCCGGGCGCCGCCCGCGCGCGCCGTCACGCCCGGCAGGGCGGCCTCGGTGACGAGCACGAACCGCGCCCAGACGAGCGAGGCCACCTCCAGCTCGGCCGGTACGGTGACGAGCGTCCTCTCCAGGTTGCGGAAGGACTTGACGACCGCCGTCTCCTCCTCGTCGGCGACGACGAGCAGCGGGCGCGGGCGGCCGGCGACGAGCTCGGCGGCGGTGCGCGTGGAGGGCGCCTCGAACGAGGACGCGTCGAGCAGCGCCAGGGTCCCGTTCGCCGCGTGGTGGGAGAGCGCCCCCCGGAGCGCCGCCCGCCGCGCCTTGCGGTTGACCTTGATCTCGTAGCTGCGCATGGTCGGCGGGAAGGCGACGCCGCCCCCTCGCCAGTGGGGGGCGCGGGTCGTCCCCGCGCGGGCGCGCCCGGTCCCCTTCTGCCGCCACGGCTTCGACCGGCCCCCGGAGACGAGCCCTCGGCTCTTCGCCCCCCGCGTGCCGGCGCGGGCGGCGTTCAGCTCCGCGCGCACCGTCTCGTGGATGAGGTGCGGGCGCACCTCGGCCGCGAAGACCGTGGGGTCGAGGCCGACCTCCTCCTGCGCGCGCCCGCCGAGCACGGGCGCGGTTGGCGCCGCCGCGGCCACGCTCACGCCCCCCTGATCTCCACGAGCCCGCTCCGGGGGCCGGGCACGGAGCCCCTGACGACGAGCAGGTTGCGCTCCGGGACGACCTCGTGGACGACGAGCCCGCGCTGCGTGACGCGGACGCCGCCCATGCGGCCGGCCATCCGCTTGCCCTTCACCACGCGCGAGGGCGTGGCCGACGCCCCGACGGAGCCGGGTGCCCGGATGTTGTGCGAGCCGTGCGAGACGGGGCCCCGCGTGAAGCCGTGCCGCTTCACCGTCCCCTGGAAGCCCTTGCCGATGGAGACGCCGGAGACCTTGACCTCGTCGCCGACGGCGAACGCCTCCACGGTCACCGTGTCCCCCACGGCGAGGTCGCTCGGCCCGCGGAACTCGGCCAGGTGCCGGTGCGGCCCCACGCCCGCCTTGCGCAGGTGCCCGAGCTCGGGCTTCGTCAGCTTCCGCTCCGGGACGGGCTCGAAGGCGAGCTGCACGGCCTCGTAGCCGTCCGTCTCCTGCGTCTTCACCTGCACGACCCGGCACGGCCCGGCCTCGATGACGGTGACCGCCGTCATCTCCCCGGTCTCCGGGTCGAAGACCTGGCTCATGCCGAGCTTCCTGCCCAGGATGCCCTTCATCCGGCCCCCGTCACAGCTTGATCTCGATGTCGACCCCGGCCGGCAGGTCGAGGCGCATGAGCGAGTCGACCGTCTTCGGCGTGGGGCTGTGGATGTCGATCAGCCGCTTGTGCGTGCGGACCTCGAAGTGCTCCCGGGAGTCCTTGTCCTTGAAGGGGCTGCGGATGACGCAGTAGACGTTCTTCTCCGTCGGCAGCGGGACCGGCCCCGTGATCGTGGCGCCGGTCCGCCGCGCGGTCTCGACGATCTGGGACGCCGACCGGTCCACCTGCTCGTGGTCGTAGCCCTTGAGCCGGATGCGGATCTTCTGCTGCGGCATCGGCGCGCGTTCTCCCCGACCGGTCGCTTCCCGCCTACTTGACGATCTCGGTGACGACGCCGGCGCCGACCGTGCGCCCGCCCTCGCGGATCGCGAAGCGCAGCCCCGGCTCCATGGCGATCGGCTGGATCAGCTCGATCTCCATGTTCGTGTTGTCGCCCGGCATCACCATCTCCTGGCCCTCCGGGAGCTTGATCGTCCCGGTCACGTCGGTCGTGCGGAAGTAGAACTGGGGCCGGTAGCCGTTGAAGAACGGGGTGTGGCGGCCTCCCTCCTCCTTGGAGAGGACGTACACCTCCGCCTTGAACTGGGTGTGCGGGGTGATCGAGCCCGGCTTCGCGAGCACCATGCCCCGCTCCACCTCCTCCCGCTTGATGCCGCGCAGGAGCGCGCCGGCGTTGTCGCCCGCCTGCGCGTAGTCGAGCGTCTTCTGGAACATCTCGAGGCCGGTGACGACGGTCTTCCGGGTCTCCGGCCGGATCCCGACGATCTCGACCTCCTCGCCGACCGTGATCTTCCCCTGCTCAATGCGGCCGGTGACCACGGTGCCGCGCCCGGTGATCGTGAACACGTCCTCGATCGGCATCAGGAACGGCTTGTCCACGTCGCGGACGGGCTCGGGGATGTAGTTGTCGACCGCGTCCATGAGCTCGAGGATCTTGGGCGTCCACTCCGGGTCGCCCTCGAGCGCCTTGAGCGCGGAGACCGGGATCACGGGCACCTCGTCGCCCGGGAACTCGTACTTGGAGAGAAGCTCGCGGACCTCCATCTCCACGAGCTCGAGCAGCTCCGGGTCGTCGACCATGTCCGCCTTGTTCAAGGCCACCACCATCGCCGGCACCTCCACCTGCCGCGCGAGGAGGATGTGCTCGCGCGTCTGCGGCATGGGGCCGTCGGCTGCGGACACGACCAGGATGGCGCCGTCCATCTGGGCGGCGCCGGTGATCATGTTCTTGATGTAGTCGGCGTGCCCGGGGCAGTCGACGTGGGCGTAGTGGCGCTTCGCCGTCTCGTACTCGACGTGCGCGGTGTTGATGGTGATGCCGCGCTGGCGCTCCTCGGGCGCCTTGTCGATCTCCTCGAACGACGTCGGCTTGGTGGCCGTGCCCGCCTCGGCGAGCACCTTCGTGATCGCCGCTGTCAGCGTGGTCTTGCCGTGGTCGATGTGGCCGATCGTGCCGACGTTGACGTGCGGCTTCGTGCGCTCGAACTTCTGCTTGGCCATTCTTTCTTCCTCCGGAGAAAACTCGAGAGATTCTTCCGCTAGGCTGCGGCGCCTGTCGCCACGACCGCGTCCGCGACCGCGGCTGGGACCTCCTCGTACCGATCGAACTGCATGGTGAACGTCGCCCGGCCCTGCGTCATCGAGCGCAGGTCGGTCGCGTAGCCGAACATCTCCGCGAGCGGGACGCTCGCGCGGATCGACTGCGACCCGCCGACCGGCTCGAGGTGCTCGACCCGGCCACGACGGCTGTTCAGGTTACCAATGACGTCGCCCAGGTACTCGTCGGGAGTCACGACCTCGACCGCCATCACGGGCTCGAGCAGCTTCGGCTTCGCGCGCTTCATCGCCTCCTTGAAGGCGATCGAGGCGGCGATCTTGAACGCCCGCTCGCTCGAGTCCACCTCGTGGTACGACCCGTCCACGAGCTCCACCTTGACGTCCACGACCGGGAAGCCGGCGAGCACGCCCGAGCTCATCGCCTCCTGGATGCCCGCGTCCACGGCGGGGATGAACTCCTTCGGGATCTTCCCGCCGACGATCCGATCGACGAACTCGTACCCCGCCCCGGGGGGCTGCGGGAGCAGGTTGATGACGACGTGCCCGTACTGGCCGGCGCCGCCCGTCTGCCGCACGAACTTGCCCTCCACGCCCTCGACCGGGCGGGAGATCGTCTCCCGGTAGGCGACCTGGGGACGGCCGACGTTGCCCTGCACCCCGAACTCGCGCTGCAGGCGGTCGACGATGATCTCCAGGTGCAGCTCGCCCATCCCCGAGATGAGCGTCTGCCCCGTCTCCTCGTCCGTGGAGACGCGGAAGGTCGGGTCCTCCTCGGCGAGCCGCTGGAGCGCCTGCGTCAGCTTGTCCTGGTCGGCCTTCGTCTTCGGCTCGATCGCGACCGAGATCACGGGCTCTGGGAAGGACATGGGCTCGAGCACGATCGGGTGGTGTTCGTCGGCCAGGGTGTCGCCGGTGGTCGTGAACTTGAGGCCGACGAGGGCGGCGATCTCCCCCGCCGTGATCTCCTGCCGCTCCTCCCGGTGGTTCGCGTGCATCTGCAGGATCCGGCCCACGCGCTCCGTCTTGCCGAGCGTCGCATTCAGGATCTTCTGCCCCGCCTTGAGCGTGCCCGAGTAGACACGGATGTAGGTGAGCTTGCCCACGTACGGGTCGCTCATGACCTTGAAGGCGAGGGCGGAGAAGGGGGCGTCCGGATCGGGCGGCCGCGTCTCCTCCTCCCCGCTCTCCGGGTCGACGCCGGCGACGGCCGGGATGTCGAGGGGGCTCGGCAGGTAGTCGACGACGGCGTCCAAGAGCGGCTGGACGCCCTTGTTCTTGAACGCGGAACCGGCGAGCACGGGGGTCACCGCGCCCGCGAGCGTCGCCTTGCGCAGCGCGCGCCGGATCATCTCCGGCGTGACCGCGCCCTCGTCCTCCAGGTACGTCTCCATCAGCTCGTCGTCGTACTCGGCGACCGCGTCGATGAGAGCGTGGTGCCCGTGCTCGGCGGCGGCCGTGAGCTCCGCGGGCACCTCGTCCACGGAGAACTCGGTGCCGAGCGCGTTCAGGTAGGTGATCGCCTTCATGGAGACGAGATCGACGACGCCGGCGAACGCCTCCTCGCGGCCGAGCGGGAGCTGGATGGGCACGGGCCGGGCGCCCAGGCGCTCGCGCATCGACCGCACGGCGCCCTCGAAGTTCGCGCCCACGCGGTCCATCTTGTTGATGAAGGCGATGCGGGGAACCCGGTACCGGTCGGCCTGCCGCCACACGGTCTCCGACTGCGGCTGCACCCCGGCGACCGCGTCGAAGACGGCGATCGCGCCGTCCAGGACGCGCAGGCTCCGCTCCACCTCGACCGTGAAGTCGACGTGGCCGGGGGTGTCGATGATGTTGATCCGGTGGTCGCGCCAGAAGGCGGTGGTGGCGGCCGAGGTGATCGTGATGCCGCGCTCCTGCTCCTGCGCCATCCAGTCCATCGTCGCGGCGCCCTCGTGCACCTCGCCCATCTTGTGCGTGCGGCCGGTGTAGAAGAGGATGCGCTCGGTGGTCGTCGTCTTGCCGGCGTCGATGTGGGCCATGATCCCGATGTTGCGGACACGGTCCAGCGCGACCCGGGTGGCGACCGTGGACATCGGCTCCTCCTACCAGCGGTAGTGGGCGAAGGCCTTGTTGGCCTGCGCCATCCGGTAGATGTCGTCCTTGCGCTTCCAGGCGCCGCCCTGCTGGTTGAGCGCGTCCACGAGCTCGCCGGCGAGCTTCGCCGGCATCCCCTTCTCGCGGCGCTCCCGGGCCGCCTGCACGAGCCAGCGGATGGCGAGCGTGCGGGCACGGCGCTGAGGGACCTCGACCGGCACCTGGTAGTTCGCCCCGCCCACGCGCCGGGAGCGGACCTCGAGCACCGGCGTGACGCTCTTCACGGCCTGCTCGAGCACCTCGAGCGCGGGCCGGCCGGTGCGCTCGGAGGCGAGGGCGAGCGCCTCGTACACGATCCGCTCCGCGAGCGACTTCTTGCCGTGCAGCATGACCCGGTTGATGAGCTGGGTGACGAGCACCGACCCGTAGACGGCGTCCGGCTCGAGCTGGCGGGGCTGGACCTCGGCGCGGCGGGGCATGGCCTCTCCTCTACGCCTTCTTGGCGCCGTACTTGGAGCGGCCCTGCCGCCGGTCGGAGACGCCGGCGGCGTCGAGGCCGCCGCGGATCACCTTGTACCGGTAGCCCGGCAGGTCCTTGACGCGGCCGCCGCGGACGAGCACCACCGAGTGCTCCTGCAGGTTGTGCCCCTCGCCCGGGATGTAGGCGCCCACCTCCATGCCGTTCGTCAGGCGGACGCGGGCGACCTTGCGCAGCGCCGAGTTCGGCTTCTTGGGCGTCTGGGTCATGACGCGCGTGCACACGCCGCGCTTCTGCGGCGCCCCGCGCAGGGCGGGAGTCTTCGTCTTGTGCTTGGGCGTCTTGCGTCCCTTGCGAACGAGCTGGTTGACGGTGGGCACGCTGCTCCTGTCGAACGGTCGATGGCTTTCAGGTCACAGAAAGACCGGCGGGCGGACTGCGCCCGCCGACGGGCTGCCGGATGGTAGCAGAGCGCGCGGGAGGTGTGGCTTGGCCCTTCGACGCCCGGGACGTACAGTGCGCACCACGCGAGGGACGAGGTGAGGTGACGGGCGCAGAGTCAGCCGCTGCCGCCGGTGCGCTCGGCGCCGCGCTCGGCTTCGCGCTCGCCGTTCTCCTCGACCGCCGTCGGCGGCGGCGCGCCGACCGGAGGCTCGAGGCGGCGGTCGAGGAGCTGGACGCGCAGCTCGGGGAGATCGCGCGCTCGCTGGCCGACGCCGCCGAGCGCCTCGCGGGGCGCGGCCGTGAGCCGCTCCCCCCGTTCGCGCTCGCCCTCGACGACCTCCTCGCCGAGCTCGCGGCCGAGGCGGCGGCGCGGACGG
>DATLYP010000103.1:0-6273 GCA_035574655.1 Gaiellaceae bacterium
CGCCGGCCGCCGCCCGGCGCGCGGCGCGATCCCGGCCAGGGTCTCGCGCGGCAGATCGAGCCGGTCGGCGAGCAGGCGCAGCGCCTCCTGTCGCTCGGGCGAGTCCTCCGCGCGCGCGAGCACCTCCCGCGCGCGCACGAACGCCTCCTGGCGGTCGGCGGCCCGCTCGAGCTCGAGCCGCACCCGGTAGAGGAGGTAGCTCTCCGCGCGCGCAAGCCGCTCCTCGAACCCCTGGGGCGCGTCCGCCGGGTCCTGCCCCGGCGGGAGCGCGACCACCTTCACCTCGAAGCCGCGGGCGGCGGCGAGCTCCATGCCGCGGAGCGTCGCCTCCTGACCGGCCGCGTCCGCGTCGAAGCAGAGGTAGAGCCGGCGCGTCAGGCGGGAGAGCTCCTCGAGCTGGCGCTCGGTGAGCGCCGTCCCCATGGAGGCGACCACGGGCTCGAACCCCGCCTGGCGGAGGGCGATCACGTCCGTGTTGCCCTCGACCACCGCCGCCCGGTCCTGCTTCGCGATCGCCGGCCGCGCCAGGTGGAGCCCGTACAGGATCGCCCCTTTCTTGAAGAGCTCCCCCTCCGGGGAGTTCACGTACTTCCCCCGCAGCGGGTCGTCCTCGCGCAGCTTGCGCGCTTGGAAGCCGAGGACGCGCCCGCGGGCGTCGCAGAGCGGGAACATCAGCCGCTGCGGGAAGTAGTCGCCGCCGCGGGCGGTGGCGAGGCCGGCGGCGCGCAGCTCGTCCAGGGAGAAGCCCCGCTCGCGCGCCTTCTCCACGAGCCCCGAGCCCGGCGAGAGCCCGAGCCGGAACTCGCGCGCGGCCGCCTCCCCCAGCCCCCGCCCGGCCAGGTAGGCGCGGACGGGCACGCCCGCCTCGCTCTCCCAGAGCAGCCGCTCGAAGTACGAGGCCGCCTGCTCGAGCAGCGCGTACAGGCGCTCGCGGCGCCTGCGCGCCGCCTCCACCCTGGGGGAGGCCTCCTCGTACTCGAGGGGGACGCGGAAGCGCTCCGCGAGCCACTCGACCGCGCCGACGAAGTCGAGGTTCTCCGTCTCCCGCACGAAGGAGATGAGGTCGCCCCCGCGCCCGCAGCCGAAGCAGTAGTAGAGCTTGTCCACCGGGTTCACGGAGAAGCTGGGGGTGCGCTCCTCGTGGAAGGGGCAGCGGCCCATGTACCGCGACCCGGAGGAGCGGCGGAGCTGCGTGCGGGCGGCGACGACCTCCACCATGTCCGCGGCCGCCACGACGTCGCGCACCGAGGAGTCTTTGATCCGCGCCACCGCGAGGGAGACTACTGCCCGCCCACGTCGTACTCTCTGGCGCATGGGCGGGAAGCCGCGCCGCGAGCGGAAGGTCGTGAGCGTGCTCTTCTGCGACCTCGTCGGCTTCACCCAGCAGGCGGAGAGCCTCGACCCGGAGGACGTGGAGGCGATCCTCCGCCCCTACCACGAGCGCGTCCGCGGCGAGCTGGAGCGCTACGGGGGGACGGTGGAGAAGTTCATCGGGGACGCGGTGATGGCGCTCTTCGGCGCCCCGACCGCGCACGAGGACGACCCCGAGCGGGCCGTGCGGGCGGCGCTCGCGATCCGCGACTTCGCCCTCGAGGAGGGGCTCGAGCTGCGGGTCGGGATCACGACCGGGGAGGCGCTCGTACGCCTGGACGCGTCCCCCGAAGCCGGCGAGGGCATGGCGTCCGGGGACGTGGTCAACACCGCCGCCCGCCTTCAGGGCGCCGCTCCCGTGAACGGGATCCTCGTCGACGAGACCACCTACCGGGCGACCCGGCACGCGATCTCCTACGAGGAGGAGGAGGCCGTGCACGCGAAGGGCAAGGCGCAGCCGGTGCTCGTCTGGCGAGCGCTCGAGGCCCGCGCACGCTTCGGCGTGGACGTCGCGCACGAGGCGCGCGCCGAGCTCGTCGGGCGAGAGCGCGAGCTCGCGCTCCTGCGGGATGCCTTCGAGCGCGCCGTGCGCGGCCGCACGCCGCAACTCGTCACGCTCGTGGGCGTGCCGGGGATCGGCAAGAGCCGCCTCGTCTACGAGCTCTCGCGCATCGCGGACGCCGACCCGGACATCATCACCTGGCGCCAAGGGCGTTGCCTCGCCTACGGGGACGGCGTCACCCTGTGGGCGCTCGGGGAGATCGTGAAGGCGCAGGCGGGCGTCGTCGAGCAGGACGCGCCGGACGCGGCCGCGGCGAAGCTGCGCTCGAGCGTCGAGGAGCTGCTCGGCGGGTCCGGCGACGAGAGCTGGGTCGAGAGCCACCTGCGCGCGCTCGTGGGGCTCGCCGAGGAGGCGGAGCTCGGCGTGGATCGCCGCGGCGAGGCGTTCAGCGCGTGGCGCCGGTACCTGGAGGCGCTCGCCGAGCACCGCCCGCTCGTCCTCGTCGTCGAGGATCTCCACTGGGCGGACGACACCCTCCTCGACTTCTTGGACGAGCTCGTCGACTGGGTCTCGGACGTGCCGCTGCTCGTCGTCGCGACTGCCCGCCCGGAGCTGCTCGAGCGGCGGCCCGGCTGGGGCGGCGGCAAGCTGAACGCGACCACGCTCGCCCTCGCTCCGCTCTCCAACGCGGAGACCGCCGAGCTCCTCGGCCGTCTGCTCGACCAGCCCCTGCTGGCGGCCGACGAGCAACAAGCGCTCCTCGAGCGGGCCGGGGGCAACCCGCTGTACGCGGAGCAGTTCGCGGAGCTGTACGCCGAGCGGGGCTCGAGCGACGACCTCCCGCTCCCGGAGACGCTCCAGGGCATCATCGCCGCCCGTCTGGACGGGCTCCCCGCCGCGGAGAAGGAGCTGCTCCAGGACGCCTCCGTCGTGGGCAAGGTGTTCTGGGCGAGCGCGCTCGGCCGCGAGCCGGACGAGGCGGCCGCCGCCCTCCACGCCCTCGAGCGGAAGGGCTTCGTGCGCCGCCAGCGGCGCTCCTCGGTCGAGGGCGAGACCGAGCTCGCGTTCGCGCACGCGCTCGTCCGCGACGTCGCCTACGGCCAGATCGCCCGCGCCGACCGCGCCGCCAAGCACTGTCGCGTCGCAGAGTGGATCGAGAGCCTCGGCCGCTTCGAGGACCACGCCGAGCTCCTCGCCCACCACTGGCGCTCGGCGCTCGAGCTGAGCCGGGCCGCCGGAGCGGACGATCCCGAGCTAGCCCGGCGCGCGGGGCTCGCGCTCCGCGACGCCGGCGACCGCGCCTTCGCGCTGCACGCGTACGCGGCCGCGGCGGCGCAGTACGAGGACGCGCTCGCGCTCTGGCCCGAGGACGACCGCGAGCGTCCCGACCTGCTCTTCCGCCGCGCCCGCGCGCTCTTCCGGGCCTACGACGAGGAGCGCCGCGAGCGGGCGCTCGAGGAGGCGCGGGACGCCCTGCTCTCCGCTGGCGAGCCCGACCGCGCCGGCGAGGCGGAGGCGTTCCTCTCCAACGTGGCCTGGGAGCGCGGCCAGGGCGAGCTCGTCCGAACGCACGTCTCCCGCGCCCTCGCGCTCGCCGGGGACACGGTGTCCCCGTCCGCGGCGCGCGTGCTGACGGTCTCCGCGCGCATGGCGCTCTTCGCCGGCGAGAACGAGGAGGGCCTGCGCGTCGCGGACGCCGCCCTGCGGATGAGCGAGGAGCTCGGGCTCGACGAGCTTCGCGCGCACGCACTGACGACGGTCGGCATGGCGAAGCGGTTCCTGGACGACGCGACGGGCATCGGGGACATCGAGTCCGCGCTCGCGCTGGCCCTGGAGATCGACTCCCCGCTCGCGTCTCCGATCGCGAACAACCTCGCCGTGCAGGCGCTCATCGACGGCGACCTCGCGGCCGCGGAAGCAGGCTACCTCGAGGCCGCCCGCCTCGCGGAGCGCTTCGGCGACGCCGCGAGCATGCGCTTCCTGCGCGGGAACCTCCTGTGGATGGACTTCGCCCGCGGTCGCTGGGAGCGGGCGCTCGAGCGCGCCGAGGCCTTCATCGCAGAGTGCGAGGCGGGGTCGCCGCACACCCAGGAGTGGAACGCGCGCGTCGTGCGGGCGTCGATCCGCGCGGCACGAGGCGACGAGGAGGGCGCGCTCGCGGACCTCTCCCGCGCGCTGGCGCTCACGCGCGAGAAGGCCGACCCCGATCACGTTCGCATCGCGCTCACCCTCAACGCCGCGCTGCTCGTCGAGCGCGGCGAGCTCGAGCGTGCTCGCGCGTACACGGAGGAGGCGATCGCGCTGACTCGCGAGCACGGCCTCCACGGTGCCCTCCTGCACTTCGCTCCCTCCGCCCACCGGCTGGGGGTCGCGGAGGAGCTCGCCGCTGCGATCGAGTCCGGCCCCGGGCCGAGAGCGCCCCGCTGGCGGGACGCCGTGCTGAAGAGCCTCGCCGGCGACCTCGCCGCGGCGGCCGACGTCGCCGCCGCCATGGGCTCGCCGACCTTCGAGGCCCAGCTCCGCCTGCACGCCGGCGAGCGCCTGCTCGAGGAGGGCCGCCGCGAGGAGGGCGTGGCGGAGCTGCGCAAGGCGCTCGCCTTCTTCGACACGGTCGGCGCGACCGCGTGCGCCGCCCACGCGCGCGAGCTCCTCGGCGAGCAGGCCTACAGCGAGTCGGCGTAGGCAAGCGCGAAGCGGTCGGTCATCCCGGCCACGTAGTCGGTCAGCCGCTCCACGAAGCCGTTCTCGCCCGCGGGAACCCGCTCGGGCTCGGCGACGAGCGCGTCCACGATCCGCCGCACGACCGCGCGCGCCTTCGCATGCTCGGGTTGGGCCTGCGGCCCCAGGTAGACGCGCTCGAACATGAAGCTGCGCAGGGAGAGCATCGCCTCCCGCACCTCCGGCGACTGGCGGATCTCGCCCGTCCCCTCGGAGGCCTCCACGATGTCGTGCACGAGGCGGTCGATCCGCGCCGACCCGGTCGCGCCCAGGATCGCGATCTCCTCCCGCGGCAGGTCCTGCTCGCGCAGCACGCCGTAGCGGAGCGCGTCGTCGATGTCGTGGTTGATGTAGGCGACGCGGTCCACGAGCCGGACGATGCGGCCCTCGAGCGTCTCCGGCTCCCGCTCCCCGGTGTGGGTGAGGATCCCGTCGCACACCTCGTGCGTGAGGTTGAGCGCCCTGGCGATCCGGAGCGACTGCTCGTTGTGCCGGAAGCGGCGCCCGAACCGCTCTTGGAGCGCCTCGTCGAGCGCCTCCTCGCCCGCGTGCCCGAAGGGCGTGTGCCCCATGTCGTGGCCCAGCCCGATCGCCTCCACCAGGTCCTCGTTCAAGCGCAGGGCGCGGGCGACGACGCGCGAGATGGCGGTCGTCTCCAGCGTGTGCGTCATGCGCGTGCGGACGTGGTCGCCCTGCGGGTCGATGAAGACCTGCGTCTTGCCCTTGAGCCGCCGGAACGGCTTCGAGTGGACGATCCGGTCGCGGTCGCGCTGGAAGGGCGTGCGCACCCCGCACTCCTCCTCCGGCTCGGCGCGCCCCCGGGTCTCGAACGAGCGGACGGCGAACGGCGAGAGCGTCTCCTCGAGCGCGCGGATGCGCTCCTCGAACGCCGCCCGCCGGAGCTCGCTCGCCACGCCGTCAGGGTAGTGGCGACACCGGATCGGACTCCGCGGGCACGAGGTGCGGGACGGCCGCCGCGAGGAAGAGCCCGCCGAGCGCGAGCCCGAGCGCCGGGTACCCGCCCGCGGCGAGCGCCGCGCCGCCCACTCCCGCGCCCGCGAAGTAGCCGAGCTGGAGGGCGGCCGTCCGGACGCCGGTGACGCCGAGGCGTAGCTCGGGGGCGAGGTCGAGGCCGTGCGCGCTGCCGGCGAGCGTCCTCCCGCCGGCGAGGAAGGAGAGCGCGGCGAACAGGGCGAGGCTCGACCACGCGTCGTGGCGGACCGTCCCGAGGGCCGCCACGGCCACGGCCGCCGCGAGCGCCAGGCCGACGAGCAGGCGGCGGCTGTGGCGGTCGACCCAGCGGCGGGCGAGCAGGTTGCCGGGGATGTAGACGAGGGCGCCCGCGGCCAGCACGAGGCCGGTCGCGGCGAGCGAGAGGCCGTACGACTCGACGAAGAGGGCGCCCACGAAGACGAGCGCCCCCGCCCACGCGGAGAACGCGAGCAGCTCGCCGAGCGACCAGCGGACGAGCCCGGGCTGGGCGAGCAGCGAGCGCACGTCGGCCCGGAGGGAGGCCGGCGGGCTCTTCGGCCGGCGCGAGAGCGCGGCGAGCGCCGCGAGCGCGCACGCGCAGGGCACGGCGAGCCAGGCGAGACGCCAGCTCGCCTCCCCGGCCGCGCCGGCCACGGGCATGCCCACGACCCAGGCGAGGGGCGGGCCGAGCAGGGCGAGGGCGAGCACGC
>DATLYP010000104.1:0-11149 GCA_035574655.1 Gaiellaceae bacterium
CGATGGCGGCGCCGCAGGCAGCGGCCTCGAGCGCGAGCCGCTCCTCGCCGCCGGGGGCCGGCACGAACACCGCCGTCTCGGCGAGGACCGCCGCCCGCTGCTCCGGCCGGCGCACGAGGCGGACGTGCGTCCGCGCGCGCACGGCCCGGGGGATCGCGGGCCGGAACCCGAGCGGCTTCGTGTGCAGGAGCGCGACCTCCCACTCCGGCCGCTCGCGCAGCAGGCGGAGGACGGCCTTCGTCACCGCCCGTCCGGAGGCCTCCAGCTCCACCGCCACGAGCCGCCGCTTGCGCCCGGGGCGGAAACGGTCGGTGTCGACCCCGAGCGGGATCAGCGTGTAGTCGCCCTCGAACCGCTCCCGGGCGGCCTCCGCCGTCTCGGGCGAGGTGGCGAGCAGCGCGTCCACCCGTGTCCGGAGGCGGTCGCGCCGGGAGCGCCGCGGCGGGTAGGAGAGGCGGTCGGGGGAGAAGAAGGTGGCCGCGGTGAGGGCGTCCGTGGCGACGAGGGCCAGGTAGGAGAGGCTCGGCAGCCCCGGCTCGAACCCGTGCACGACGTCGTAGCCGCCCGCGCCGAGCGCGAGGCGCAGGTTCGCGCGCACGCCGACGGGGACGCCCATGCGGGTGCGTCGGGAGATCGGGATCGCGGGGCCGATCGCGACCACCTCCGCCGCCGTCCCCCGCTGGAGGGCCCGGCGGCCGGCGAGCAGGTCGCGCGCGCGCGTGGAGGGGGCGAGGATCGTCACCTCGTGGCCGCGGCGCCTGAGCGCCTCCGCGGCGCCCGCCACGTGCGCGTTCACCTCGTGCGGCTGCGACCAGGCGAAGGGCGTGACGAAGCAGATGCGCAGGCCCACTGACGGCGAGTCTAGCCCTGGCCCGCCCGGCTACAGTCGTCGCGTGGCCGAGGTGACGATCACGGTCCGGGCGAACGGGCCGTACAAGGTGCAGGGGCCGGTTCGGGTCGTGGACGCGGAGGGGCGGGAGTTCGTCCTCCCCGAGGGCCGCGCGCTCGCGCTCTGCCGCTGCGGGCGCTCGCGGACGAAGCCCTTCTGCGACAAGAGCCACCGCGAGGCGTGCTTCGTCGCCGAGGACACGGCGCCCCGGGTGGGCGAGGCCGCGCCCGCGTAGAGGCGCGCGCGTCCGCTGCCCGGCGCCGGGCCGGGCTTACGCCCGGGCCGGCGCCTGCGCCTTCTGCGCCTTCCGGAGCGCGTGCTTCGCGATGAAGCGCTCGACCTGCTCGCGGGCCTCGTCGTCGCGCATCTGCCTCGGCGGCGACTTCATCAGGTACGCGCTCGGCGCCTCGAGCGCGCCGGCGATGCCCGTGTTCAGCGCCAGCTTCGCGAGCCGCACGGCGTCGATGACGATGCCCGCCGAGTTCGGCGAGTCCCACACCTCGAGCTTGAGCTCGATGTTCAGGGGCACGTCCCCGAAGGCGGAGCCCTCCATGCGGATGTACGCCCACTTGCGGTCGGTGAGCCAGGGCACGTAGTCGGAGGGGCCGACGTGCACGTTTCGCTCCCCGATGTCGTAGTCGAGCATCGAGGTGACGGCGTTCGTCTTCGAGATCTTCTTCGACTCGAGCCGCTCCCGCTCCAGCATGTTGCGGAAGTCGGCGTTGCCGCCCACGTTCAGCTGCATGGTGCGGTCGAGGCGGACGCCCCGGTCGCGGAAGAGGGTGGTGAGCACGCGGTGGGTGATGGTCGCGCCCACCTGCGACTTGATGTCGTCGCCGATGATCGGCACGCCCGCGTCCTCGAAGCGCTTCTGCCAGTACCGCTCGCGCGCGATGAAGACGGGCATGCAGTTCACCATTGCGCAGCCCGCGGCGAGGATCTGCTCCGTGTACCACTTGGTCGCCTCCTCCGCGCCCACGGGGAGGAAGTTGACGACGACGTCCGTCCCCGTCTCGCGGAGGATGCCGACCACGTCGTCCGTCTGGCCCGGCGCCTTCTCCACGATCTGGGCCAGGTACTTGCCGATCCCGTCGTGGGTCATGCCGCGGGAGACGCGGACGCCCGTCTTGGGCACGTCCGCGAACTTGATCGTGTCGTTCGGGTGCGCCCAGATCGCGTCCGCGAGGTCGAGCCCGACCTTCCCCTTCACCACGTCGAACGCCGCCGAGAACTCGATGTCGGAGACGTGGTAGCCGCCGAGGTCGACGTGCATCAGCCCGGGCACGCCGTCGGCCGGGGAGGCGTCCTTGTAGTACTCGACGCCCTGCACGAGCGCGTTCGCGCAGTTGCCGACGCCGATGATGGCCACGCGCACCTTGTCCTGGGTCCGCTTGCCGTTCGTCGCTCCGTCCGTCTGAGCCATGGGGATCCTTTCCTTGGTCGAGAAGGGGACGCCGAGCGCGTCCGCGAGCGCGGCGAGGATCACGTCGTTCGCGTTCGCCCGGCTGCGAGAGGCCTCAGCCCGGATCTCGTCCTTGAGCTCGCGCGGGACGCGGAGCAGGACGACGGGGCTGCCCCCTGCTAGCACTTTGCGCCGCCGCCCGCTGGGGGCGTACGGGACGCCGAAGCTCTCGGCGAGGATGCTGGCGGCGACGTCGTTCACGTTCGAGCGCCTGCGCGCCGCCTCGCGGACGAGCGCTCCCTTCAGGTGCGCCGGCATGCGTACGAGCACGCTGGTGCGATCAGATCTGCTAGCAGGCAAAGTGCTAGCAGGATAGCAGCAGATCGCGGAGGCCGGGTGCTGCTCGGGTCGTGGGAGCTGGTGCGGGGCCGCGCCTCAGGACGTCTCTTCGGCGAGCTCGCGGATCTGCCGGCGGACGAAGAGAATCCGCTGCGCGACGGTCACCCACGCCGTCGCGGCGAGCAGGTAGATCGGCCACTCCAGCCACCCCCAGGGGCCGAGGCCGAGCGCGACGGCGATGAGGACGACCCGCTCCACGCGCGAGCCGAAGCCGACGTCGCCGCGGAGCCCGAGCGCCTCCGCTCGCGCCCGGGTGTACGAGACGAGGAACGAGCCGGTGACGGCGGCGAAGGTCGCGCCCAAGGCGATCTCGTCCCCGTCGCGCGTGAACGCGAGGCCAATCGCGGCCAGCATCGCCGCCTCCCCGAGCCGGTCGAAGGTGGAGTCGAGAAAGGCGCCGAAGACGGTCCCCTTCCCGGAGGCGCGGGCGAGCGCGCCGTCGAGGACGTCCGCGACGGAGCCGACCACGAAGAGGGCCCCGCCGAGCCAGAAGAAGAGCCGCTCGTTGCGGGCCTCGAAGCCGACGAGCAGCGCGCCCGCGAGGCAGAGGGAGACGCCGGCGACGGTGAGCATGTCCGGCGTCAGCTTGGTGCGGGCGACGCCCCGCAGGGTGCGGGCGAGCGCCTCGCGCGCGACCTGCGTGTACTCCTGCTTGAACCGCTCGAGCTGGTTTGCGCGCTCGCCGCGGCTCGGCCCGCTCACGGCAGGCGCCCGGCCCGGGCTCCCCGCGCGCGCAACGCTTTGGACCTGACCCCCCTGTTGCGGAGGCGGCGGAGTACGGCCCCGGTCGCGAGCGCGATCGCGATCCCGGCCACGACGTCGAGCCAGTAGTGGTTGCCGGTCGAGATCACGGCGAACGCGACCCAGGCGGGCCAGAGCAGCCACAGCGCCTTCGCCCAGCGGCTGCGGACGACGCCCACCATGACGGCCCCGACGATGAACGCGTCCATCGCGTGCAGGCTCGGCATGGCCGCGTACGGGTTCGAGCCCCAGGCGATGAGGCCGCTCTCGTGGCTGATGGCGGCGTACTGCGCGAGCGTGTCCGCGAAGCCCCACTCGGGGAACATGCGCGGTGGCGCGGTGGGGACGAGGACGTAGCCGATGAGCCCGACGAGGTTGGCGGCGATCAGCCAGTTGCGGAAGCCGGCGAAGCGCTCGTGGCGCCGGAAGTAGACCCAGAGGAGCGTGATCCCGATGACCGCGAACTGGGAGAGCCAGTACGTGTACGAGGTGAGCGCGACGAGGAGCGACGAGCCATCGACGACGCGCTGCAGCGCCGGCTCGAAGAGCGCGCCGAGCTCGCGCTGCGTGCGGAGGATCCACTCCCCGTTCTGGAACGCCTCTACGACGTTGCGGTCGGCCGCGCCCCGCGCGACCTGGTAGGCGCCGTAGAAGCCGAGCCAGATCGCGAGCTGCAGCAGCAGGTGCCCCCATCCGCGGGGCAGCCGCCCGGACCGCTCAGCCGCGACGGCGGACACGCGGCGATTCTACCGCCGGCCCCCGCGTGCGCCTCCGCGTCCGCCTCCCCGGCCGGGGGCGGCGCCGGCGAGCATCAGCGGCGCTGATCGCCCCCGCGCGGAAGCCGACTTGAGCGGCGCACCGGGAGCGGCGATCCTGCCCCGATGCAGGGGCCGCACCGCGCACGGGTCTGGCTCGCGCTCGGCACCGTCTACCTCGTCTGGGGCTCGACCTTCGTCGCGACCTCGATCGTCGTCCGCGACCTGCCGCCCTTCCTCGCCATGGCCGTCCGCCACCTGATCGCGGGCAGCGTGCTGCTCGCGGCCGCGCTCCCCCGCCGCGAGCCGGGCGACCGGGTCGGGGGACGGCAGGTGGCGGCCGCCCTCCTCTTCGGCGGCCTCCTCTTCCTCGTCAGCCACGGCGGGCTCGCGTGGGCGCAGCAGACGGTCCCCGCGGGCGTCGCCGCTCTGCTCGCCGGCAGCATCCCGCTCTGGATGGCGCTCCTCGACCGCGTCCTGCTGGGGCGGCGGCTGCGCCGCTCCTCCTACGCCGGCTTCGTGCTCGGCTTCCTCGGCCTCGTCTTCCTCTTCGACCCCTTCGGCGCAGGCTCCGTCGACCGCTTGGGCGCGCTCGCGGTCGTCGTCGGCGCCGTCGCCTGGGCGGCCGGCTCGCTCTACTCGCGGAGCGCGCCCCTCCCGCGCCATCCGCTCGCCTCGGCCGGCCTCGGCGCGCTCTGCGGCGGCGTGCTGCTGCTCGCCGTCTCCCTCGCCGCAGGCGAGCCCGGGGAGGCGAGGCTGACCCTCGACGCCGGCCTCGCCCTCGCCTACCTGGTCGTGTTCGGGAGCTTCGTCGGCTTCACTGCCTACGTCTGGCTGCTGCGCGCGGCGCCCACCTCGCTCGTCGCCACCTACGCATACGTGAACCCGGTGGTCGCCGTCGCCCTCGGCTGGCTCCTCCTCGGCGAGGAGATCACCCCGCAGATGCTCGCCGCGGGTGCGGCCGTCGTCGCCTCCGTGGCGCTGATCGTGCGGGCGAGCGCCGAGGCGCCCGAGCCGGGCCGGGGGCTCCTGTGGCGGCGAGGCGTCCGGCCGCTCGCCGCGCGCGGGTAGCCGGCGCCCTGGGCGCGGGCCGGAACGGGCTCAGCCGCCGATGTAGGACATCTCGACCTTGGGCAGGGCGGCGGTCTCAGCCGTCCGCAGCTCCGAGTAGCGGTCGCGGCGGCGCTCCCAAACCGCGCGGATCGCCGCGGCCAGCTCCTCGTCGGAGGCGCCGGCGCGGAGCAGCGCGCGCAGGTCGTGCCCGCGCGCGGCGAAGAGGCAGGTGTACAGCTTCCCGTCCGCGGAGAGGCGCGCCCGCGTGCAGTCCCCGCAGAACGGCTGCGTCACGGAGGCGATGACGCCGATCTCGCCCGCCCCGTCCGCGTAGCGGTAACGCTGCGCCACCTCCCCCCGGTAGGCGGGCTCCACCGGCTCGAGGGGAAACTCCGCCGCGATCGCGGCCACGATCTCCGCCGCCGGGACGACGTCCTCCATCCGCCACCCGTTCGAGGAGCCGACGTCCATGTACTCGATGAAGCGCACCACGTGCCCGCTGCCGCGGAAACGCCGCGCGATCTCCACCACCGAGTCCTCGTTCAGCCCCCGCTTGACGACGACGTTGATCTTCACCGGCAGGCCGGCCGCGGCCGCCGCCTCGATCCCGGCGAGCACGCGCGCCACCGGGAAGTCCACGTCGTTCATCGCCCGGAAGACCGCGTCGTCGAGGGAGTCGAGGCTGACCGTGATCCGGCTGAGGCCGGCGTCCGCGAGCGCCTGCGCCTTGTGCGCGAGCAGGGCGCCGTTCGTCGTCATGGTCACGTCCAGGTCGCCGAGCGCGGCCAAGCGGGCGACGAGCGTCTCCACCTCTCGGCGCAGCAGAGGCTCCCCTCCGGTCAGGCGGACCTTACGCACGCCCAGGCGGACGAACACGGCTGCCACGCGCTCGATCTCCTCGAAGGTCAGGAGCTCGCGGCGGGGGAGGAAGCGGTAGTCGCGCCCGAAGACCTCCTTCGGCATGCAGTAGACGCAGCGGAAGTTGCAGCGGTCGGTGACCGAGATGCGGAGGTCGCGGAGCGGCCGGCCGAGCGTGTCGAGCACGTCCACGGCGGTAGCGTAGAGGAGCGCGCGCGGCAGGACGCCGGCCCCAAGGCTCGGGCGGGGGACGTTCCCTCCTACAGGTTCGTGGGGGGCGTCGCCACAGCGAGGAGGCGGGCGAGCCCGTCGCCGACGTTCGACCAGCGGTGGGGCCGGGCGCTCTCGTAGTACGCGGCGTCGCCCCGCTCGAGGACGACGGGCTCGGAGCCTGCGATCTCGAGCTTGACCCGCCCCTCGAGCACGACGACGAGCTCCTCCCCTTCGTGGCTCCAGTACTCCGCCGACCCTCCCCCCGGCGCGAACACGGCCACCAGGGGCAGCATCTTGCGCCGCGAGTCCGGGACGAGAAGGTGCAGGTCGAGGCCCTCCACGGCGGAGTGCAGGCGCCGCCGCTCCCCGCGCCTCGTGACCACCGGGTCGGAGGCGTCGTTCCTGGGGAGGAGGTCGACGACGTGCGTTCCGTAGTGCTCGGCGAGCCGGGCGAGCCGGCGCAGGGTGATGTCGCTTCGGTTGTTCTCGATAAGGGAGAGGAGCGACTTGGAGATTCCCGTGGCGGCCGCGACCTGGGCCAGCGAGTAGCCGCGCGCGAGCCGCGCCTCGCGGAGCGCTCGACCGAGGTCGCTCCCCGCGGGCTCGCCGACAGGCTCGGGCTGCTCCGCGGGACCGAGGTTCTGCTGCATCGCGCCTTACTGTAAGGGCGCGAGCGGCGGCCGGTGTGCTCCGTCCACTCGGTTGGATGCTGTTCCAGCGAGGCGAACGCGGCGCGTAGACTTGCGGCGGTTTCCGTACGCAACGTCGATCGGGAGGGAGCCTTGTGAGAACCCTAGGCCGGGTATCCGTACTCCTCGCGGGCGCGCTCGTCGCCGCCCTCGCACTCGCCGTCGCCGCCGCCGGCGGCACGGGCCGCGCCGCACAGGCGCCGCAGCGGATCACGGTCACGATGACCGAGTTCACGTTCGCCCTCAAGCCGAAGACCGCACGGAGAGGGGTCGTCGTCTTCACCGTCGTGAACCGGGGCGCGATCGCGCACGACTTCCGGATCGCGGGGAAGGGGACGCCGGCGATCGCCGCCGGCAAGCGTGCGACGCTCCGCGTGACGTTCAAGAAGGCCGGCCGCTACCCCTTTGTGTGCACGCTGCCGAGCCACGCGTCGGCAGGGATGAAGGGCGTCCTGATCGTCCGTCCGTAGTCGCGGCGCGGCACGTCCCGGCTCGCTCGCCCAGGTCCCCGGCGCGCGCCTGGCGCCCCGGCCGGCGCGCGCCGGCCAGACCTACGCCCCGGGAATGCTCGCGTATGGATTGACGCGAGCGTCCACTATGTTGAACAATCGTTTCCGTGCGAGGGCTGTCATGTCAGAGGCCGCGGTCAACCCTCGTGCGCCCCGGCGCCCTCGCGCTCGGCCCGACCCGACAAGGAGGTGGCACGCGTGGCGACGGTTAGCATCGTCGTGAACGGGCGGCGCCATCGGGTGCAGGCGACACCCGACACGCCGCTCCTCTACGTCCTCCGCAACGAGCTCGGCTTGCACGCGCCCCGCTTCGGCTGCGGGCTCGCCCAGTGCGGCGCCTGCACCGTGCACCTGAACGGCGAGCCCGTCCGCTCGTGCATCGTCCCGGTGAGCGCCGTCCGCGGCCAGCGGGTGACGACGCTGGAGGCGCTCGCGACCGGGAAGAGCACGCACCCGGTCGTGCAGGCGTTCATCGCCGAGGACGCTGCCCAGTGCGGCTACTGCATCAACGGGATGATCATGCAGTCGATCGCGTTCCTGCGCAGGAACCCGCGGCCGACCGAGGCGGAGATCAAGAAGGCGCTGAACAAGAACATCTGCCGCTGCGGCACGCACTACCGGATCGTCAGGGCCGTCCAGCGGGCGGCGAAGGCGATGGCGTAAGGGAGGGATGGTTTCGATGACGCAGATCACCGAGCGGACTCTTTCCCGTCGCGACTTCCTCAAGGAGGGCGGCGCGCTGGTCGTAGCCTTCAGCGTCCCGCTCTCGCTCGGGGGCGTCGCACGCGCCTCGTCGACCCGCGCCCAGCAGATCGGGCCCGCCTCGATCGACCCCAGCCTCATCGACTCTTGGATCGCGGTCAAGGAGAACGGCCGGGTCACGATCAAGGTGGGGAAGGTCGAGCTCGGCACCGCCCTGCGGACCGCGCAGATGCAGATCGCGGCCGACGAGCTCGACGTCTCCTTGGACAAGATCGACTACATCCAGGGCGACACCTGGGTCACCCCCGACCAGGGCACGACGGCCGGCAGCCAGTCGCTGAAGACGCAGTGGGCGAACGGGCTCCGGCATGCCGCGGCGGAGGCGAGGGCTGTGCTCCTCTCGCTCGCGTCGCAGCGGCTGGGGGCCCCGGTTTCCGAGCTCGTCGTCACCGACGGCGTCGTCTCGGTCAAGTCGGACCCGGCGAAGAAGGTGAGCTACGGGGAGCTCGTGGGGGGCAGGCGGTTCGACGTCAAGATCACGGGCAAAGTCGAGCCGAAGAAGCCCAGCGAGCTCAAGGTCGTGGGGCGCCCGGTCAAGGCCGTCGACCTGGAGGCGAAGGTCCGCAGCCGGCACCAGTACATCCACAACCTGACGGTGCCGGGGATGCTGCACGGACGGGTCGTGCGGCCGCCGGGCATCAACGCCACGCTCGTGAGCGTCGATGGCTTCCCGAAGCGGATCGAGGGCCTCGTCAAGGTGGTCGTCGAGAAGGACTTCGTGGGCGTCGTCTGCGAGCGCGAGGAGCAGGCGATCAAGGCCGCCCAGACGCTCAAGGTCACCTGGAAGGACCCGGGCGGCGTGCCGACCCACGACGAGCTGTTCGCGAGCATGGTGAAGCAGGTCGGCACGGCGCGGCTGCTCGCCGCCGACGGGGACGTGGACAAGGCGATGGCGGGGGCGGCCAAGGTGCTGGAGGCCGTCTACTACTACCCGTACCAGCTGCACGGCTCCATGGGCCCCTCCTGCGCGATCGCGGACGTGCGCGGGGAGGAGGTCACGGTGTGGTCGTCGACCCAGGGCGTCTACCCGCTGCGGCAGGCGATCGCGCGCATGCTCGGCCTGCCGGCCCGCAACGTGCACGTGATCTACGTGGAGGGCTCCGGCTGCTACGGGCTGAACGGCGCCGACACCGTCTCGCTCGACGCCGTCGTCATGTCCAAGCATGTCGGACGGCCGGTGCGGGTGCAGTGGATGCGCCCGGACGAGCACGTCTGGGAGCACTACGGCACGCCCATGGTCATGCGTCTGCGGGGCGGCCTCGACGCGGAGGGGAACCTCGTCGCCTGGGACTACGAGGGGTGGCAGGCGTCGCGCGGAGGCCGGCCCGGGAACGTGGGAGCGGCGAACCTCCCGACCGGGTACCTGATCGGGCTGCGGCTGCCGCCCCGCAACGTCCAGGCCCCGCGCTTCCCGCCGCTCGGCGCGGACAGCTCGAACACGCAGGCGGGCTACCTCCCCGACGAGGACGGCTTGGTGGCGAACACGCGCGTGATTGCCCACACGGTCGACTCGCCGTTCTTCACCGGTCCGCTGCGCTCGCCGGCGCGCATCCAGAACACGTTCGCGAACGAGAGCTTCATCGACGAGCTCGCCGCCGCGGCCAAGGTCGATCCCGTGGAGTTCCGGCTCCGCTACATCGGCGACCCGCGGCTCGCGCACGTGCTCAGGGTGGCCGCGAAGGCGGCGGGCTGGGAGGCGAGGCCCTCGCCGAAGCGGTCGACCGGCGGCCGGATCGCCACCGGCCGAGGAATCGCCGCGATGCAGTACGAGGGCAGCGACGGGTACGCCGGCACCGTGGCCGAGGTGGAGGTCGACCGGAGGACCGGGAAGGTGCGCGTGACCCGGGTCGTCGTCTCGCACGACGTCGGGATCATCATCAACCCGAACGGCCTCAAGGCGCAGATCGAGGGCAACGTCGTGCACGGCGTCAGCCGGGCCCTGAAGGAGGAGGTGCAGCTCAACCGCCGCACCTCCGCGAGCAGGGACTGGGAGAGCTACCAGGTCCTGCGCTTCACGGAGCTCCCGGAGATCAAGATCGCGTTGATCAACCGGGTCAACGAGCCGGCGATGGGCTCGGGCGAGAACGCGATGACGGCGATCCCGGCCGCGATCGGGAACGCCATCTTCGACGCGACAGGGGCCCGGCTCCGGCGGGTGCCGTTCACGCCGGCGCGCGTGCGGGCGGCGCTGCGCTAGCGCTAGCCACGGGCGCGGACGGGGCGGCCGCCTCGGCGGCCGCCCCGTCCGACCGCGTCAGAACGGGAAGCCGCGCTCGGCGACGGCCTCCTCCACGAGCCCGCGCGCGAGCGCGAGGAACATGCGGTCCTGGCCGGGCGCGTCGGGCATCGGCTCGGCGAGCAGCCGCTCGAGGGTCTCGGCCGCCGCCGGCAGCTCGAGCTCCACCTCCTCGGCGAGGAGCGCGAGGAAGCGCCGCATGTTGAGCCGCGGGGCCTGCCCGTCGACCGTCATCCTGCGCGTGAGCCACGACGCGGCCCGGCCGACGATGTCCACGCCCTCGGAGCCCTCGGGGGGGTAGGTGGCCACGTACCGGTAGCCCTCGTCCTTCAGGAGCTCGAGATCGAGCGCCAGCGCGGGAGTCGCCGCGCGCGCGAGGACGGGCCCTCGGCGGAGCCGCTCCTCGGCGTCGAGCCCGGCCAGGGCCGGCTCCAGCTCTCGCAAGGGGGCCTGGACGGCCGGGTCGCGGGCGAGCAGGGGGAGCGCGGCCCAGTAGGCGAGGGCGAGCGCGGCCGGAGTGTCGCGTGCCGGCCCCTCCGGAAGCGGCCCCCCGGAGGCCGCCGCGCGCGCCGCCTGCACACGGGAGCGCGTGGCCTCGTCCCAGAGGGCCTCGGCCGCGTCGGCGAGCGCCGCCTCGAGCTCG
>DATLYP010000105.1:0-13077 GCA_035574655.1 Gaiellaceae bacterium
CGGGCGTCCACCAGCGGACGGCGGCGACGCCCTCCGCGCGCAGCGCCTCCCAGCCGAGCCTCGGCGCGGGCGCGAACGCGGGCGCGCGCACGAGGTAGAAGCGCTCCGCCTGCCCGTCCCAGCGGCCGCCCCCGAAGGCGACGCGGTGCGTCCGCGTCCAGACGAGCGGCCCGAGCTCGAAGGCCTCCAAGCCGGCCTCCTCGAGGAGCTCGCGGCGGAGCGCCGCCTCGTCCGTCTCGCCCTCGTGCAGGCCCCCGCCCGGGGTCGCCCACACCTGCCGCTCCGGGGTGTCGAAGCGGACGAGGAGCACGCGGCCGTCCGGGTCGAGGACGACGGCGCGGGCGGCGGAGCGCAGCCGCGGGCGCCTCATCCCACGAGCTCCTTCAGCGCCTGAAACCAGCGCAGCCGCTCCGCCCAGGACACGGCCGCGTTCGCGGGTGAGGTGGAGGGGAGGACGAAGAGCATCGTCCCGTCCAGCGTCCGCTCTTGGAGCCCGAGCTCGCACCGTCCCCCGAAGACGCCGGTGTAGGCCCGTTTGCCCACGAAGGCGATCGCCCGCGGACGGAGCGTGCGCGCGATCTCCCCCAGCCGCTCCTGCGCACCGGCGAAGTCGGCCCGCCGGAGCTCGCCCGCGCCGCGCGTCGTCCGCCGCGCGGCGTTCGTGAGGCCGGCCCCGTAGCGGAGGAGCTCGCGCTGCTCGCGCGGGACGAGCTGCCGCGGCGTGAAGCCGGCCGCGTGCAGGAGGCGCCAGAAGTCGTTCCGGGGGTTGGCGAAATGCGCGCCGGCCGCGGCGCTCCAGCGTCCCGGGTTGATGCCGCAGAAGACGACGCGGACGCCAGGCCCGAGCACGTCGGGGACGGCGCCTTCCCCGCCCCCGCTCACTCGACCAGCTCGAGGACCTCGGGGATGGAGGAGATCCGCGGCCCGCGCCACTCGATCTCCCCCCCGGCGCCGTCCAGGAGGACCGGCCTCATCCCCGCCCGCTCGGCCCCCGCGAGCTCGTCGTTGGCCCCGTCGCCCACGAAGAGGCACGCGCCGGGCTCCACCCCGAGCTCGGCGCAGACGAGGCGGTAGATCCGCGGGTCGGGCTTGAGGACGCCGGCGCGGGCGGAGAAGACGGCGGCGTGGAAGCGAGGGGCGAGCTCGGTCTCGGGCCAGACGAGCGGCACCTCCTCGGTGCAGTTGGAGACGAGGCCGAGCGCGAAGCCGCGGCGCCGCAGCTCGTCGAGGGCGGAGAGCGTCTCGGGCTCGACCCGGAGCGCGTTCCGGACGAGGTCGAGCCGCCAGGCGAGGAGCTCCTCGACCGCGCCGCCGTCGCGGCCGAGCGCGCGGGCCACCTCCTCGAGCACCGGCCGCAGCGGCCCCGTCTCCCGCCGCTCGTAGGTCGCAGCTCTGCCCCACAGCTCCTCGAGCCGCTCCTCGTCCACGCCGAGCCGCCGGGCCCAGGCGGCGCGCAGCGCGCGCGAGCGCTCGTCCGGGAAGCGGACGAGGGTGTTCCAGAGGTCGAAGACGACGGCGCGATCGGGCACGGCTCCATCGTGCCCGATCGGGCGCGGCGCTCAGGCCGCTTCCGGGCGCTCCCGCGCGTCGAGCCGCAGCTCGAGCAGGCGCCGGAGCCGCTCCCCGGCCGGGGAGGGGTCGGCGCGCGGGTCGGGCTCCCGGCGGAGCACCCGGACCGAGTCGTCCGTCCAGCGCCAGCCGTAGCAGCGCTCGTAGCACTCGGCCTCGCTCAGGCTGCGGAGGCGCTCCATCCGCAGCGGAGCGTAGGCGGCGGGGCGGACGGCGGCCGGGCGGTAGGCTCTTCGCCGTGGCCGACGTCCGCCCCCGCGTGCTCGAGTTCGAGGTGGTCGTGGACGAGAGCCGGGTCGCCTACAGCTCGCTGGGCGGCAGCCCGCTGCCGCGGGAGGCGGAGTGGTGGGCGGAGCACCTCGTGCTCGCCGGTCTCGTCCGTTGCACGCTCGCGAGCATGGACTACGCCGCCCGGCGGGCGGGTGCGAACGCGGTCGGCTCGGGCCGCGCGCACGGGCGGGTGACGAGACGGCCGGAGGACGGCTCGTACGGCTTCGTGGAGATCGAGGCGGTGCTCGACGTGCGGCTCGCCCCGGCGCCCGACGCGGACACGCTGCGGGACATCCTGGATCGCGCCGAGCGCGGGTGCTTCGTCTCCAATTCCCTGCGGCCGCGTCCGCGGCACCGCTGGGTCGTCAACGGGCGGGAGGTGGCGGAGGACGACGCCCCGGGGGAGCGCGACGCCCCGTGAGCGCCACGCTCCTCGACGTGGCCGCGGTCCGCGCCCGCTTCTCGGCCCTGCAGCGGCCGCTCGCGTTCTTCGACGGGCCGGGCGGGACGCAGTGCCCGGACGAGGTGATCGACGCGATCGCCGCCTACCTGCGGGAGGCGAACGCGAACGTGGGCGGCCCCTTCGAGACGAGCCGGCGCACGGAGGCGCTCGTCGCGCTCGCCCGCGAGCGGGCGGCGACGTTCCTCGGCTGCGCCCCCGAGGAGGTGGCGTTCGGCCCCAGCATGACGGCGCTCAACTTCCTGCTCACCCGCGCACTCGGCCGGACCCTGCGGGCGGGGGACGAGATCGTGGTCACGGCCCTCGACCACGACGCGAACGTCGCCCCCTGGCTCGAGCTCGCCCGCGACCTGGGGGTCGTCGTCCGGGTGGCGGGCGTGACCGAGGAGCTCGAGCTCGACGAGGGCGAGCTGGAGCGGCTCGTCGGCGAGCGGACGCGCGTCGTCGCCTTCCCGGCCGCCGCCAACTCGGTGGGGACGGCGCCGGACGTCCGGCGGGTGGCGGAGATCGCGCACGCGGCGGGCGCGCTCGCCTGGGTGGACGCCGTCCACTACGCGCCGCACGGGCCGATCGACGTCCGCGCCTGGGACGTGGACGTCCTCCTCTGCTCCCCGTACAAGTTCTGCGGCCCCCACCTGGGGCTCGCCTACGGCCGGGCGGACCTGCTCGCCTCCTGGCGGCCGTACAAGGTGCGCCCGGCGCCGGACGAGCCGGTCGGCCGCCGCTTCGAGCTGGGCACGCTGCCGCACGAGCTGCTCGCCGGCTTCGTCGCCGCCGTCGATTACCTGGCCTCCCTCGGCTGGGATGCGATCCGCGCGCACGAGCGGGCGCTCGGGGAGCGCTTCCTGGACGGGCTCCCGGCCGGGGTGCGCCTGTACGGGCTGCGAACGATGGCCGGGCGCGTCCCCACGTTCTGCTTCAACCTCCCCGGCCGTCGCCCCGCGGAGGTCGCGGCCGCCCTCGCCGAGCGCGACCTCGCCGTCTGGCACGGCAACTACTACGCGCTCGAGACCATGCGCCGCCTCGGGCTCCCGGAGGGCGCGGTGCGCGCGGGGATCGTCCACTACAACACGGAGGAGGAGGTGGACCGGCTCCTCGGCGCCCTCGCCGAGCTCGCGTGACGGGCGCGCCCTCCCCCGCCTTGCTCTCGCGAAAGCTGGGCGCCGAGACCGGCAGGCACGTCACCGTCTTCTTCACAACGAGCCGCGCCGAGCTCGAGCGCCGCTTCCCGAAGCTGAAGGCGACCCTCGGCCCGGCGGACGGCCTCTGGATCGCCTGGCCGAAGAAGGCGGCGGGGATCGCGGGCGACCTCGACTTCGACGCCGTGCAGCGGATCGGGCTCGCGAACGGGCTCGTCGACAACAAGTCGTGCTCGATCGACGAGCGCTGGCAGGCGCTCCGCTTCGTCTACCGGCGGGAGGACCGCCGCTGAGGGGGAGGCGGGGCGGGGCCCCGCCTCCCAGCCGCTCAGCTCGGATGCCGGGAGACGACGACGCCGTTCACCTCGATCCGGTCGAGCAGGGCCTCGCTCGGCCCCTCGTCGTGGACGAGGAAGATCGCCTCCACCGCCTTCCCGTCGCCGAAGCAGCCGGTGGGCGCGGCCGAGCCCCCGTCGCAGTACGGGGTCTCGTCCGAGAAGGTGACCTTCTCCCAGCCCTCCTTCGAGCCCGGGGCCTTCCGGCCGTACAGGCAGGTGAAGAACCGGTACGCACTCTCGCCCTCGAAGCGGACGCTGAAGCGCGGCGACCCGGCGCCGCAGTAGGTATCCGCCTTCCGCTCGAAGGAGAGGGACGTGAGCGGCTCGCCCGCGACCCCCTTCACGACCGCGCCGGTGGCGACGACGCCGGTCTGGGCGTTGTTGTCGAGCAGGAGCCCGTCCTTCGTCCACTCGGCGGTCGCGAGCCCCGTCCCGTTCGGGTCGTACACCCACGGCTTGACGAGGCCGACCTTGCCGGCGAGCGCGCCCCCGCTCAGCGCGAGCGCGAGGCCGAGCGCGCCCGTGAGCACGATCCGTCGCACGTGCGAACCTCCTTTCGTCGCGTTGCGTCGGAGATATCGGCCGCCGGCGGCGACGGTCTTACGCCCCGGCGGGGCAGGCTCGCTCGCGCCGATACCATCGCCGCCGTGCCGGTCTTCGAGAAGACCATGCTCGCGAACGGCGTGCGCGTCCTCACCGCCCCCATGCCGCAGGTCGGCTCGGTCGCCTGCTTCGTCATGCTCGCGGCCGGCTCCCGCTACGAGACGGCGGAGGCGAAGGGCATCGCCCACTTCTCCGAGCACATGTTCTTCAAGGGGACGGAGCGGCGGCCGAGCGCGCGCGCGCTCGCGGCCGAGATCGACGCGATCGGGGGCGAGTTCAACGCGTTCACGGGGAAGGAGCTGACGGGCTTCTACGTGAAGTGCGGCGCAGAGACGCGCGACGTGGCGCTCGACGTGCTGGCGGACATGCTGCTCCGCTCGCGCTTCGACCCGGAGGAGATCGAGAAGGAGAAGGGCGTGATCCTGGAGGAGATGAACGTCTACCTGGACACGCCCCAGCGCTACGTGGCAAGCGTGTACGACCGGCTCCTCTTCGACGACCACCCGCTCGGCTGGGACATCCTCGGCACCCGCGAGACGATCGAGGCCGCCACGCGGGACACGTTCCTCGCCTACCTTCGCGCCTGGTACAAGCCCGAGCGGATCGTCGTCGGGGTCGCGGGGCGGATCGGGGACGGGCTGCTCGCGCGGCTCGAGGAGCTCTTCGGCGGGCTCGAGCCCGCGCCGACCGGGTCGCCGGCGCCCGCCGAGCTCCCGCCCGACGGCTCCCCCGTCCTCCTCCACCCGAAGCAGTCCGAGCAGACGCACCTCATGCTCGGGGTGCCCGGCTACCCGCTCGGGCACCCGGACCGGTACGCCCTTCAGCTCCTCACCGTCGTCCTCGGCGGGGGCATGTCCTCGCGGCTCTTCACCGAGGTGCGGGAGCGGCGCGGGCTCGCCTACTACGTGCACGCGGCGGCGAGCTCGTACACGGACGCCGGCACCGTGTTCGCCGGCGCGGGCGTGGACACCTCGCGGGTGGACGAGGCGATCGCCACCATCCTCGCCGAGCTGCGGAAGGTCGCTTCCGAGCCGGTGCCCCCGGACGAGCTCGAGAAGGCGCGCGGCTACGCGAAGGGCCGCTTCGTCCTCCGACTGGAGAGCCCGCAGGGGACGATCCAGTACGGGCTGCGGCGGGAGGTGCTGGAGGGGGAGATCGAGGAGCCGGACGAGGTGCTGCGCCGGCTCGACGCGGTCACCGCGGAGGACGTGCAGCGGGTCGCGCGCGACCTCCTCGAGGGCGGGCGCGTGTACCTGGCGCTCGTCGGCCCCTTCGACGACCCCGAGCGCTTCGAGCGCCTGCTCGCCGCGTAGCGCCCGGCTCGCCTCCGCGCCGCGCCCGCTCTAGACTCGCGCGGTGGACGAGCGCGAGCTCCTGCGCCGTACCGCCGAGATCGCCGCCGGCTTCCTGGAGTCGCTCGAGGAGCGGCCGGTCTTCCCTCCGGCCTCGGTCGCCGACCTCCGGGCCGCGCTCGGAGGGCCCCTGCCGGACGGCCCGGGGGACGCGCTGCGGGTGGTCGAGGAGCTGGCGGCGCAGGGGGAGCGCGGGGTCGTCGGGAGTCCCGGCGGCCGCTACTTCGGCTTCGTCATCGGCGGCGCGCTGCCCGCGGCGCTCGCGGCCGACTGGCTTGTCTCGACGTGGGATCAGAACGCCGGGCTCGCGGTCTGCGGGCCGGCTGCGGCCGTCGCCGAGGAGGTCGCGGGCGAGTGGCTCAGGGAGCTCTTCGGGCTTCCGGCGACGGCGTCGTTCGCGTTCGTGACCGGCTGCCAGATGGCGCACGCGACGTGCCTCGCGGCCGCCCGCCACGCAGTCCTCGACCGCGTGGGCTGGGACGTCGAGCGGCGCGGGCTCCAGGGCGCGCCCCCCATCCGCGTGCTCGCCGGCGCGCAGCGGCACGTGACGGTCGACCGCGCCCTCCGCCTGCTCGGCCTCGGCACGGCGTCGATCAGGGAGGTGGCCGCCGACGACCAGGGCCGGATGCGCCCGGAGGCGCTCGCGCGGGCGCTCGCCGAGGACGAGGGGCCGGCGATCGTGTGCGCCCAGGTGGGGGAGGTGAACACGGGCTCGATCGACCCCCTGCCCGAGATCGTGCAGGCGGCGCGGGCGGCCGGCGCCTGGGTGCACGTGGACGGCGCCTTCGGCCTGTGGGCCGCGGCCTCGCCGGCCCTGCGCGGGCGCGTCGCCGGGGTCGAGCGGGCGGACTCCTGGGCCACGGACGCGCACAAGTGGCTGAACGCGCCGTACGACTGCGGGATGGCGCTCGTCGCGCATCCCGAGCCGCACCGGGCGGCGATGGGCGTGCAGGCCGCGTACCTCGTCCAGGACCCCGCGGCGGCGAGGGACCAGATGGACTGGACGCCGGAGTTCTCCCGCCGCGCGCGGGGCGTGGTCGTGTACGCCGCCCTGCGGGCGCTCGGCCGCCGCGGCGTCGCCGAGCTCGTCGAGGCCGCCCACGCCCGGGCGCGCGCCCTCGCGGCGGGGGTCGCGCGCCTCCCCGGCTGCGAGCTCCTGAACGAGGTCGTCCTCAACCAGGTGCTCTTCCGCTTCGCCGACGACGACACCACCCGGCGCGTCCTCGCGGACGTGCAGGCGAGCGGCGAGGCGTGGATGAGCGGGACGGTCTGGCAGGGGCGGCCGGCGATCCGGCTCTCGGTCTCCAACTGGCGGACGAGCGAGCGCGACGTCGAGCGGACGCTCGCGGCCTTCGAGCGGGCGCTCGCCGCGGCCTCGGGGTCCCGGGCCGGCTGATCACGAAGCCGGATCGTCCGCAGGCCGAGGGATCGCCTTGCGACGCTCCGCGTCCGCGGCTGACTTCTCGCTCTACTCCTCGGCCGGCTGGGCGGCCGCCCGCTCGGCGATCTCGGCCACGACCGCCGGGTCGGCGAGAGTGGTCGTGTCCCCGAGCGGCCGGTGCTCGGCCACGTCGCGGAGCAGGCGCCGCATGATCTTCCCGGAACGGGTCTTCGGCAGCTCGGGCGTGAAGACGATGTTCGCCGGCTTGGCGATGGGGCCGATCTTGCGGGCCACGTGCTCGCGCAGCTCCTCGAGCATCTCGACCGACCCCTCCTGCCCGCCCTTGAGGGTGACGAAGGCGACGATCGCCTGCCCGGTGAGCGGGTCGGCGCGCCCGCACACCGCGGCCTCCGCGACCGCGGGGTGGTCGACGAGCGCCGACTCGACCTCGATCGTGGAGATGCGGTGCCCGGACACGTTCATCACGTCGTCCACCCGCCCGAGGAGCCAGAAGTCGCCGTCCTCGTCGATCCGCGCCCCGTCTCCGGCGAAGTAGACGCCGGGGAAGCGCTCCCAGTAGGTGGCGCGGAAGCGGGCGTCGTCGCCGAAGATGCCGCGCGTCATCGCCGGCCAGGGGCGCGTGAGGACGAGGTAGCCGCCCGCGCCAGGCCCGACCTCCTCCCCGTGGTCGTTGACGACGGCCGCCTCCACCCCGGGGAAGGGCTTGCTCGCGGAGCCCGGCTTCAGGGTGGTGATCCCCGGGAGGGGGGTGATCATGATCATCCCCGTCTCCGTCTGCCACCAGGTGTCCACGACCGGCGTCCGGTCGCCGCCTATGTGCTCCCGGTACCAGACCCACGCCTCCGGGTTGATCGGCTCCCCGACCGTGCCCAGGAGCCGGAGCGAGGAGAGGTCGTGCCGCTGCGCGTACTCGGGCCCCCACTTCATGTGCGCCCGGATCGCCGTCGGCGCCGTGTACAGGATCGTCACCTTGTACCGCTCGACGATGTCCCACCAGCGGTCCTTGTCCGGGTAGTCGGGCGTGCCCTCGTAGAGGACGCTCGTCGCCCCGTTGCAGAGGGGGCCGTAGACGATGTAGCTGTGCCCGGTGACCCAGCCGATGTCGGCCGCGCACCAGTAGACGTCCGTCTCCGGCTTGAGGTCGAAGACGTACCAGTGGGTGGCGGCCGCGCCGACCAGGTAGCCCCCGGTCGTGTGCACGATCCCCTTCGGCTTCGCGGTCGTGCCGCTCGTGTAGAGCAGGTAGAGCAGGTCCTCCGAGTCCATCGGCTCGCAGGGGCAGGAGGCGGGGTCGCTCGGCTGGCCCTGGACGAGCTCCGTCCAGGTGAGGTCGCGGCCCGGCGTCATCGGCACCTGCGCGCGCGTGCGCTGGCCGACGACGACGCGGGTGACGGTGGGGCAGGAGGCGAGCGCCTCGTCCGCGTTCCGCTTGAGGGGGACGATCTGCCCGCGCCGCCAGGCCTCGTCCTGGGTGAGCAGCACCTCGCAGCGCATGTCGTTCAGGCGGTCGGCGAGCGCCTCCGCGGAGAAGCCGCCGAAGACGACCGTGTGCGGGGCGCCCAAGCGGGCGCAGGCGAGCATCGCGACCGCGAGGCCGGGGCCCATCCCCATGTAGATCCCGACCGGGGTGCCCTTGCGCACGCCGAGCGCCTTGAGGCCGTTCGCGGCTTTCACCACCTCCTCGAGGAGCTGGGCGTAGGTGATCGCCGCCCGCTCCCCCACCGGCTCCGCCTCGTAGTAGAAGGCGACCTTGTCCCCCCGGCCGGCCTGCACGTGCCGGTCGAGGCAGTTGTAGGCGGCGTTCAGCTTGCCCCCCACGTACCAGCGCGCGTACGGGAGCTCCCACTCGAGAAGCGTGTGGAAGGGCTCGAACCAGGTGACCCGCTCGCGCGCCTCCCGCTCCCAGAACTCCTCGAAGGGGATGTCGTAGATCCCCGGCTGCGCGTTCGCCTGGGCGGCGAAGTCGGGCGGGGGCGGATAGCGCCGCTGCTCGAGGAGAAGGGTGTCGATCGCTGTCTCGGTCACGTCCGCCGTACCTCCGGGTCGTAAGGGCAGTCGGTGAGCCGCTCGCAGCCGCCGTCGGTGACGAGCAGGAGGTCCTCGACGCGCACGCCGCCGAGCCCGTACCGGTAGAGGCCGGGCTCGACCGCGACCACGTCCCCCGCGACGAGCTCCTCGCCGACCATGCCGAGCGCGGGCGCCTCGTGCACCTCCAGCCCGACGCCGTGGCCGAGGCCGTGGTAGAAGCCGTCGCGGAGCACCTGGCCCGCCTCCTTCGTCAGCTGCGTGGGAAAGCCGTGCCCGGCGAAGAAGTCGCACACCTGCCGGTGCAGCTCGCCGCCGTGCGCGCCCGCCCGCACGCCGGCCACGGCGAGCTCGAGCGCCTCCAGGCAGAGGTCGTGCCAGGCCCGCAGCTCGCCGGGCGGCTTGCCGACGAAGACGGTGCGGGTCAGGTCGGCGTAGCAGCCCGACTCGAGGTCGACGGGGAAGAGATCGAGGACGACGACGTCGTCCCGGCCGACCGGCCCCGAGCCCATGTCGTGCCCGACAGCCGTCTGCGGGCCGTGGGAGACGACCATCTCCAGGGCGAGCGCGCCGTGCGCGAGGAACGCGGCCTGCACGCGCTCCTTGAGCAGCTCGCAGGTGAGCCGCGCGCCCTCCAGGACGAGCGTCCCGTCCCCCGGCTCGGCGCGGGCAAGCAGGTCGCGCGCGGCCGCGACGCCCGCCTCCGCGGCGCGCAGCGCGCGGCGGATGCCCGCGAGCTCCTGCGGCGACTTGCGCCGGCGGCGGTCGTCGAAGAGCTTCTGGTCGACCGTCAGCTCGACGCCCGCCCCGCGCAGCGCGTCGGCGATGCCGAGCGGGAAGGAGCGGGGCACCGCCGCTCGCTCGATCCCGAGGCCGCGGGCAACGCGGAGCGCGAGCTCGACCTCCACCCGGTGCGGGTCGAGGCCGCTCCGGCGCAGCTCGTCGGCGCCGAACTCCTCCGTCGGGCGCACCTCCAGGCCGAGGCCGAGCGCCTCCACGCGCGTCGCCTCCATCGAGTTGATGGCGACGACGCGGCGGCCGTCGAGCTCCGCGTACGTGAACGGGTCGGGGATCCCGAGCGGCACCTCGTGGCGCAGCTCCGGCGTGCGGAGCGTGTCGCCGACGATCAGCACCTCGGCCATGCGGCGCGGATGCTACCGCCGCGCGGGTAGATTCCTCCTCGGTGGAGGCGGACCTGCGTGCGCTGAAGGAGCGGCTGGCCGAGGTCTCCGACCTTGCCCGAGCGGCGTCCGTGCTTCTCTGGGACCAGCGGGTGATGATGCCCCCGCTCGGCGCGCCGGCCCGCGCCGAGCAGCTCGCGACGCTGGAGCGGATCGCCCACGAGCGCTTCGTCGACGACGAGGTGGGGCGGCTGCTCGAGCGCCTGCGCCCCTACGAGGAGTCGCTCCCCTACGACTCCGACGACGCGAGCCTGATCCGGGTCACCCGCCGCGACTGGGAGAAGCAGCGGCGGGTACCGGCGGAGCTGCGGGCGGAGATGACCCGAGCCGCCTCGGAGGCCTTCCAGGTCTGGGTGGACGCCCGTGCGCGCAGCGACTTCGCCGCCTTCCTGCCCGCGCTCGAGCGCATCCTGGAGCTGAAGCGGCGCTACGTCGAGTGCTTCGAGTGGCAGGACTCCCCGTACACGCCGCTGCTCGACGACTACGAGCCGTTCATGACGACGACCGAGGTGGCGGCGGTCTTCGACCGCATCCGCCCCGTCCTCGTCGAGCTCGTGCGACAGGCGCCGGCGGTCGACGCCTCCTTCCTCGCGCACCGCTTCCCGGAGCCCGAGCAGCGCGCGTTCGCCGACCGGGTGCTCGAGCGGCTCGGCTTCGAGGAGGGCTCGTGGCGGCTGGACACGACGGTGCACCCGTTCTGCACCTCCTTCTCGAACCGGGACATCCGCCTGACCACGCGCTACCGCGAGACCGGGCTCGAGTCGTTCTGGTCGACGATGCACGAGGCGGGCCACGGCCTGTACGCGCACGGGATCGCCTCCTCCCTGCAGCGGACGCCGCTCGCGGGCGCCCCCTCGCTCGGGCTCAACGAGTCGCAGAGCCGGACGTGGGAGAACCTCGTCGCCCGCTCCCGCCCCTTCTGGACGTACTGGTACGAGCCGCTGCGAGGGGCCTTCCCGGAGCAGCTCGCCGACGTGGAGCTCGACCGCTTCCTGGCCGCGATCAACCGGGTGGAGCCGGGGCCGATCCGGGTGGAGGCGGACGAGACCACCTACAGCCTGCACATCATCCTCCGCTTCGACCTCGAGCGGCGCCTGCTCGAGGACCGGCTCGCCCCGAAGGACCTGCCCCAGGCCTGGAACGAGGGCATGCTCGAGCTGCTCGGCGTGGAGGTGCCCGACGACGCGCGCGGCGTCCTCCAAGACGTGCACTGGTCGAGCGGCGGCATCGGCTACTTCCCCACCTACGCGCTCGGGAACGTGATCTCGCTGCAGATCTGGGCGCGGGTGCGGGAGGCGATCCCCGACCTGGACGCGCAGCTCGAGGCCGGCGAGCTCGAGGGCCTCTCCTCCTGGCTGACGGAGCGCCTGTACGCGCTCGGCCGCAAGCTGTCGCCGAAGGAGACGATCGAGCGCCTGACCGGCACGGCCGGCATCGACCCCGAGCCGTACCTCGCGTACCTGCGCGACAAGGTCTCGGCGCTCCCCGCGGGTGCCTGAGCGGCGGCGGGTCGAGCTCGCCGTCAACGGCGAGCGGCGGACGCTCGAGGTGGAGCCGAGGACGCTGCTCGTGCACGCGCTCCGGGACGGGCTCGGCCTGACGGGCGCCCACGTGGGCTGCGACACGAGCCAGTGCGGCGCCTGCACCGTCCTCCTGGACGGGAAGGCGGCGAAGAGCTGCACCCTGCTCGCGCTCCAAGCCGAGGGGGCGGAGATCACCACCATCGAGGGCCTGGGCGCCCCGGACGCGCTGCACCCCATCCAGCGCGCGTTCGTCGAGCACCACGGCCTCCAGTGCGGGTTCTGCACCCCGGGCGTGATCCTCACCGCCGCCGACCTGCTCGCCCGCGACCCCGACCCGGAGGAGCGGGCGATCCGGCGCGCGCTGCGCGGCAACTACTGCCGCTGCACCGGGTACCAGGCGATCGTGGAGTCCATCCGGGCGGCGGCCGCGGCGCTGCGCGAGGACGGGGCCTCGTGATCCCCGCCCCCTTCGACTACCTGCGCCCGGCCTCGCTCGAGGAGGCGCTCGCGGCGCTCGCCGACCCGGAGGCGAAGGCGCTCGCGGGCGGGCAGTCGCTCATCCCCCTGCTCAAGCTGCGCGTGCTGCGGCCCTCGCTCCTCGTCGACGTGGCCGGGCTCGGCCTGCGCGGCGTCGCGGCGGCGGACGCCCGCGTGGAGATCGGGGCGCTCGCCACCTGGGACGACGTCGCCCGGGCGCCGGCGCTCGCCGCGCCGGGGCTCGCGGCGCTCCCCGAGTGCGCGGCCGGGATCGGCGACCTGCAGGTGCGGAACCGGGGAACGGCCGGCGGCAGCCTCGCCCACGCCGACCCCGCCTCCGACCTCGCCCCCGTCCTCCTCGCGCTCGGCGCCTCCGCCGTCGTCCGCTCCGCCGCGGGGGAGCGGACGCTCCCCCTCCCGGAGCTCCTCGTCGGCCCCTTCCTGACCGGGCTCGCGCCGGGGGAGCTGCTCGTCCGCGTCGACGTCCCTCTCCCCCCGCCCGGCGCCGGGTCGGCGTACGTGGCGGTCGAGCACCCTGCCTCCGGCTTCGCGCTTGCGGGCGCGGCGGCGCTCGCGCTGCCCGACGGCACGGCCCGTGTCGCGCTGACCGGGGTGGGCGCGGCGCCCGCGCTCCTTCCCGCCGGCGACCCGCTGCAGGCGGTGGAGGAGGTCGAGGTCCTCGGCGACCGCTTCGCGCCGGCCGACTACCGACGTCAGCTCGCCCGCGTCGTCGTCCGC
>DATLYP010000106.1:0-17046 GCA_035574655.1 Gaiellaceae bacterium
CGGTTCGCGACCACCTCGAGCTCGAGCCGCTCCCGGCGCAGGATCGGGGCGATCAGCTCGTGGAAGCCGCTGGAGACGACGAGCGGCCGGCGGCGGCGGGCGAAGGCGACGAAGCCGGGCCGCAGCCGCACGTGCTCCCCCACCCAGGCGACCACCTCCGCGAGCGGCGCGCGCACGGTCGCGAACTCGAGGGCGATCACCTCCTCCAGGGTCATCCCCCGCGCGAGCGCGCGCTCGGCCCGATGGTAGACGCGCTCGTCCCCGAACTCGCAGAGCACGAGGTGGAGGACGTCCGTCTCGGTCGCCGTCCCGTCCCAGTCCACGACCACGCGCACGTCAGCCGGCCACCTGCTGGCGGAGGACGCCGAGCCCGGCGAGCTCGATCTCGACCGGGCCTCGGCCGATCCCGGCGACGACGACGAGGGCCGGCCCCGCGAGCAGGTCTCCGGGGCGGAGGACGGTTCCCTCGGCGGCGTAGGCGCGCGCCGCCTCCCAGTCGAAGCCCCGGGCCTGCCCGCCCGCGAGCTCCCCCTCCGCGGCGCGCACGGAGGCCGCGACCGTCCCCGGCTCGAGCTCGTCGGGCGTCGCCACGAGCGGCCCGAGGGCGAGCGCGAAGTCGCGGTCCTTGGGCGGCTCCCGGCCCGGGCGCCGCCACTCCCCGAAGCCGGTGAAGCCCGCGAGCGCTCCCTCCCTGCCCACGACGGCGGCGAGGCGGACGTGCAGCGCGAGCGGCCCGCCGCCCGGGGCCACCACCGCCGCCTCCGGCCCCACGATCGCGGCCGGGTTCGCGAAGACGAAGGAGCGCTCGCGCTCGAACACGCGCACCGCGGGCGGGTGCGGCACGGGCGCGAGCAGGCGCACGGCCGCGAGCCGGTAGACGGCATGCTCGCGCGCCCGCCCGCCGCCGGTGAAGAACGCGGGCAGCGTCTGCGCGGCGAGCTGCACGACCGCGTCCCCCTCGACCCGGCCCACCCAGCCCCGCTCGAGCGGGCGGCCCTCGGGGTGGAACATGCACAGACGCATCGGCGCTCGGGCGACTCTACGGGCTTCGGGCGCCCGCCCGGGGCCCGTACGTCCCGGCGGCCCGCGTCCGAGCCTACGCGGGCGCGCCCGCAGGCGCGAGCGCCTTCTCCGTCTCCGCGTCGAACAGGTGCAGCTTCTCGCGCGGGACCGCGAACGTGCGCGTCTCCCCGGGGACGACCCGCTGCTCGATCGGGAGCTTGGCGAGCAGCGGCAGCTCCCCGTAGCGCAGGTGGGCGAGCTGCTCGTCGCCCAGGTACTCGACGACCTCGACCACAGCGTCGAAGGTCACCGCGCCGTCGCGCGCGCCCGGCTCGCCCAGCTCGACGTGCTCGGGCCGGAAGCCGGCGAGGACGCCGTCCCCGCCCGCGCCCTCGATCGCGCCGCCCGGGACCATGTTCATCGCCGGCGAGCCGATGAAGCGGGCGACGAAGACGTTCACCGGGTGCTCGTAGAGCTCCTGCGGCGTCCCCACCTGCTGCAGGACGCCGTCGCGCATGACGGCGATCCGGTCGCCCATCGTCATCGCCTCCACCTGGTCGTGGGTGACGTAGATGGTCGTCGTCCCCAGGCTGCGCTGGAGCTTCAGGATCTCCGCCCGCGTCTCCACGCGCAGCTTCGCGTCCAGGTTGGAGAGCGGCTCGTCCATGAGGAACGCGGCGGGCTCGCGCACGATCGCCCGGCCCAGCGCCACCCGCTGCCGCTGGCCGCCGGAGAGCTGCTTCGGCTTCCGCTTGAGGAGCTCGGTGAGCTGCAGGATCTCGGCCGCCCGGCGCACCCGCGCGTCGATCTCCCGCTTCGGCAGCCGCTGGTTGCGAAGCACGAAGGCGAGGTTGTCGTACACCGTCATGTGCGGGTAGAGCGCATACGACTGGAAGACCATGGCGATGTCCCGCGCGGCGGGGGCGAGGTTGTTCACCACCCGATCGCCGATGAGGATGCGGCCCTCCGAGACGTTCTCCAGGCCGGCGAGCATGCGCAGGGCGGTGCTCTTCCCGCACCCGGACGGGCCGACGAGGACGATGAACTCCCCGTCCTCGACGCCGAGCGTGAAGTCCCGGACGGCGACGGTGCCGTCGAAGCGCTTCCAGACGTGCTCGTAGGTCACGCTTGCCATCGTGCGTCAGGCCTCCTCGAGCTGTGGGGGCGGCAGCGCGAAGCGCGCCGCCGCGAGAGCAGAGTACGCGACGGTCATGGTCAGGAAGGGGAGGACGGCGAGGGCGAGGCCGGCGAGATTGACGGCGAGGAGCGCGACCCCGAGCCCGAGCGTCCCCAGCGGACGGCGCACGAGGGCGATCCCGGCCTCGGCCGCGGCCTCCCGCAGCGGCCGCGCGCAGTCGCGGAGCGCGAGCGGCCAGAGCAGGAGCTGGTAGAGGGCGAAGATCCCGGCCAGGTAGAGGACGAGCACCGCGAGCGGCCAGGCGAGCGTCCCCGCCCCGCCGTAGAAGCGGACGGCGACGACCGTGGCGAGCGCGAAAACGGCGACGGCGGCGCCGAGCAGGAGCCCCCGCCCGAAGCAGCGGCGGAGCCCGGCCGCCGTCTCCAGGAAGGTCAGCGAGCCCGTCTCCACCACGGTCACGGCCGCGGAGACGAGCGCGGCCGCGAGCGGGCCCGCCCCGAGCAGGAGCAGGAGCGCGGGCGGCGCGACGGCGCCGAGGGCGAGCACGGTGAGGACGTAGGCGGAGAGCGCGGAGTTCAGGAGCACGAGCCGCCACGACTCCTCGTAGAAGTCGCGCGCCGCCCGCTTGAGCGCCGTCCCCGCCCGGAGCGGCTCGGAAGGCGGCGCGGCCACGGCGATCATCCCTTTACCCCGGCCGCGGCCACGCCGGCGACGAAGTAGCGCTGGAAGAAGACGTAGACGAGCAGGATGGGCAGGATGGCGAGCGTCGCCGCCGCCATCAGCTGCGGCCACAGCGTCCCGTACTGGAACGTGAACTGGGTGAGGCCGATCTGGATCGTGTACAGGTCGGCATCGCCCTGCCCGAGCAGGATGAGCGCCCAGAAGAACTCGTTCCACGTCCCCTGGAAGGTGAGGATCGCGACCGCCGCCACCGCCGGCGCCGCGAGCGGCAGCATCACCCGCAGGTAGGTCTTGAAGTAGCCGGCGCCGTCCAGCTTCGCCGCCTCCTCGTAGTCCCGGGGGATGGTGAGGAAGTACTGGCGCATGAGGAAGAGGTTGGTCGCGAGCGCGAGGCTGGAGCCGAAGAAGATGTAGCCGCGCTGGGTCTGGGTCAGGTTCCAGTGGGTGAGCGGGAAGTCCACCATCATCAGGAAGACGGGGACGAGCCGGATCTGGTCGGGGATCATCAGCGTCCCCAGCACGAGCATGAAGAGCACCTCGCGCAGGGGGAAGCGCAGGCGGGCGAAGGCGTAGCCGCCGAGCGTGGCCAGGAAGAGGTTGACGGCGGTGATGGAGGCGGAGAGGAAGAGGCTGTTCCTGAAGAAGGTGACGAAGGAGAGGTCCTCGCGGGCGAGGATCTCCCGGTAGGCCGCGAGGCTCGGGTGGTCGGGCCAGAGGTCGAAGCCGGCGGCGGCCTCCGCCTGCGTCTTCAGCGACGTGACGACGGGCCAGAGGAGGGGGACGAGGTAGAGGACGGCGAGGGCGATCATCAGCGCCAGCGCGACCGCGCGCCGCACCCGCTCCCCGAGCGAGCGGGGCGGGATCAGCGCCGGCGCGCCGACCGCCGGCTCGCCTTCGAGGGCGAGCTCGCGGACGGCGGCGACGTGCGGGGCGGTCTCCTCGCGGTCGGCCATCAGTACCCGATCTCCGCCTTCCCGAAGAGGAGGCGCTGGACGAGGGTGAGCGTGAAGATGATCAGGAAGAGGACGACGCCGATGGCGGCGCCGTACCCGTAGTTGAACTCCGAGATCGTGACCCGGTACAGGTAGAGGACGGCGGTCATGGTCGAGCCGGCCGGCCCGCCTGCGCCGCTCGAGATGATGAACGCTTGGTCGAAGAGCTTCAGGGCGCCGATCACGGAGACGACGGCGACGAAGAAGTGCGCCGGCTTGAGCAGGGGGAAGGTGATCTTCCAGAACGTGCGCCACGCCCCCGCCTTGTCGATCGCCGCCGCCTCGTAGACGTCCGTCGGGATCGACTGCAGAGCCGCGAGGTAGAAGAGCATCATCGTCCCCGAGGTCGTCCAGGCGTTCAGCCCCACGATCGACTCGAGCGCGGTGTCCGGGTCCCCGAACCAGGGGTGGTTGAAGTCGTGGCCGAGGACGGCGCCGATGGCCGCGTTGACGAGGCCGTCGGCGTTCAGCAGGTAGAGGGCGATGGCCGAGATCGCGGCCGAGGAGGTGAGGGCCGGGAAGTAGTACGCGGAGCGGAAGAAGGTGCGGCCGCGGATCGGCTGGTTGACGACGAGGGCCATCAGCAGGCCGAGCGCCATCTGCACGGGCACGACGAGCGCCGTGTAGTAGACGGTGTTCCAGAGCGCGGTCGCGCGCTCGGGCGGCCAGGTCCAGAAGGCGGTGTCGCCGCGCAGCTCCCGGTAGTTGTCGAGGCCGACGTAGCCGATCTTGCCCTCGAGCCCGCCCCATTCGTGCGCGCTGACGTAGAACGCGTACACGAGCGGGTAGAGGTAGAAGAGCGCGAAGACGAAGAGGGGGACGAGCACGAAGGCGTAGCCCACGGCGGCCTCGCGCACGCTCTCGCTGCCGACGCTCGGCAGCCTCCTCGCCCTCTCCGCCGCGACCGCCATCTCCCGTGCCTAGGCGGCCGCCGGCGCCCCGCCGGGTGCGCGGGGCGCCGGCGCGTCCGCCGTCCTTACCGCGACCTCCTGATCGCCGCCTCGGTCTCGCGGTCGATGTTGCGGAGCATCGCGTCGATCGACTGGTCGCCCTCGAAGGTCTTCTCCAGCTCCTTCCCGGCGAAATCGATCACCCGCTGGAAGCCCTTCACGAACTGCCAGGGCCGCGACCAGGGCGCCTCGCGGATGAACACCTCGCGCCCCGCCGGCGGGCGGATGTCGCTCCGCGAGGGGAGGAATCCGGAGTTGCGCGTCCAGACGCCCATCCCCTGCTTGCCGACGAGGAAGCGGAGGAGCCGCCAGGCCGCCGCCTTGTTCCGGGAGTCCTTCCCCATCGAGTAGGACACCGTGAAGGCGAGGTTCCCGCGGGCCTTGTTGCGCAGCATCGGGTAGACCGCGAACTTCACGTTCGGGAAGTCGCGCTGCAGGTAGCTGTAGATCCAGTTGCCCTCGAAGACGATCGCCGCCTTCTCCTTGCCGATCGCCTCGCCGCACCAGCCGACGCCGAGCTGGGCGGGCGTCCGGGCGAGGCCGCGCTGGATCCACCCGAGGTAGGTGGAGAGCGTGGTCACGTTCTGCGGCGAGTCGATCACCGACTGCAGGCGGCCGCCGGTCGTCGTCACCCAGGCGCCGTTGTTCTGGTACACGAACGCGAGGATGCGCGCCCAGTCGAGGCTCAGACAGGCGGGCGCCCCGCCCGGGACCGCGTTCGCGCTCCGCAGGCGCTGGAGCGTCTGGGTGAACTGCGCCCACGTCTGCGGAGGCGTCCGGATGCCCGCCTTCGCGAGCATGTCGGTGTTCGCGATCAACGCGAGCGGCGACCAGTCCTTGGGGAAGCCGTAGATCTGGCCTTTCACCGTGAAGCCGTTCAGCAGCCGGGAGAAGAACGGCTTCGTGCTCCACCCGCGCGTCCGCTGCACGTAGCGGTTGAGCGGCTCGAGCGCGGGCTGGTAGTCGAACACGTCGAGCGAGTCGACGTAGAACACGTCCGGCGGCCGCTTCGCCGCGAAGCGGGCGAGCATGGCGGCGTCGTAGTCGCCCGAGATGGGCGTGTACTCGACGTCGATGTCGCGGTTCAGCCGCTCGAAGGACGCGATCGTCCTCTCCAGGGCGGCTGTCTCCTCCGGGCTGGACGCCCAGCCCGCGAGCGTGACGGTCGTCCGTTGCGACGACCCCGAGCTCCCGGCCAGGCCCGCGCCCGGCACGAGAGCGACGAGGAGCAGGAGCACGCCCAACGCGCCTCCCGCTGCGATCGTGCGTCGTGGTCTCATTCTGACCCCCTTCTCGTTGTCCCGTACAGGAATAGGCCGTACGAACGAGACTCCAACACCGGCTCGGCCCGCCGAGCGTTGCCGGCGCTGTCGGCAGTTTTACACCTGCGGGGCGCGCCGGGAAGAGCCCGCTCAAGGCTCCGTGTGGACGACGACGTCGGCGATCTCGGGCACCGCCCGCCGGACGCGCTCCTCGAGCGCGCTCGCGCGGGCGTGCGCGTCGGCGAGCGCCTCGCCCCCCTCGAGGGCGACCGTGAGGAAGACGACGAGGCCCTCGTCCGTGCGCACGAAGCGAAGCTCGCGCGGCGGCGCGCCCGTCTCCTCGCGGACGGCCCGCTCGACCGCCTCCGCGTCCAGCGCCACCTCCACCGCCTCCGCCGTGCCGGCGAGCGGCTCCAAGTGCGTCCGCACGTCCCCGATCTCGGGCACGGCGGCGAGGATCGCCCGCTCCACCTGCTCGGCGATCCCGTGCGCCTGCTCGAGGGGGAGGTCGCCGGGCAGCTTCAGGTGCAGGGAGAGCTCGGGGCGCCCCTCCACGTCCAAGACGGTCAGGTTGTGGATCTCGCGCACCTGGGGGACGCCGAGCGCGGCCTCGAGCGCCCGCTCGCGGAGCTCGCCCTCCGCGCGGCGCGGCTCCACGTGCACGACCACGTCCAGGCCCGGGAGCGCCTCGTGCAGGGCCGCCTCCACGCGGTCGGCCGCCGCGTGCCCCTGCCCCACGGCGGCGCCGGGCGCGACCCCGATGACGACGTCGGCGTAGTGGCCCCCGCCCGCTTCCCGCACCCGGAGCCGGCGCAGCTCGACGGGCGGGTCGAGCGCGGCGATCGCCCGCCTCGCCGCCGCCTCGGCGTCCGTGGCCGCCCGATCCATGAGCACGTCCACGTTGCGGCGCAGAAGCCGCGCCGCCGCCCAGACGACGAGCGCGGCGACGAAGAGCGCGGCCAGGGAGTCGCCCTCCGGGAAGCCCGCGGCGGCCGCCACGAGGCCGACGAGGACGGCGAGCGTGCCTGCGAGGTCGCTCGCGAAGTGCAGGGCGTTGGCGAGCAGCGCGTCGCTGCGGTAGCGCCGGGCGGTGCGCAGGGAGACCGCCGTCCGCGAGGCGTCGACGGCGAGGACGACGGCGATGGCCGCGAACGTCCACCACGTCGGCTCGACGGCGAGCTCGACCTCGCCCGCGAGGCGGGCGACGGCGACGGCGGCGATGACCAGGCTCACCCCGATCAGGAAGATCGCCTCGGCGAGCGCGGCCAGGTTCTGCGCCTTCCCGTGCCCGAACGGATGACCCGAGTCGGCCGGCCGGACGGCGACGGAGACCGCGAGCAGGGTGAGGAGCGCGGCGGCGAGGTCGGCGCCCGAGTGCGCCGCCTCGGCGAGCAGGCCGAGGCTGCCGCTGCCGATGCCCGCGGCGAGCTTGATGGCGATCAGCAGGCAGGCGGCGGCGACGGAGACGAGCGCGGTGCGCCGCTGCGGGCTCATGCCCGGAAGGCTACGGCGGTGCTCGGGGGAGGAGCGGGCGTGCGGCCTGGCCGCGTCCACGCGCCCCTCCTATGCTCCGGCAGGTGAAGGCCTGCCCGAGCTGCGCGTACGAGAACGCGGACGACGCCCGCTTCTGCTCGCAGTGCGCGACCCCGCTCGGCGAGGAGCGCGCGGCGCCCCTCCGCGAGGAGCGCAAGGTCGTCACGTGCCTCTTCTGCGATCTGGTCGGGTTCACGGCGCGGGCGGAGCGGATGGACCCGGAGGACGTGCGCCGGCTCCTGCAGCCCTACCACCAGCGGGTGCGCTCGGAGCTGGAGCGCTTCGGCGGCACGATGGAGAAGTTCATCGGGGACGCGGTCATGGCCGTGTTCGGGGCGCCCGTCGCCCACGAGGACGACCCGGAGCGGGCGGTGCGGGCGGCGCTCTCGATCCGCGAGGCGCTGGCCGAAGAGGGTGAGCTGGAGGTGCGGATCGGGATCACGACCGGGGAAGCCCTCGTGACGCTCGACGCCCGTCCCGAGCAGGGCGAGGGCATGGCCTCGGGCGACGTCGTCAACACGGCGGCCAGGCTGCAGGCGGCCGCCCCCGTGAACGGCATCCTCGTGGACGAGACCACCTACCGGGCGACCGAGCGCGCGATCGCGTTCGGGGAGGCGCGCACGGTGGAGGCGAAAGGCAAGGCGCAGCCGATCGTCGTCTACGAGGCGCTGCGCGCCCGCGCCCGCGTGTCGGTGGAGCGGGTGGGGGGCGCGGAGCTGGTGGGCCGCGAGCGCGAGCTGGCGCTGCTGCGGGAGACGCTCGCCCGCGTGATCGGCGAGCGCGAGCCGCAGCTGGTGACCCTCGTCGGCCTTCCGGGGATCGGCAAGAGCCGCCTCGTGTACGAGCTCTTCCAGACGATCGAGAGCGGCGAGCACGGGCTCGTCTTCTGGCGCCACGGCCGCTCGCTCCCCTACGGCGAGGGCGTCACCTTCTGGGCGCTCGGCGAGATCGTCAAGGCGCAGGCCGGGATCCTCGAGTCGGACGACGCCGAGCAGGCCGCCGCCAAGCTGCGGGAGGCGGTCGAGCGGTTCGTTCCGGATCCCGCAGACGCCGCCTGGCTCGAGCGCCACCTGCGCCCGCTCGCCGGCCTGGAGACGGACGAGGGGCAGACGGGAGACCGCCGCGAGGAGGCCTTCGCCGCCTGGCGCCGCTACCTGGAGGCGATCGCCGAGGAGCGGCCGCTCGTCCTCGTCTTCGAGGACTTGCACTGGGCCGACGACGCGCTCCTCGACTTCGTCGACTACCTCGTCGAGTGGGCGGGCGGCGTGCCCCTGCTCGTGCTCGGGACAGCGCGCCCGGAGCTTCTCACCCGCCGGCTGGGCTGGGGCGGCGGCAAGGTCAACTCGTCCACCCTCCAGCTCTCCCCGCTCTCGGAGGAGGAGACCGCCGCGCTCCTGCACGCGCTGCTCGGGCGCTCCGTGCTCGACGCGGAGGTGCAAGCGCGCCTGCTCGAGCACGCCGGCGGCAACCCCCTGTACGCCGAGGAGTTCACGCGCATGGTGAGCGAGCGGCCCGGGGAGGTCGTCCTGCCCGAGACGGTGCAGGGCATCATCGCCGCCCGCCTGGACACGCTGCCGGTCGAGGAGAAGGAGCTCCTCCAGGACGCGTCCGTCGTCGGCCGGGTCTTCTGGCTGGGCGCGCTCGGCGGGGAGCGCTGGACGCTCGAGGAGCGCCTGCACGCTCTCGAGCGCAAGGGCTTCGTCAGCCGCCAGCGCCGCAGCTCGGTCGCCGGCGAGAGCGAGTACGCCTTCCGGCACGCGCTCGTGCGCGAGGTCGCCTACGAGCAGATCCCGCGCGCCCAGCGGGCGGGCAGGCACGTCGCTGCCGCCGAGTGGATCGAGTCGCTCGGCCGAGCCGAGGACCACGCCGAGATGCTCGCGCACCACTACGCGGCGGCACTCGAGTACACGCGCACGACGGGCCAAGCGACAGGCCAGCTCGCCGAGCGGGGGCGTCTGGCGCTCAAGGAGGCCGGCGATCGGGCGTTCTCGCTCAGCGCCTTCGCCGCGGCTGCGCGCTACTACGCCCTCGCCGTGGAGCTCTGGCCACCCGACGACCCCGAGCGCGCGTCCTGTTCGGGCTTGCGCGCGCGCTCCACGTCAGCGGCGACGACCGGCGCGCGCAGGCGCTCGAGGACGCCCGCGCAGCGCTCGCTGCCGCGGGCCGCGCCGAGGAGGCGGCCGAGGCGGACGCATTGCTCGCCGAGGTCTGGTGGTACCGCGGCGAGCGAGCGCAGTGCGACCGACTCCTCAGGCGCGCCGGCGCGGGAGTCGCCGACCTTCCGCCCTCGTCGGCGAAGGCGCACGTCCTGAGCCAGATCGCCCGCTATCGGATGCTGGCGGGCGAGTACGAGGACGCCATCCACATCGGCCAGCAGGCGCTCGCCATGGCCGAGGAGCTCGGCCTCGAGGAGCTCCAGGCACATGCCCTGGACAACATCGGCACCTCCCGGGGCAACCTCGGAGAGTGGCAGGGGGTCGCCGATCTCGAGCGGAGCGTGGCGCTCGCGCTCGCGGCGCGCTCCCCGGAGGCGGCGTGCGGCCTGAACAACCTCGGCTCCGTCCACAGCAGCTTCGGCGACTTTCGCCGCTCGCGGGAGTACTTCGCCGAGGCGGTCCGCGTCGGAGAAGAGCTGGGCTCGCTCTCGATCGCGCACTACGCGCGCGCGATGCTCGTCGGGACCCTGCTGTGGTCGGGCGACTGGGACGAGGGTCTCCGGCTGGCAGAGGTGTGCCTCGCCGAGAGCGCAGGCGAGACAACCGTGACCCTCAGCGTACGACGAAACCGGGCTCGGGTACTCCTCGCCCAGGACGACGTCTCAGGCGCGCTCGAGGACACGGCGCAGGTTCTGGCCCGCATCCGCCAAGTGAAGGACCCCCAGTTCGTGCTTTCAGCGCTCGGCTCTGCGGCCAGCGTGTACCTCGAGCTCGGACGCGACCGAGAGGCACGCGAGCTCGCGGCGACCCTGGTCGAGCGGGCACGACTCGTCCCGGACTGGAGGATCGCGGAGCTCTGCTACGTCGCCGAGCCGCTCGGCTACGCGGAGGACGTCCACCGCCTGCTCGAGGGGCTGCCGCCCACGAGGTGGCAGGAAGCGAACCTGGCTCTCGTCTCCGGCGCCTACGCGGCGGCGGCCGAGCTCCTCCAAGAGAGTTCCTCGCGGCCGACGCTCGCGTGCGCGCGGCAGCCAAGCTCGGACGCGAGGGTCGGCCCGCCGACGCGCGGCGACAGCTCGAGCAGGCACTCGCCTTCTACCGCTCGGTCGCCGCGACGCGCTCCATCCGCCAAGCGGAGGAGCTCCTCGGCGAGGCCTCAGAGGTTCCCGCGTAGCGCCTGCTCGCGCTCGATCGCCTCGAAGAGCGCCTTGAAGTTGCCGAGCCCGAAGCCGCGGGAGCCGTGCCGCTCGATCACCTCGAAGAAGAGCGTCGGGCGGTCCTGCACGATCTTCGTGAAGAGCTGCAGCAGGTAGCCCTCCTCGTCGCGGTCGGCGAGGATGCCCATGCGGCGGATGTCGTCCCAGTCCTCCTCGATCTCCCCGACGCGCTCGCGAACGACCTCGTAGTACGTCTCCGGCGTCGAGATGAAGAGGACGCCGTGCTCGCGGAGCGCGGCCACCGTCCGCACGATGTCGTCCGTCTGAAAGGCGATGTGCTGGACGCCCGGGCCGCCGTGGAACTCGAGGTACTCCTCGATCTGGCTCTTGCGCTTCCCCTCGGCCGGCTCGTTGATGGGGAGCTTGATCTTCCCCTCGCCGTCCGTCATCACCTTCGACATGAGGGCCGAGTACTCGGTCGAGATCTGCTGGTCGGAGAAGTGGATGAGCTGCTCGAAGCCGAGCACGCGCTCGTAGAAGGCGACCCACTCGTCCATCCGCCCCAGCTCGACGTTGCCCACCACGTGGTCGATCGCCGTCAGGCCGACGCCCGGCGAGGGCTTGCCGTTCCCGAGCTCCGAGCGGTAGCCGGGCAGGTACGCCCCCTGGTACTCCGAGCGGTTGACGAACGTGTGCACCACCTCGCCGTAGGCGGCGATGCTCGCGAGCTCGACGCGGCCGTGCTCGTCCTCGAGCCAGTGCGGCTCGACGACCCCGCGCGCGCCCCGCTGGACCGCCTGGCGGTACGCGTGCGTCGCGTCCGGGACGGTGAACGCCACGTCCTTGACGCTGTCCCCGTGGCGGGCCGCGTACTGGCAGATCTCGCTGTCCGCGCGCAGCCCGCTCGTCAGGACGAGGCGGATGTCCCCCTGCTCGAGCACGTAGGAGGCGCGGTCGCGCACGCCCGTCTCCGGCCCCGCGTACGCGGCGCGGGTGAAGCCGAAGGCGTGCTCGTAGAAGTAGGCCGCCTGCTTCGCGTTCCCGACCCAGAGCTCGACGTGGTCCCAGCCGTCGATGGGCATGAAGTCGTGCTCGGTCATGCAGCCGATTCTAGGCGGGCCGGGGCGCCCCCGCGCCGCCGGCGCCGGGCGAGCAGGATGGCGCCCGCGATCAGCGCCCCCCCTGCGACCTGGAGCGGGGAGAGCGGCTCGCGCAGGAGCGCGACCGCGAGCACCGCCGCGACGAAGGGCTGGAGGTTCGCCGCGAGCGTGGCGCGGTTGGCGCCGATCCGGTGCACGGAGCGGAACCAGAGCACGTTCGTGACGACGAGAGGGCCGAGCGTCGCGAAGGCGAGCAGCGCCCAGGCCTCCCAGCCGAGGCTCCACTCCTGGCTCGCCGCCTGGGGAGCGCCGATCGCGCCGAGCGCCGCCCAGGCGGCGGGAAGGACGGCCGCGCTGATCCGGACGGGCGAGTAGCGGGCCATGAGCGGCGCCACCGCGACCGAGTACGCCGCCCAGGTGGACGCGGTCGCGAGCCCGAGCAGGACGCCGGCGAGGTCGGCCGAGATCCCGCTGCCCGCCCCCGCGGCGACCAGCCCGACGCCGAGCGCGGAGACGAGCGCCGCGAGCCAGAAGCGCCCGCTCGCCCGCTCCGTGCCGAGCACGAGGCCGAGCAGCGCGGTCGCGATCGGGACCGCGCCGAGCACGAGGCCGACCGTGGAGGCGGTCGTCAGGTCGAGCGCGTAGACGAAGGAGAGCTGGTTCACCGTGAGCGCGGCGGCGGCGAGCGCGGCGAGCGGGAGGTCGGCCCGCCGCACGCGCAGGGTGCGCTCGGCGAGCAGCGCCAGCGCCAGGAAGATCGCGGCTGCGCCCCCGTAGCGGAGGACCGCGTAGGGGAGCGGCTGCAGGCCGTGCGTGAGCAGGTAGCGGCTGACGCTCAGGTTGAGCGCCCAGAGGAGGACCGTCGCGAGCAGCATCAGCTCGACGGTCGAGGGGCGGCGCACCCTGCGACGCTACCCGCCGCCCTCCGCGCCGGGGAGCTCGAAGCCGAGCGCCCGCAGCCGCGCCTCGGCGAGGCGCGCCCAGCAGCGGTTCGCCTGCGGGCTCTGCGGGCTCGGATGCGGGATGCCGCCCACGCGCACGCGGCCGCCGAGGAGGGCGTCCGCGCGCCGCTCGGCGAACCGTCCCACGCCGACGACGAGCGCCGGGCGCAGGACGCGGACCGTCTCCAGGAGGGCCTCGTCGCAGGCGCGGAAAAGGGGGGCCCGCTCGGAGGCGGGAAGCCGGTCGGGCGTCCGGTTCCTCCCCGACGCCTCCACGAAGGCGAGCGGGCACCAGTTGACCACGAAGGCCCGGCCGAAGAAGCGCTCGGGCGTCCCGAAACGCTCCCGCACCCAGCCCCAGAAGCGGCGCCCGCTCACCTCGCGCCGGGTGCAGGCGAAGCCGGCGACCGGCCGCCGCGGGTGCATGCGCGGCGGCGGCTGCACGCGGCCGCAGATCCGGAGGAAGCCGCGGACCATCTCCACGTCCCCGAAGGGGACGCCCGTCTGCACCATCCCGAACGGCCCCGGGTTGAGGCCGACGAGGAGCAGCTCGCGCGGGGCGGACCCTCCCCAGCGCTCGAGGTAGGCCTCGTGCGGTTCCCGCGCGTAGAGGAGCGGGTTGTAGACGTAGGCGACCGACGGGAAGCTGAGCGCGTCGAGCCGGGCGGCGAGGTTCCGGCTGATCTCCACGAGCGGGGTCATCGGCCTCGAGTCGTAGCGCACCGCCGCGCCGGCGCGGAGGGCGCGGGTAGGCTTGCGGCGCATGGCGGAGCCGACGCGCGACGACATCGACGCCCTCGTCGGGCCGGCCACCCCCCACTTCGCCTACCAGCTCCGCGCCCGCATCCTCGAGCTCGTCCGCGACCTGCCGCCCGACCACCCGGTCCGCCGCTACGGCGAGGAGAAGATGGAGCTCCTAGACCGGCTCGGCCACGCCTCCTCGCTCGCGGAGGACGGGACGGTGGAGCCGCGCAGCCGCCTCGGCTGGGAGACGATCCCCTCCTCCGCCCCCGCCTGGCGGCCGCTTCCCCGTCGCGACGAGCGATGACCTTCGAGGGCGCCTCCGTCCTCGTCACGGGCGGGACGCGGGGCATCGGCAAGGCGATCGCGCTCCGCTTCGCCCGCCTCGGCGCCCGGCGGGTGGCCGTCGGCTACCTGCGCGGCGACCGGGCGGCGGAGGAGACCGCGGCCGAGCTGCGCGCGCTCGGCGCCGAGCCGGTGCTCGTGCGCGCGCACGTCGCGTCGGCGCGGGCGGCCGAGGAGGTCTCCGCCCTGGGCCCGCTGGACGCGCTCGTGCACGCGGCCGCGACGGGCGTCATCCGCCCGGCGCTGGAGACGACGGAGAAGCACTGGGACTGGACGCTCTCGGCGAACGCGCGGGCCCTCCTCTCGCTCGCGCGCGCGGCCGCGCCGGCGATGCCGGCCGGCGCCTCGATCGTCGCCATCTCCAGCCTCGGCTCCGTCCGCGTCCTCGACAACTACGCGCTCGTCGGGGCCTCCAAGGCCGCGCTCGAGGCGCTCGTCCGCTACCTCGCCGTGGAGCTCGCGCCGCGCGGGATCCGCGTGAACGCGGTCTCCGCGGGCATCGTCGAGACCGCGGCGCTCGAGCACTTCCCGAACAAGGAGGCGATGCTCGAGATGGGCGCGCGCACCCCGGCGGGGCGCATGGTGACGCCGGAGGACGTCGCCGCCTGCGTCGCCTTCCTCTGCTCGCCGGAGGCGGAGATGATCCGCGGCCAGACGCTCGTCGTGGACGGCGGCTGGTCGCTCCCCGCCTCGCCTACTGGCGCATGAAACCCTGCCGGGCGGCGGAGACGAGCGCGACCGCCTCCGGGAAGAGGACGCGCATGGCGTCGCGAAGGGCGAGCGCCTGCGCGTCCGAGGGCCCCTCCGCGCGCACCTGCTTGAGGGCAGCGGCGGTCAGCTCGACCGCCGTGTTCAGGGTGAGCGTCGCGAACTGCTCCCGCTGCGCCTCCTGCACCGTCTCCGCCTGGCGCTCGGCGAACTCGCGCAGCGCGCCCAGGAGCTCCTCGGGGTCCCCACCGAAGGGGAAGAAGCCGCCGCCTCCGCTCTCCACACGCTCAGCCTACCCGGCCGCTCACACGAGCGGCAGGCGGTAGCCCGCCTCGACCTCCCGGGCGAGCTCGGCGACCGCGGCCTGCGCCGCCCGCATCGCGGCCGCGAAGGGGGAGGCGCCGCTTGGGTCCAGCGCCCGCTCGAGCTCCCGCGTGGCAGCCCCGATCGCGTCCAAGCGCTCCGGCGTCGCCAGCTGGGGCGGATCGGCCACCACCTCGCGCAGCCGGCGGGCCGCCGCCTCCGCCGCCTCGATCCCCTCCGGCGCCTCCCGTTCCCGCAGCTCCGCGAGCTGGACGATCAGCGCGTCCAGGTCGCCCCCGCCCGCGGCGTCCGCCGCCACCTCGCAGAGCGCGGCGACGGAGACGGCGGCGCGCAGCTCCGTCCGGCTCGCGACCGCGCTCCCGTCCGCGCGCAGGGCGAGCCAGCTCCGGTACCCGTCCGCGTCGTCGAAGGCGCACAGGTAGACGCGCGCGCCGGGCGCAGGCTCGGCGGCGATGACGGCGGAGACGCGGTCGCCGGGCCGCGCGTGGGCGCGGGCGCGGGCCGCAGCCCGCTCCAGCTCGCGGACGAGCTCCACGCGGCCCAGAATAGGCCGGTGCCGCGCGTGGACGCCCGCACCCTGTTCGCCCCGCTCGGCCCCACGTACGACCGGGTCGGCGCCCTCCTCTCGCTCGGCCAGGACGCGCGCTGGCGGCGGTACCTCGTCTCCCGCCTGCCGCGGGACGGCGGCCACGTGCTCGACGTCGCCACGGGGACCGGGCTCGTCGCCGCGGAGCTGCTCGCCCGCGGCTTCCGCGTCACCGGGCTCGACGTCACGCCGGAGATGCTCGCGGTCGCCCGCCGGCGCTTGGCAGGGCGGGCGCGGCTCGTGGAGGGGAGCGCGGAGGCGCTCCCCTTCCCCGACGGGGCGTTCGACCATCTCACGTTCACCTACCTCCTCCGCTACGTCTCCGACCCGGGGGCGACGCTCGCCGAGCTCGCCCGCGTCGTGCGGCCGGGAGGCGTCGTCGCCTCGCTCGAGTTCGGCGTTCCCGGCCCGTTCGCGCGTCCGCTCTGGCGGGCGTACGTGGACGGCGTGCTCCCGCTCGCGGGGCTCGTCCTGCGCGGCGGCTGGGCGGAGGTCGGACGCTTCCTCGGCGGCTCCATCCGCGCCTTCTGGGCCAGCTACCCGGAGGAGCGGCAGCTCGAGCTCTGGCGCGCGGCCGGACTGCGCAACGTGCGCACGCGGCGGCTGAGCCTGGGCGGCGGCGTCGTGACGTGGGCGACGAGAGCCTGAGCCGGCCCGCGTTCTACGCCCTCGCCCGCGGCGGCTGGCGCGACTACGTCACCCTGCTCCACCCCCCGTACACGGCGTGGCACCTCTCGTACGTGGTGATCGGGGGGTGCCTCGCGCCCGTCGTCGCCTGGGGGCGGCTGGGCGCCGCCGTCGGCGCCTTCGCGCTCGCACTCGGAATCGGGGCGCACGCGCTCGACGAGCTCGCCGGCCGTCCGCTGCGGACGGCCATCCCCGGCCGGGTGCTGGCCGCGCTCGCCGCCGGCTCGCTCGGCGCCGCCTGCGCGATCGGCCTCGCCGGCGCGGCCGTCTACCGCCCCTGGCTCGCGCTCCTCGTCCCGATCGGCCTCTTCCTCGTCCTCGCCTACAACCTCGAGCTCGCCGGAGGCCGCTTCCACACCGACCTCTGGTTCGGGCTCGCCTGGGGCGGCTTCCCCGTCCTCTGCGGGTACGCGGCCGTGGCGGGCGAGCTGCGGCCGGTCTCGCTCGCCGCGGCCGCCTTCGCGGTCGCGCTCTCCCTGGCCCAGCGGGCGCTCTCGAACCACGTCCGCTTCGTCCGCCGCCGGGTGCGCCGCGTCGAGGGGCGGCTCGAGCTGCACGGCGGGGCCGACGAGCCGCTCGACCGGGCGCGCCTGCTGGCGCCCGCCGAGCGGGGCTTGCGCCTGCTCACGGCGGCGACGCTGCTCCTCGCCGCCTGCCTGGTCCTCCTCCGTCTCTAGCATGGCCCGCATGGCGCTCGAGGCGTGGGTGCTCGCGGGGGGGCTGCTCGCGGCGTTGGCCGCGGC
>DATLYP010000107.1:0-5455 GCA_035574655.1 Gaiellaceae bacterium
GGCGCATGTTGCGGTCGGCCAGGCGCGCGAGCGCCCGGCTCGCCTCGGCCATCACCTCCGGCCCGATCCCGTGCCCGGAGAGGCAGGCGACCGTGTACGTCCGCCGCCCGCTCATCGGAGCGCCTCCGCGCGCACCGCCCGCCGTCGCGCCGCGGCCGGCTCGCCCTCCGTCTCGAACACGTCGTAGAGCGTCACCGCCTTGCGCCGGTCGGCGAGCTCCTTGAAGCGGCGGAACGCGTCCCGCAGCTCCTCCTCCGAGAGCTCGATGCCCGCGTCCTCGCAGGCCTTGCGGAAGGCGTGTCGCCCGGAGTGCTTGCCGAGCGGGAGCGTCATCGTCAGCCCCAGCTCCTGCGGATCCATGATCTGGTAGGTGGAGGCGTCCTTCAGCATCCCGTCCTGGTGGATGCCGGCCTCGTGGGCGAAGGCGTTCGCGCCCACGATCGCCTTGTTGCGCTGGACGAGGTAGCCGGTCAGCTCGGACACGAGCTGGGAGACGCGCCCGATCTCGCCCACGCGGACGCCGGTCTCGCAGCCGAGGACGTCGGCGCGTACGCGGAGCGCCATGACCACCTCCTCGAGGGCCGCGTTGCCCGCCCGCTCCCCGATCCCGTTCACCGTGCACTCGACCTGCCCGGCGCCTGCCGCCACACCGGCGAGCGTGTTCGCGACCGCGAGGCCGAGGTCGTTGTGGCAGTGCACGGAAAGCGTGACCCGCTCCAGCTCGGGGCAGCGCCGCCGCACGTCGCGCAGGAAGGCGGCGTGCTCCTCGGGGAGCGTGTAGCCGACGGTGTCGGGCAGGTTGATCGTCGTCGCTCCCTCCTCGACCGCAGCCCGGCACACCTCGGCGACGAAGGACGGGTCGGAGCGGGTCGCGTCCTCGCACGAGAACTCCACCTCGTCCACCCGGCCGCGGACGTACGCGACCGCGGCGCGCGCCTGCTCGAGCACCTCCGCCGGCTCCAGCCCGAGCTTGCGCTCCATGTGGATCGGGCTCGTCGCGATGAAGATGTGCAGCCGCGTGCGCCCCCGCGCCTCGGCCAACGCCTCGACGGCCGCGTCCAGGTCCTCGCGGCGCGTGCGGGCGAGGGCGGCGACCGTGGGGCCCGTGATCGCCCGGCCGACCGCGCGGACGCCCTCGAAGTCGCCCGGCGAGGAGACGGGGAAGCCCGCCTCGACCACGTCCACGCCGAGGCGCTCGAGCGCGCGCGCGATCTCCGTCTTCTCCTCCGGGGAGAGGGCGATGCCCGGGGACTGCTCGCCGTCCCTGAGCGTCGTATCGAAGATCGTGATCCTGCGTCGAGTGGCCACGTGCTGCTCCTCCTCCTTGTGCGGTCGAGCCGAGGACGTACCTCGGGCGTCTGATCCTTGGACGTGTGCGCCGCGAAGGCGCGTGTGTCGCGCGCTCTCCCCCTAGCGGGGGAGAATGAGGAGCAGCCCGATACCGAGGCCGCCGGAGGCGGCTGTGCCGTTGACGGGAGTGGCTACGGCGCTCAGGCTGGGCATCGGAGATGCACAGTGTGCGCACGTCCGCGCCCGGTGTCAAGTTCGAGCCCGCCGCACGCTCCCGCTTGCCTCCGGCCGCGGAAGGGGCTATCGTCTTGCCTTCCGATGCCGAGCACGCGCAGGATCACGGTCGTCTCGCGCAAGCGCTTTGCGCTCGGTATCGCTACGCGGCTTCGCTAGCCGGCGCTCCCACCTCCCGCCGCCGCCGGACTAGCTGAAGCAAACGGCGGGAGACCCCCCTCCACTTCGACCTGAAAGGCAGGGCCGCCCTGAGCGACATGCACACCCTCCACGACCGACGGCGCGAGCGCGACGCGTGCGGCATCGGCTTGGTGGCCGACGTCCGGGGACGTGCGTCGCGCGAGCTGCTCGACCGCGCCCTCGCCGGTCTCGCGGCCGTCGGCCACCGTGGAGCATGGGCGGCCGACGGCGTCACCGGTGACGGAGCCGGGGTTCTTCTCCCCTTGACCCCGGCCCTCACCGGGACGCCGGGGGCGGGGCTCGCCATGTGCTTCCTGCGCGAGGGCTGGCTGCGCTCGGCGGTCGAGGACGCCTGCCGGGCGGAGGGCCTCGAGCCCGCCGGCTGGCGCACCGTTCCCACGCGCACCTCCGCGCTCGGGGTGACCGCGCTCGCCTCCCTGCCTCGCATCGAGCAGCTCGTGCTCGCTCCCTCCGAGCACCCGGACGCCGAGCGACGCGCCTACCGGGCGCGCCGCCGCGCGGAGCGCGTCGCCGGCGTCTACCTCGCCTCCTGCTCCTTCCGCACGGTCACCTACAAGGCGCTCTGCGCCGCCGGCCAGCTCGCCCGCTTCTACCCCGACCTGGAGGATCCCGTGCTCGCCGTCCCGTTCGCGATCTTCCACCAGCGCTTCTCCACGAACACGGCCCCGAGCTGGGAACGCGCCCAGCCCTTCCGTCTGCTCTGCCACAACGGCGAGATCAACACGATCGACGGGAACGTCTCCTGGTTCGAGGCCCGGGAGCGCGCGCTCGGGCCCGAGCCGGACCTCGCCCCTGCGCTCGACCGCGAGGGCTCCGACTCGGCCCTCCTCGACAACGCGCTCGAGCTGCTCGTGCGCGGCCGCGGGAAGGACGTGGCGGAGGCCGTCACGCTGCTCGTCCCGCCCGCCTGGCAGAACGACCCCCGCCTGCCCCCCGAGGTGCGCGACCTGCACCGCTACGGCGCCCTGCTCGCCGAGCCCTGGGACGGCCCGGCCGCTCTCTGCTTCACGGACGGGCGGGTGTGCGGGGCCGCCCTCGACCGGAACGGGCTGCGGCCGCTGCGCGTCGCCGTCAGCGACGACGGGCTGGTCGCGGTCGCCTCCGAGGCGGGCGCGGTTCCCCTCCCCGAGGGGGCGCGCGTGCGCCGCTCGCGCCTGGGGCCGGGCGGGATCCTGGTCGTCGACCCGGAGCGGGGGCTGCTCGCGGGCGCGGAGCTGCGCCGGGAGCTCGCCCGCCGCCGGCCGTACGGCGCCTGGGTGGAGGCGAGCGCCGTGCGCCGCGGGACGGGCGAGCCGGTCGCGCCCCCGGCGGAGCCGCTCGACGCCCGTCACGTGCTGCACGGCTACACCCGGGAGGAGCTGAACGCGATGCTGCGGCCGCTCGCGCGCACGGGCCACGACCCCGTCTCCTCGATGGGCGACGACACCGCCCTGCCCCCGCTCGCCGGCCGTGCCCGTCCCCTCTTCACCTACCTGCGCCAGCGCTTCGCACAGGTCACGAACCCGGCGATCGACCACCTGCGCGAGCGGCTCGTCATGTCCGTGACCACCTTCCTGGGGCCACGGGCGCCCGCGCTCGAGAGCGAGGGTCCGCTGCCGCAGGTGGCCGTGCTCCCCGGCTTCCTCCTCTACCCCTCGGGCCTGGAGGAGCTCGCCCCGTACCGCCTCGACGCCACCTTCACCCGCGAGGAGGGGCTGCGCGCCGCCCTCGACCGCCTGGCCGCGGACGCCGAGAGCGCGGCGGCGGGGGGCGCCGCCCTGCTCTGCCTCTCCGACCGGGAGGCGGGCGGGGAGCGGGCGCCCGTCCCCGCCCTGCTCGCGCTCTCCGCCGTCCACACGCGCCTCGCGGAGACGGGCCTGCGCCTGCGCTGCTCGCTCCTCGTCGAGTCGGACGAGCCGCGCGACACGCACGCGATCGCCTGCCTGCTCGGCTACGGAGCGGACGCGATCTGCCCCCGGCTCGCGCTGGAGACGGTGGCGCGCCTGGCCGCCGACGACCGGATCGGGGGCGATCGGCCCACGCCCGCGGAGGCGCAGCGGCGCCTGCTCGCGGGCTTCGAGGAAGGGGTGCTCAAGGTGATGGCCAAGATGGGCATCTCGGACGTCGCGAGCTACCGGGGAGCGCGCCTCTTCGAGGCGGTCGGCCTCGACCGCGTGCTCTGCCGCGACCTGCTCGGCGGAACCCCCTCCCCGCTCGGCGGAGCGCGGCTCGAGCGCTTCGAGGCGGAGGCGCTCGCGCGGCTCGAGGCCGCCCGCGCCCCGAGGCCGCAGCTCGAGAACCCGGGCTACTACAAGTTCCGCAAGGGCGGCGAGCCGCACGCGACCGACCCGGAGGTGGTGGCCGCGCTGCAGGCGGCGGTGGCGGGGGCGCACGCCCTGCGGGCGGCGGTTCGCGACGGCCGCTCCGAGCTGTACGACCGCTTCTCCGCCCTCGTCAACGAGCGCCCCCCGCTCGAGCCGCGCGACCTGCTCGAGCTCGTCCCCGCCGGCTCGCCCGTGCCGCTCGAGGAGGTGGAGCCGGCCTCGGAGATCGTGCGCCGCTTCTCCAGCGGGGCGATGTCACACGGGGCGCTGTCGGCGGAGGCGCACGAGACGATCGCCATCGCGCTCAACCGGCTGGGGGCGCGCGCGAACTCGGGCGAGGGCGGGGAGGACCCGGCCCGCTACCGCGACGAGCGCAACTGCAAGATCAAGCAGGTGGCCTCCGGGCGCTTCGGCGTCACCGCCGAGTACGCGGTCTTCGCGGAGGAGCTGCAGATCAAGATCGCGCAGGGCTCCAAGCCCGGCGAGGGCGGGCAGATCCCGGCGCACAAGGTGACGGAGGAGATCGCCCGCCTGCGTCGCACGCGGCCCGGCGTGTCCTTGATCTCGCCGCCCCCCCACCACGACATCTACTCGATCGAGGACCTCGCCCAGCTCGTCTTCGACCTGCGGGAGGTGAACCCGGACGCGGCGGTCTCCGTGAAGCTCGTCGCCTCCTCCGGCGTCGGGATCATCGCCGCCGGGGTGGCGAAGGCGCACGCGGACGTGATCCACGTCGCGGGCGCGGACGGCGGCACGGGCGCGAGCCCGCTCCCCTCGATCAAGCACGCGGGCCTCCCGTGGGAGGTGGGGCTCGCCGAGACGCAGCAGGCGCTGATGGCCAACCACCTGCGCGGCCGCGTGCGCCTGCGCGTGGACGGCGGCTTCAAGACGGGCCGGGACGTGCTCGTCGCCGCCCTTCTGGGCGCCGACGAGTTCTCGTTCGGCACCTCCCTCCTGCTCGCGGAGGGCTGCCTGATGGTGCGCTCCTGCCACCTGGACACGTGCCCGGTCGGGATCGCCACCCAGCAGCCGGAGCTGCGCGCCAAGTTCGCGGCGACGCCCGAGATGGTGCAGGCCTACCTGCTCTTCGTGGCCGAGGAGGTGCGGCGCCTGCTCGCCTCGCTCGGGCTCCGCTCCCTGGAGGAGGCGGTCGGCCGGGTCGACTGCCTGCGGCAGCGGCGCACCGGGATCCCGGAGGCAGACGCGCTCGACCTCTCGCCGCTCCTCGCCCGGAGCGGGGACGGGCCGGCGCGCTTCACGGGCGACGCATCGCCACGCACCGGCGACCGGCTGGGCGCGCTCCTCCTCGCCCAGGGCCGGCCGGCGCTCGAGGAGCCGGCGCTGATCGAGCCCCGGCACGTGATCGGCAACGGCGACCGGGCGGTGGGGGCGCGCCTCGCCGGGGCGGTCGCCCGCGCGGCCGGCTC
>DATLYP010000108.1:0-22496 GCA_035574655.1 Gaiellaceae bacterium
GAGCGCCGCCGCGCCCACCGCCGCGCCGGCAGCCGCGGGGGAGCCGCGGAGCCAGAGCCAGAGCGCGGCGGGCGCGAGCGCGAGCGCGGGCAGCTGGGTCGCCCCGGGCTCGTACCAGTAGGCGGTGAGCGCGAGCGGGTAGACGAGCGCGCCGGCGGCGACCGCGGGCCGGGCGAGGCGAAGCTCGGCGAGGGCGAGCGCGAGGAAGAGGGAGCCGAGCGCGAGCCAGAGGGCGTCGAGCGCGAAGGGGGCGCGCCAGCCGCCGGCCCAGAGCGCGCCCGCGTAGGCGTAGAAGAAGAGCGGGTCCTTATTGTCGGCGACGTCCGCGTACAGGCGGTCGCCCTCGAGCAACCGGGCGGCGACGCTGAGCCAGACCCCCGAGTCCCCCCAGACCCGCGGCTCCCCCCGGACGAGCGTGAGCGCGGCGGCGAGGGCGAAGGCCGCGACGCCGAGGAGGAGAGCCGCGCCGCGCGCGGGCGCGCGCTCGTAGGCTTGCGCCTCGGCCGATGGGCTCCTCACGCGTCCTCCGCCTCCTCCGCTCCCGGCGCGTGCGCGCCGGCACCCGCGCCGAGCTCGCCCTCGCCGAGGCGAGGCGGAGGCTGCGGCCGGCGCCGGTCTACGGCGCGCGCTACGGCGGGGGACGCGTCTTCCTCTCCCACGAGGACTTCGAGACCGACTGGCGGACGCTCGCCTACGTGCTCGTGGACGAAGCCTACGCGGGCGACTACGCCGGGGCCGTCGTCCTCGACCTCGGAGCGCACAAGGGCTACTTCGGCGCCTACGCGCTCGCTCGCGGGGCGCGGGCGGTCGTCTCCTACGAGCCCGCGCGCGCGAACCTGGCGCTCCTCCAGCGGGCCGCCGCCTCCTTCCGCGCGCGCGGCGCCGATTGGCGGGTGCGGGCCTCCGTCGTCGGCGCGCAGGCGGGCGAGGCCGACCTGCATCTCCTGCGCGGCTCCTGGGGCCATTCGCTCGCCCCGCCCGAGGCCTTCGCCGAGTACGAGGTGGGGGTCGAGCGCGTGCCCGTGGAGGCGCTCGCGGACGTGCTCGAGGAGGGCCGAGCGCTCGCGGCCGGCGCGCGGCTCGTCGTCAAGATGAACGTCGAGGGGGCCGAGTGCGAGGCCGTGCTGGAGACGCCGCCCCACGCCTGGGCGGGCGTCGGAGAGGCCTACGTGGAGACGCACGCGTGGGCGTCCTGCGGCGCCGGGGAGCTGACCGCGCACCTGGCGGCGGCGGGCCTCACGCCCGCGCCGAGCGCCCATCGCGCGGTGCTCCGGCTGCGCCGGCGATGATCGCGGCCAGCCGGTCGGCGTAGCGCTCCCAGCTGAGCTCCCGCTCCACCGTGCGCCGGGCGCTCGCGCCGAGCGCGCGCGCGTGCCAGCCGTCGGCGAGGACGTGCCGGAGCGCCTTCTCGAGCGTCGCCGCGTCTCCGGGCGGGACGAGGCGGCAGTTCTCGCCGTCGCGCAGCCCGTAGCCGGCCGTGATCGCGCGCGTCCGGGTGACGACGACCGGCTTGCCGAGCGCCATCGCCTGCAGGAGCACGGTGGTCGCGCCGCTGTAGGAGTTCTCCCGCACGGGGAGCGCGACGACGCGGGCGCGCGCCAGCCGGTCGCGGAGCGCCTCGAAGGGGAGATCGGCCTCGAGCGCGACGTTCGCGGGGAGCGCCGGGAGCGCGCGCGCCCGCTCGGCCTCGGCGACGAGGTGGAAGCGCGTCTCCGGCAGGCGCTCTGCGACCTGCAGCAGCAGCTCGAAGTCGCGGTGCGGATCGGCGCCGGCGGAGACGACGTCCAAGTCGGCCGGACGGCCGTCGGGCCGGAACGCCTCGGGGTCGACGCCGAAGGGGACGAACTCGACCGGCGGGGCGGCGCCCCGCTCGGCGAGCCAGGCGCGCAGCACGGCCGCCTCGTGCTCGCTGTAGGCGACGATCGCGGCCGCGCGTCCGAGCGCGTCCGCGTACAGCCGGCGCAGGCGCTCGCCGCGCAGGCGCTCCAGACGCTCGGGAAGGCCGATCGCCGTGTACACGAAGGGCCGCCGTACGAGGCCGAGGCGCGCGAGGAGCGCGAGCGGGATCCCGACCGTGTCCACGGTGGAGAAGACGACGTCCGCCCGGTTCGCCGCGCGGAGCGAGGCGAGCGCCGCGGCGAAGTCGCCGCCGTAGCCGCCCGCGTGCAGAAGCGCCCGCTGGAGCGCAGCGCCGGCGAGGCGCGCCCACCCCGGCGGGCGCCGCTCGAGGTTGTGCCGGACGCGGAAGCCGCGCTCCGCGAGCTGGTCGAGGCCGTACAGGGCGTACCGCTCGGCGGAGCCGGGCGGCGCCTGGAGCGCCCGCCGCCGGCGGGGCGCGTCCCGGTAGAGGTAGAAGACCGACGTCACCTCTCGCGGGCTGTAAGGTAGGCGACCGGCCGCCCGCCGGCCGCCGGACGGATGCACAGGCAGCGGACGAAGCTCTCGCAACGGCTGAACCGGGTGCTCACGCACCGGGCGAACCGCGTGACCAAAGCGCTCGAGCGGCAGGGGATCCGGGCCACCTACGAGCTGCACGACCGGCTGCTCTCGAACCGGCGCAGCCGCAGCCGCTTCCGCGCCGAGCGGGCGTCCCTGGACGGCGTGCAGCGACGCCTCCTCGGCGAGCTCGAGGAGCGCGGCTTCGCCGTCACGTCGTTCGCCGAGGTCTTCGGCGACGGCGCCTGGTGGGAGGAGCTGGAGGCGATGCGCGACCGCTTCGTGGCCGAGACCGAGGCCGAGCTCGCCGCGGGCGGCGGGCGCGTGCGCGTCCGCCCCGGGAAGGAGTTCGTCGTCCGGCTGCACAGCTACGACGCCGAGCTCGGCTTCGACGACCCCTGGTTCCGGGCCGCCGCCTCCCGGCGCCTGCTCGACCTGGCGAACGCGTACCTGCGCCTGTGGGCGAAGCTCGAGTACGTGGACGTCTGGTACTCGGTGCCCCAGCCGCCGGGCGCGGAGCGGATCTCCTCCCAGCGCTGGCACCGCGACTACAACGACAAGCACCTGCTCAAGGCCTTCCTCTACCTGGTGGACGTGGACGAGTCGATGGGCCCCTTCCAGTACGTCGCGGGCAGCCAGCCGGGCGGCCCGCACGGGGGCGCCTGGCCGTGGAAGCCCCTCGGCCAGAACTACCCGACCGAGGCGGAGCTCGAGGCGCGCGTGCCGGCGGAGGCCGTGCAGACGTTCGTCGCGCCCAAGGGCACGCTCATCCTCTGCAACACGGCCGGCTTCCACCGGGGCGGCTTCTCGACGAGCGCCCCCCGCGTGCTCGCCACCGCCACCTACTCCTCCCCCGCCTCGCTCGCCTCGCTCACCGTGCGCAGCTACCGCTTCACCGGGTCGCCGGACGCGCTCGACCCGCCCGTCCGGTTCGCGCTCTCGTGATCCGCCCGGCGCCGACCAGGAACGCGGCCACGCTCTACCTCGACCTGCTCAAGCGCTCTCTGTGCGGGATGCTGACCGAGGACCCGGCCATTCTCCCGGAATCGGGCGAACGTGTCGCCTTCGACCCTGCGAGACGCTGGCAGCGTCGCGACTGGCCGACGAGCTCCCTGACGATGATGGGGATGTCCCGGCTGGAGAATCTCGAGCGGTGCATCGTCGACGTGCTTCGCGAGCATGTCCCAGGAGACCTCATCGAGACTGGCGTGTGGCGGGGAGGTGCCTCCATCTTCATGCGCGGAGTCCTGGCTGCGTACGGGGACACGGGCCGAAGGGTCTTCGTGGCCGACTCGTTCCAGGGCCTCCCGAAGCCCGACCCCGAGACGTTTCCGCAGGACGAGGGCGACCGCCTCTGGACTCGACCCGAGCTCGCCGTGCCGATGGAGGAGGTCAAGGCGAACTTCGAGCGCTACGGCCTCCTCGACGACCAGGTCCAGTTCCTCCCGGGCTGGTTCCGAGACACCCTGCCGAGCGCGCCCGTGAATCGTCTCGCGCTCCTCCGACTGGACGGTGACCTCTACGAGTCGACGATCGTCGCCCTCGAGGCTCTCTACCCGAAGCTCTCCTCCGGGGGGTACGTGATCGTGGACGACTACGCGTTGGAGACGTGTCGGGCAGCCGTCGACGACTACCGGGAGCGGCACTCGATAACGGAGGAGCTGGGGAGCGTCGACTGGACAGGCGTCTACTGGAGGAAGGAGGCCTGAGACCGCCTTGGCCGGGCCCCCGAACCTCCCTCGTCTCGACCGGCCGGCCGAGGGGGCTCGCGCCGCACGGCCGGAGGACCGCCGCTCCGAGCTCCTGGTCCGCGAGATCGTCCGGCTCCAGCTCGAGCTCGCCCGAGCTCGACGCCGGCTCTGGGCGGAGAGATCGGCGTCGCAGGAGGCTCGCGCGGAGCTCGAGGCGCTTCGCAGCGGCACGCTCTTCGGCCTCGCCTCGGCTTTTCATCGTCTGGCCGCGTGGCACGCATGGGTCGTTCGGACGGTGCGTCGCCTAGCGAAGGCTGCTTGGTGGACCGTCACTCTCCAGCTACCCGCCCGCCTTCGGGAGCGTCGAGAGGCGCTCGCCGCCAGCGCCGTGAGCACGACCACGGAGAGCGCATACGACGCTTGGACGCGTGCGTACGACACGCTTCGCGAGGATGAGCTTCCGCGTCTGCGAGCGTTCTCGAGAACGCTCGCGTACACCCCGCTCGTCTCCCTCGTGCTCGCGACGCACGGCTCGAATCCACGTCGTCTCCGGGAGACGATCGACTCCGTCTTGGTACAGGTGTACGAGAGGTGGGAGCTCTGTCTCGCCGTGAGCCCATCGCTCGCCGCAGACGAGCGTTCCCTCCTCACGCACGCCGCGGCGCAGGACGAACGGATCCGTCTCGTTACAGTGGAGACGGAGGCGGGGTACGCGGCGATGATGAACGCCGCTCTCGAGCACGCCGAGGGAGAGCTCGTTGGCAGCCTTCGGGAAGGAGATCTGCTTCGACCGCACGCGCTTCTTCTCGCGGTGGCCGCGTTCAACGCGAACGGTCGTGTCGATCTTGCCTACTCCGACGAGGACAGGATCGACGACGCTGGACGACGGAGCTCTCCCTGGTTCAAGCCGGACTGGAATCCGGCGCTGCTGCTGGGCGTCGACTACCTGACCCGGTTCTCCCTGGTCCGCGCTGAGGTCGTACGGCAGGTGGGAGGTTTTCGAGCCGCATACGAAGCCGCCTGCGAGTGGGACCTCTCTCTGCGCGTCGCCGAGGCCGTCTCCGGGGATGCGATCAGGCATGTCCCGCACGTGCTGTACCACACCCGGCATGCCGAAAGCCCTTCCAGCCAGAACCTGCTGTCAGTCTGGGCCGCCGCCCGGGCAACCGAGGATCACCTCGCGAGAGTGGGACGTCCCGGCATCGCGATCCCGAACGAGGCCGGACAGGCGATCCGCTACTTCCTCCCGAGCCCGGCTCCGCTCGTCAGCGTCGTCGTTCCGACGACGGCCGCGCCAGCGCTGCTCACCACGACGCTCCGCAATTTGCTCGAACGGACCGAGTACGACCGCATTGAGATTCTTCTCGCGGTGGACGAGCGTGCCGCGGATCGCCCGGACCGGCAAGACGTGCTCGTCCACGCCGCCGCGGAGCCTGCGGTTCGCGTCCTGGCCTACCCCTCGCGCGCTTTCAACTACGCCTGGACCGTGAACTTTGCCGCGGCGCACGCCCACGGCGAGTTCCTGCTCCTCCTGAACGACGATCTCGAGGTGATCCACGGCGACTGGCTAGAGCTCATGGTCGGCCACGGCTTGGAGGAGAACGTCGGAGCGGTGGGAGCGGCGTTGTTGTACCCGGACGACACGATCCAACACGCAGGCGTGCTCTTGACAGAGGGTGCGGCAGGCCATCTGTACGCCGGGCATCCGCACGGGACGCCTGGCTACATTGGACGGGCTCGCCTCGCTCAAGACATCTCAGCAGTCACGGCCGCGTGCATGCTCGTCCGCCGAGCGGCCTTCGACGCGGTTGGCGGGCTCGACGAGAGATTCGCAGTCGCATATAACGACGTGGATTTCTGCCTTCGACTGCGCCGGGCAGGGTGGCGTGTGCTGCTCGTCCCCGATGCGGTCCTGTATCACCACGAGTCGGCCTCGTTCGGCTCCCATGTCGCCGGCCGGGAAGACGCGTACCGTGCCGAGCTGGAGCTCATCCGTCGGCGATGGCGAGAGGTACTCGGATGTGATCCGGCGCACAATCCTAATCTCGCACTCGACCCGCGCGACCCGTCCAGGCTCGCCTTTCCACCGCGTGTCACGCTCCCATGGAGATGCTCGACAGGACCGTCCGTGAGCTCGCGCGGGCCGGACGCGTTGGACCTGGCGCACCAACGTCGAGCGCCGCCGGACGCGCACGAGTCGACGCCGACGTTCGACCCGATGTGTCACGCGATTCTCTTCGAGCAGCCGCTTCGGCTCACCGCCGTCGGCAACTGGCATCCGCACATCCCCCTGGCGTTCCTGATAGTCGACCTGCTCGCCCCACGCCGCGTCGTCGAGCTTGGGACGCACTGTGGCGACTCTTACTGCGCGTTCTGCCAGGCAGTGGTCGCCCTGGGACTGAGCTGCGAGGCGACCGCCGTTGATACGTGGGAGGGCGACCCGCACACTGGTTTCTACGGCCCGGAGGTCCTCGACGAGCTCAGCTCGTACCACGACCCTCGCTACGGGCACTTCTCCCGCCTACTCCGGAGCACGTTCGCCGATGCGGCCCTGCTTTTCCGGGACGGCACGATCGACCTTTTGCACCTCGACGGGTACCACACGTACGAGGCGACCCGGGAGGCCTTCGAGACCTGGCTTCCTAAGCTCAGCGATCGCGGCGTTCTGCTGCTCCATGACACCTGTGTCCGGGAGCGCGACTTCGGCGTCTGGCGGCTGTGGGAAGAGGTCGAGAACCGCTATCCGAGCGCACTATTCGCAGACGGACCCGGGCTCGGTGTCCTCGCTGTGGGGAAGAGCGTGCCGAGCGAGTTCCTTGCGTTTCTCGGCGCCGCGCGATCCGATCCCTCGTTCCGGCAGCTCATTTCCGCTCTTGGTGAGGCGACCGCTCTTCGTGGGCGGCTTGCCGTGCTCGAAGGCGAGCCACGTAACATTAGGGATCATCGACCGGCGCGTCCGCGGTGCAGCCGGGACTCATCATCGTCCCCGCGCAGGGGAATGCGGCAGTAACGTCGCCGAGAAGGGAGCTCCGCGACCCTAAGTGCGCGGGCAAGCCGCCGCGCGACCTCGCCGAGCCCGGACTCGGCCTCGAGCAGCCCCAGGAGGTTCACCCCGGGGGCCGGGCTCGCGGCCGCGCCGCTCAGGCTCGCTCGACCGTCCACCGAAGCAGCGGCCGGACGACGCCGCGCAGCTCGCCGGCGAACCGCCCGCGCGCGGAGTCGCCCTCGCCCGGATCGAGCACCTCGAAGGAGACCGCCTGGTAGACGGCCGCGTGGTGCTCGAGCTTGGGGAAGTCGAGGCTGCAGATCGCGGCCTCGACCAGCACGGAGCCCTCGTTCAGGAGGTTGCCGGGAATCCACGCGGTGGAGACGTACGTTCCCGGCGGCGTCGGCCGCAGCCAGCGCTCGTGCGTGTCGAGGGCGTTGAACGCGATCGCCCCCTCCCGGTCGAGCACCTTGATCTTCGGGAAGAGCGGCTTCCCCTCGCGCAGCACGCGGAAGACGATCTCGACGCCGACGGGGCGGCGGACGTCCGCGACCCCGGGCGGCATCCCCTCGTGCGGCAGCACGCGGATCGCGAGGATCTTCGCCAGGTCGTTCCCCGGCGCCTCCTCCTCCCTCCACACGCGCTCCGTTCCCGCGCTGTGCACCATGTGCAGGTAGGCGGCGATCACCTCCGGCGCCCGCCCGTCCGCGACGATCCGCCCGCTCTCCACCTGGATTGCCCGGTCGCAGAGCTGGGCGACGGCGGGGAGCTGGTGGGAGACGAAGAGCACCGTGCGCCCGGAGCTTCCGAGCTCCTCCATCCGTCCCAGGCAGCGGCGCTGGAACTCCGCGTCCCCGACGGCGAGCACCTCGTCCACGAGCAGGATCTCGGGCTCGAGATGCGCGGCGACGGCGAAGGCGAGCCGCACGTACATGCCGCTCGAGTAGCGCTTCACCGGCGTGTCGATGAACCGCTCCACGCCGGAGAAGTCGACGATCGCGTCGAACCGCTGGTCGATCTCCCGTCGCCGCATGCCGAGGATGGCGCCGTTCAGGTAGACGTTCTCGCGCCCGGTCAGCTCGGGGTGGAAGCCGGTGCCGACCTCGAGCAGGCTGCCGACCCGGCCGCGGATCTCGGCGCGCCCCTCGGTGGGCGCGACGATCCGGGTGAGGATCTTGAGCAACGTCGACTTGCCCGCCCCGTTGCGGCCGATGATGCCTAGAACCTGGCCCTGCGGTACCTCGAACGAGACGTTGCGCAGCGCCCAGATCTCCCGCGCGGCGGGTGCGTGCTCCTTTCCCGTCATCCGCCTCGCCGCGTGGACGAGCGTCTCCCGCAGCGTCCCGTACGCGGCTCGGTACTCGCCGAGGCGGTACTTCTTGGAGAGCCCCTCGACCTCGATCGCCGCCGTCATCAGATCGTGTCCGCGAAGCGCGGCTCGGCGGAGCGGAAGACGGCGAGCCCGCCGACGAAGAGCGCTGCCGCGACCGCGACGCTCAGCGCCACCTGGGGGGGATCCGGGGCGACCGCGTCGAGCATCGCCCAGCGCCAGCCGCTGATCACCGCGGTCATCGGGTTCGCGTACAGGATCCACTGCCACTTCTCCGGGATCTGCTCCACGGCGAACATGACGCCCGAGAGCAGCGGAAGCACCTGCAGGAAGACGGGGATCATGTAGCGGACGTCGCGGAAGCGCACGTTGACCGCCGCGAGGAAGAAGCCGAGCCCGAGGGCGGTGACGAGCGCGAGCCCGATGAAGAGCGGGGCGAGGAGCGCCTCCCAGCCCGCGGGCCACGTGCTGTAGTACGACATGAGGGCGACGAGGACGGGCAGCCCCACGAGGAAGTCGACGAAGGGCACGGTGACCCCGGAGAGCGGGAGCAGCGTGCGCGGGAAGTAGACCTTCGTCACGAGCTGGAGGTTCGAGAGCAGGCTCATGCTGGAGAGCGTGAGCGCGGAGGCGAAGTACTGCATGGGAAGGACTCCGGCGATGACGAGGCTCGGGTAGGGGGTCCCCCCGTCCGGGAAGTTCGCGAACTTGCCGAAGATGACCACGTAGACGGCAGCCGTGAACGCCGGCACCAGGATCGCCCACGCGATGCCGAGGAAGGTCTGCTTGTAGCGGACGGCGACGTCCCGCCAGACGAGCGTCCACAGGAGCTCCCGGTAGTGCCAGAGCTCGCCGACGTCGAGCCGCGGCAGGCGGCTCGGGGGCCTGATGACCGCGACGCGCTCAGGCGCCGCCCCAGCGATCTCGGTCGACCGTTCGGCCGCGAGCGCTGGCGCTCCGGCGCCGCCCTCGGTCCGCTCGTCGACGGCGCTTGCTCCGCGACTCACCGCGGCGATGCTAGCGGGCGGGCTGGTCCGCAGGCCTCCTCCAGCCGCTCGCGCGCACGGCGAGCTCGGCCTCGAGCTCGCGCAACCCCTCGACCGCTCGGACGCGGCCGCTGCGCTTCGTCTCTTCGAGAAGCCACCAGGTTCTTCGTCGGCTGTCGACGTTGCGTGCGTGCCAAAGGTGCAGCACGGTGGAGCCCGGCCCGGCGAAGCCGCAGCGCAAGCCGGATCGGCGGAGCCGGACGGCGAGATCGACGTCCTCCTCACCCCAGCCTTCGAACCGTAGGTCGAAGCCGTTCACGGCCTCGAAGTCCGGGCGACGGACGGCGGTCAGGAATCCGTAGGCGTTGCTGTGAGGAGCGAAGTCGGGAAGGCGGGGGCGCCAGGGGCGGCGCCGATCGCGAGGGGTCAGGTCGATCCAGCGGTCGATCTGGCGGCGCCTGAGCGCGAAGGAGACGACCGACCAGCGTCCCACCGGGAGCCCCGTCTCGAGCACCGCCCGGGACAGCTGGGGCCCGAGCTGGACGCGCTTGCCGGCGAGAAACCACCCGGGAAGGGCAGCGCGGCGCACCGCGGCGACGAAGCGGCGCCGCGGGATGCAGTCCCCGTCCAGGAAGACGAGCAGGTCGCCCCGCGCGGCCAGCGCGCCCAGGTTGCGGACGCGGGCGAGACGGGAGCCGCCGTCCTCCTGCCACGCATGCGCAAGGCGCGGCCCAAAGACGCGGCGCCAGCGCTCCACGACACCGGCGGTCGCCGGCCCCGAGCCGTCGTCGGCGACGACCACCTCGAAGTCGGGGTCGGTCTGCTCCGCGAGCCCGCGGAGCACGGCATCGAGCGCCTCGGGCCACTCGTACGTCGAGACGACGACGGAGACCGACCGAGTCATCCGGCTGCCCCGCCGGGGATCCAGGGCGGCCTCCGCCGCCACGGACGCCAGCAGGCGAGGGTGCGCTGGACGTCCTTCCAGCCGTCGAAGCCCCGCTCCGCGAGCTCCCGGTGCACGCGGTCGGCTTCGGAGGCGAAGTCGTAATCGGCTCCCGGCTCGCCCGTGTGCGCGACCTGCACGGCGTCCACGATGCCGAGGCGGCAGCCGCCCCGCCAACGCTCGTACCAGTCGAGCTCGACGCCCCAGCCCATGCCGCGCTGCTCGGGGAAAGGGAGGAAGCGGTCGCGGCGGGTCGGGCCGACGACGAAGAGCGGGCCGACCTCGACGAAGGTCGTCAGCCGCACCGTGGACAGGCGGCGGGCCCGCGTGATCGGATGGGCCACGTTGAACTCGAAGCGCGAGTTGTCGTCGGAGCGGGCGGGCTGGGCGAGGTCGAGCTGCCCCCGCTCGCAGAGCTCGACGAGCTCGACCGGCCCTCCGCGTGTGAAGACGACGTCGTCGTCCGCGACCACGAGCCAGCCGGGATCCCCGTCGAGGCGTCGGACAAGCTCGTTGAGCAGCATGAGCTTCGGTCCGGCGCCCGCGCCGACGGTCTGCTCTGCGAGCGACGGCTCCGGCTCGTCGAGCGCCCACCAGGCGGTCACCCACCCTTCCGCGCGCACAGCCTCGACGAGCGCGCGCACGGCGGGGGCGTTGCGACGGCGGTAGATGCCGATCAGGCTGGCCTCGCGGCCCGGCACCCGGCGATGGTAGCGAGCCTGGGGGCGCCACCCTCACGGGGGGGCCGGGCCCGTCCGGGCGGCCACCCGCAGCCGAGGCGCCTCCCGCTCCCCGGCGAGGGCGCCGAGCGCGGTCACGATGAAGATCGGGTAGAGCGGCAGCGCGAACTCGGGGGCGACGCCCTGGGAGGCGGCGTGGATCGCGAGCACGAGCCCGGCGGCGAGCCAGAGCGCGAGCACGGTCCGCGAGCCGCGCGGGCGCCGCCAGGCGAGCGCGAGCGCGCCCACGGCGAGCCAGAGCGGCGGCCGGGGGAAGCGGGGCGTGACCCGGTTCAGGATCTCGGTCACGGCGTCCACGCCCGCGCGGGAGGGGAGCTCCGCGTCCCATTCGCGCACCCGGGCGACGAGCTCCCGGTAGCGCCGCTGCCTGCCCGGATCGCGCCAGACGCGGGCGGGACGGCGCGCGACGCAGGCGTCGAGCTCGTCCGCCGCGCACCAGACGAAGCCGTAGGGGACGCCGAGGAGGAGCACGTGCGCGGCCGGGTTGGGTAGCCGGACGCCGTCGCGGACGATGGTCGCCGGATAGGGGGCCGAGGGCGACTGCCGGCGCGGGCGGACGTCCTCGCGCAGCGGCCGCTGCAGGAGGAACTGCCAGAAGACGTCCGCCACCCCCGAGAGGTAGGTGCCGGGGTGCGCGCGGATCGCCTCGAGCGCCGAGTCGAAGAGGACGGCGTACTCCTCCTCCCGGCCCAGCACCCGGTCGGAGAGCGCGATCAGCCGCACCACCTCGTAGTTCGAGCCGTTCCGCAGGTACTCGTCGAGGGAGACGCCGAGCCCGTGGTAGGGCTCCCGTGCCAGCACCTCGCGCTCGATGAGCCGCCCCAGGCGGAGCGAGGCGGGGCCGTTCTCCGGGGCGATCGTCCGGTCGGCGAGGAAGACGCGCAGGAACGGCACCCAGGCCTTGCCGCCGCGGGCGACCGTCGGCTCGTCGTAGCGGAGGGCGTTGTGGCCCGCCCAGAGCGCGAGCGGCACGAGGGCGGCCCCGGCGCAGAGCGCAGCCCAGCGGGCGCGGCGCGGCCACGGGGCGGAGGCGGCGAGGGGGACGAGCGCGAGCGGCAGCAGCACCTGGTTCGCCGGCCGGATGAGGGCGAGGACGGCGATCCCCGCGCCCACCGCGGCGAAGCGGGCGGCGGCCGGCCGGTCGAGCGCGCGCGCGAGGAGGAGCGCCCAGACGGCGAGGCTGGTCGCGAAGACCGCGTCGCTCGACGCTTGGTGGTAGAGCGTCGCGTACGCCGGGTAGGCGAGAAGGAGGAGCCCCGCGGCAAGGGCGGGGATCCGCCCGAAGACGAGCGCGGTCCCGGCCCAGGCGACGATCGCGGCCGCGTACAGGAGCCCGAAGACCGCCTCGAGCAGGAGCGCGCCGCCGAGGTCGAGCGGGACGCCGAGGACGAGGGGCGTGAGCGGCGTGCGGAAGACCTGCAGGAAGGAGAGCGGCGGGTCGGCGTCCGCGAGCTGGAGGTAGTACGCGAGGTAGTCCCAGGTGTCGCGGCCCTTGGCGAGCGGCCACCCGGCCGCCTCGACGGCGTAGACGGCGAGCGCCGCCGCGAAGAGGAGGGCGGCGCCGCGGCGGGTGGGGACGAGCGCGAGGAGGCGCGCCCAGGCCGTTCTCACCGGCGGCGCCCCGCGGCGAGGGCGGCGCGCGCCCGGCCGAGCAGGCTCCGCTCGAGCCGTCCGACCCGCGCCTCCAGGTCGGCGACCCGTTCGGCGTAGTGGAGGCCCGGGTCGGCATCCCAGAGGACGGAGATCTCGCCCGCGAAGCGGGCCGCCTCCTCGGGGGAAGGACGCCCCCGCGCGGGCGCCGCGGACTCGCTCTCCCTCGCGCCGAAGCCGAGCGCGCGCAGAACGTCCCGCAGGCGCGTGTCCACCTCGAACGTGCCGTCGGCGAGGCCGCGGGCGAGCGCGGCGTCGTCCACGACGAGGGGAGCGTAGAACTCCTCCAGGCGCCCCGCCCGCCAGGCGCGGTAGGCCTCCGCCATGTGCGCGGGGATGCCCTTCTCCCGGTTTCGCTCGAGCGCCTCGAACTGGGTCACGTACTTGCGCAGGCACTGCTCCAGGGAGCGGACGGGGAAGTGGAGGATCTCGATCGGGTACCAGCCGCGCAGCGGGTGCAGGCCGGGAGCGAAGGCCTCGTGGTTGCCGCGCCCGACCCGCACGTCGGGGGCGGCGCGGTGCACGGACTTGAAGTGGGTGCCGAGCGGGTGGTCCTCGAACGTCGGCCGGCAGAAGCGCACCGTCATCCGCTCCGCGAAGAACCCGCCGCCCGGGCGCGGGACGAAGTTGCGCCAGGCGCCGCGGACGACGCCGAAGCGGGCGGGCACCGCCTCCAGGATCTCCTTCAGGCTCGCCGCCTGCGGCCACCAGAACTCGTCCGCGTCCGCGTTCAGCACCCAGTCCGCGCCGAAGTCGGTGGCGGCGAGGCGCGCCATGCGCGTCACCCACTCGCTCTGGCGCAGGTCGTCCCCCTCCTCGCGGATCAGGTGCAGGCGCCCCTCCTGGGCGTAGCGCTCCAAGACCTCGGTCGTCCCGTCCCGGGAGCGGTTGTCGGTCGCGACCACGAAGTCCACGCCCGCCGCGAGGTGGTAGGCGAGCTGGGCGTCCACGACGTCCGCCTCGTCGCGCGCGAGCAGCGTCATCACCAGGCGCATCGCCGCTGAGCCTAGACAGGGCTACGGCCGCGGCCGTCGAGCCAGGCGACGCGCTCGCGCTTCAGCGCAAGCGCGAGCGGCCCCCGCCGGAGCTCGCGCATGCCGAGGAGAGGAAGCTGCGAGCGGTAGGCGCGGACGGCCCGCCACTTGGCGAGGAGGTCGCGGAGGCCCGCCCTCGCCGGCTCGAAGGAGCCCTCGACGCCGAGCCAGGAGGGGACGGCGGCCGGGCCGCCCGCTCGCGCCGCGTACGGCTGCTCCGCGTAGAGGCCGACGCGCCCCGGGCCGAGGTCGTGCCCGAGGAGCGCCCGCGCGAGCCAGGCGTGGTCCGGCTGGGTCAGGGGGTAACCGGGGAGGAGGACGGCGTCCGCGCCCGCGAGCGCCGCCGCGACCGCCTCCCGCACCGTCCGCTCGTTCCCGCGGCGCTCGTAGTCGACGCTCCCGAAGGGGAGCCAGACGGGCTCGGCGCCCACGATCGCGCACGCCCGCCGGTCCTCCTCCCGGCGCGCGCGCGCCGCCTCCCCCTCGGTCGCGAAGCCGGCGCGGCGGTCCCAGCCCCCGCTCGGGGCCTCGGAGGCGGGCTCGAGCGCGAAGACGGTCACGAGCAGGACGCGCGCTCCCACCCGCGCCCAGGCCGCGATCGCGGCTCCCAGGGAGAGGATCCCGTCGTCCAGGTGCGGCGAGACGATCGCCAGGCGCCGGCCGCGGGCGGTCACCGGCTCGCGGCTCACGGCCGCCTATGATCGCCGGCCTGATGGAGCGCGGGTGGCGAAGGTACGTCCCGGCCGCGGCGCGCCGGCCGCTGCGGCCGATGCGGCGGGCGTGGAGGGAGTGGCGCCGCCGCCGGCCCCCCGACCTCGGCGATCTCCGCCGCCTCACCCCGATCGACCCGAACTGGGGCTTCGAGCGGGGCACGCCGATCGACCGCGCCTACGTGGAGCGCTTCCTGGCCGCGCACGCGGGGGACATCCGGGGGCGGGTGCTGGAGATCGGGGCGCCCGACTACACCCGCCGCTTCGGGACGGCCGTCGAGCGGGTGGACGTCCTGCACGCCCGGGAGGGCAACCCGGAGGCGACCATCGTCGCCGACCTGACGGACGCGCCGCACGTGCCGAGCGGCGCCTTCGACTGCGCGCTCGTCGTGCAGACGCTCCAGTACGTGTACGACCCGCGGGCGGCGCTCGCCACGCTGCACCGGATCCTCGCCCCCCGCGGCGTCCTGCTCGCGACGATGCCGGGGATCACGCGCATCTCGCGGATCGACGACGAGCTCTGGGGCGAGTGGTGGCACTACACCGCGCGCTCCGCCCGCCGCCTCGCCGAGGAGGCCTTCGGCGCGGGCGCCGTCGAGGTGGAGACGTTCGGGAACGTGCTCGCGGCCGCCGGCTTCCTGTACGGCCTCGCCGCCTCCGACCTGCGTCCCGAAGAGCTCGCGGCGCGCGACCCGCTGTACCCCGTGCTCGTCGCGCTGCGCGCGGTGAAGCGCCCGTAGCAGGCGTTATCGCAGCGCGAGCCCGGCCGCCTTCGCCCGCTCATGCTCCGCCTCGTGCGGGATGCCCGCGAAGTCGCAGATGACCCGGAAGTCGTCGTCCCAGTGCCAGAGCACGACCTCGTGCGCCTCCGAGCACGCGGCGACGATGTAGTCGATCGGGCGCCGGCGATGCGCGCCCTCGGTCGTCGCGGCAAGGCCGCGAAGCAACGCGAGCGCGCGCTCCATGATCGCCTCGGTGACCGCAAGCCAGCGGAGACGCTGCCAGACAGCGCGCCATTCGCTCTCGAGCTCGCCGGCCGTCGGCGGGCCGGTCAGCACCTCGAGCGCGACGGGGACGCACGTCGCTACCGCGTCGTCCTCGACGCGATCGGCGAGAAGGTCCGGAAGGTAGCTGCCCGGATTCCTCCGCGCGCCGATCCAGATCGACGAGTCGGCCAGGTAGAGACGCACGCGACCGGTCCTAGCGTCGTGGCTCTCTCCACCGCGCCCACGTCTCGGGATCGGGCACGTGAAACTCCCCCGCCCGAATCCTGCGCGCAGCCTCCCTCAGCGCCGCCCGGCGCGCGACCTCCGCGAGGGCGGTGTTGACCGTCTCCTTCGCGGTCCGTGTGCCCAGGGCGGCGGCCGCCTCGGCCAGCGCCTCGCTATCGATCTCGATGGTCGTCTTATGGTAGGGCATGGCGCTTTTGTACGGTCGAGAACGGACGACGAGTATATCTGCGACGCACAGACTCTTCTATATCGCTCACGGGACGTCGCGGCCGAGGACGCGCTTGGCGGCGCCCGCCAGCTTGCGGTAGACGCGGTTCGGGAGCCTGAGCTCGAGCGAGAGCAGGCGGCGCTCGAGCGTGTCGAGGCGGCGCTGCAGGCGGACGAGGTCCGCCTCCCCGAGGACGGCGGCCTCGACCGCGTACTCGGCGTCCTCGACGAGGGTCGGGGTCGGGAAGGCAAGCCGGGGCGCCTCCCCCGGCCTCAGGTAGCCCTCCCCGGACGGGTCGCGGAGCCGGCGGAGCGCGTCCCGCAGGCGGGTGTCCACGACCAGGCGGCCAGAGCCGACCCCGCGCTCGAGCTCCTCGTCGTCGACGACCACGGAGGCGTAGTAGTCCGCGATCCGGCCCTCGCGCAGCGCCTCGTACATGCGCGCGTGGTAGGCGGTCGGGGGGCGCGCGATGTGCCGCTCGAAGGCGGTCCCCTGCAGGCGCGCCTTGTGCTCGCACTGGGCGAGCGAGCGGAGCGGGAAGTGGAAGACCTCGATCGGGTACCAGCCGCGGAGCGGCGCAAAGGGGCTGTCGAGGAGCGCGTGGTTGCCGCGGGCGAGCCGGATCTCGGGGTGGCCGCGGTGGATCACCTTGCGGATCGGCTTGTACAGCGAGGCCGGGTCGTTGATGGGGGCGAGGGCGGAGAAGCGGACGGTGAGCCGCTCCGCGAACGGGCCGTCGCCGTCCGGGCGGGGGCAGAAGGTGCGCAGGAAGGCGCTGACCGTCCCGTAGCGGGGCGGGACGGCCTCCAGCACCTCGGAGAGGGAGGCGCCGCGCGGCCACCAGAACTCGTCCGCGTCCGAGTTGATCACCCAGTCGGCGCCGTACTCGCTCGCGGCGAGGCGCGCCATCCGCGTCACCCACTCGTCTTGGCGCAGGTCCTCCCCCGGCTCGTGCAGCAGGCGGACGTAGCCCTCGCGCGCGTACCGCTCCAGGATCTCCGTCGTCCCGTCCCGGGAGCGGTTGTCGGTGGCGATCACGAAGTCGGCCCCCGCCGCCAGGTGGTAGGCGAGCCAGGCGTCGACGACGTCGGCCTCGTCTCGGGCGAGCAGGGTCATGACGAGCGTCATCGGCGGGCCAGTCTACGCAGCCGCCTCGCTACGGCCCTGCGGAGGCCGGCCGCCTCCAGGCGCGCGAGCCGCCGCTCGAGGGCGTCCACGCGCCGCTCGGCGCGCACGATGCCGTCGATCTCGACGAGCACGGAGGCCTCCGCCGCGTAGGCCGCGTCCTCGCGGTAGTCGGGCCGGGGGAAGGAAAGGCGGGGCGCCCCGCCCGGGAGCGCGAACCCCCCGTCCGGGCCGCGCAGGGCGCGGAGCGCGTCGCGAAGGCGGGTGTCGAGCGCCAGCCGGCCCGTGGCCAGGCCGCGCTCGAGCGCGTCGTCGTCGACGGCGTGCGCCTCGTAGAACTCGCGGATGGCGCCCTCCTCGAACGCCCGCCGCAGCCGGAGCTGGTGGGCGGGCGGCACGTACTCGGGGTTCCTGAGCCAGCCGCCGCGCTCGGCCTTGCCCGCGAGCTGCGCGACGGAGCGGAAGGAGAAGTGCAGCACCTCGATCGGGTGCCAGGCGCGGAGCGGCTCGAGCCCGGGGGCGTCGGCGTTGTGGTTGCCCGCCTCGATCACGACCTCCGGGTGCGCCCGGTGCGCCACCTTCTGGTGGGCGTGGAAGATCGTCTCCTTGTCGCCCGGGTGGGCGGGCGTGCACAGCCGCACGGTCATCCGCTCCGCGAAGAAGCCGCCGTCATCTGGCCGCGGCAGGAAGTGGCGCCAGCAGCCGCGGACGACGCCGAAGCGCGCGGGCACGGCGGCGAGCACCTCCTTGAGCGTCCCCCCGCGGGGCCACCAGAACTCGTCCGCGTCCGCGTGCAGCACCCAGTCGGCGCCGAAGTCGGTCGCGGCGAGGCGCGCCATCCGGGTGACCCACTGGGACTGGCGCATGTCGTCCCCGGGCTCGTCCAGGAGGTGGAGGACGCCCGCCCGCGCGTACCGCTCGAGGATCTCGCGCGTCCCGTCGCGGGAGTCGTTGTCGGTCGCGAGCACCAGATCGACGCCCGCGTGAAGGTGGAACGCGATCTGCGCGTCGACCACGTCCGCCTCGTCGCGGACGAGCAGGGTCATCACGAGCTTCACGGAAGCGCGGGCAGGGCGGCCACGATCGCCTCCACCGCGCGCTCGGCCGCCCGCCCGTCCACCTCGCCGACCACCTCGCGCACGACCCGCCGCCGCTCCTCGCGCAGCTCCTCCGGGCGGGCGAGCGCCCGCTCGATCCCGGCTGCCACCTCCTCGAAGCGCTCCGCCCGGTAGAAGGCGCCGGAGGCGGCGAGCGCGCGGTAGTGCTCCCCGACCACGTTCTTCGCCGCCCACGACTCGCCGGGCGGCCCGCCCTCGTCGTAGAGCACGCAGACGGCCGGGCGGTCGTTGACGAGCGCGTCCAGCAGGACCGTCCCCGCGTTGCAGACGACCGCGTCCGCGTGCTGGAGGAGCGCGGCGAGCTCCTCCAGGTCGGTGAAGCTCGGCGCCTGCACGGCCGCGTCTTCCCGGCCGGCGGCGGCGCCGAAGCGCTCCCGCCACTCCCGGTCGCGCGGGTGGGGGCGGAAGAGGAGCTGGAAGCGCTGCCGCGGGCCCTCCTCCCACCAGGCGAGCAGGCGCTCGACGAGGCGGCCCTCATAGGGGGCGTTCGTGGGCGTGTTCCCCAGGAAGAGGACGAGCGGCCGCGCCGGGTCGAGCCCGTGCCGGCGGAGCAGCTCCTCGTAGGCGGCGCGCGGGCGCCGGCGGTGGAAGACGTCGCTCTGCGGCCAGCCGGTGACGACCACCCGCTCCGGGCCGATCCCGTGGTAGCGGGCGAGGTCCTCGCGCATCGCCTCGTTCTGCACCAGGTAGCGGGCGCAGTGGGGCGAGATCACCCCCTTGCCGACCGTGTGGTCCCAGCTCGCGACGTACGCGACCACGGGCAGGCGCAGGCGGCGGGCGCCGGCGAGGAAGGGGACGACGCTCGCCGGCTGCACGTTGGAGACGACGAGCGCCGCGCACTCGCCCGCGAGCGCGCGCGCGAGCCGGCCCGGCACGTGCCGGCGGGGGCTGAAGTGCCAGCGCGCCATCGCCCGCTCGAGCGCCCGCCAGCGGGGAAGCGCGCCCGCCCGCGCCGAGTCGAGCATCCAGTTGGGGTGCCCCGGCCGCATCCGCTCCAGGTGGAAGCCGTGCCGCTCGTTGAGGCGGATCGCGAGCGGGAAGTAGCCGAGCTGGCGGTCGAGGGCGGCGTCCAAGCGGCGGGCGGCGCGCTCGCGGAGGCCCCGGCCGGGCGCGGTCAGCTCCTCCCCGTGGAGCACGGGCAGCCCGTCCAGCCTGCCCGTCCACTGGGCCGCCGCCTCGCGCGGCACGAGGAAGACCGCGGCCAGCCGCTCGGGGAGGCGGGCGCGCAGCCCGTCCACGATCCCCGTGTCGCAGAAGACGCGGATCGAGAGCTGGTCGGGAAGGACGAGCCAGACGCGCTTCATCGAGCCGGCGCGGCAAGGCGGTCGCCGAGAGCGTCGGGCCGCCCCCCCAGGACGAGCCAGACGCGCTTCATCGAGCCGGCGCGGCCGCGAGCGCCGCGATCCGGGAGGCGAGCGAGGCGCCGTCGAGGCCGTGGAAGCGGAGCGTCTCCTCGGGAGTGCCGCAGGCGGGCCAGCCCTCCACCCCGAAGACCGTGACCGCGCGGCCGGGGAGCTCCCGGCGCAGGGCGTCCCCGAGCGCCCCCACGGGCGCGTGGTCCTCGAGCACGAGCAGGCGCTCGTAGGGGACGATCTCCTCCGCCAGCCACTCGGGGTCGAGGCGGTTCAGCCAGGGCATGGCGACGACGGCGAGCGAGAGCTCGCCCCGCTCCGCGAGCAGCTCGGAGGCGCGAAGCGCCTCGTGCAGCATCACGGGGCCGTAGGCGAGGAGGACGGCGTCCGCCCCCTCCCGCAGGAACGCGCCCCGGCCGATCGCGACCCCCGCCTGGGGCAGCTCGATCCGGCGCGGGGAGGGGCCGATCGCGAGCCGGATGGCCACGCTCTCCGTGGCCTCCCCGACCGCCCAGCGCAGGAGCGCTCGCGTCTCCTCCGCGTTCGCCGGCTGCACGACCGTCAGGCCCGGGAGCGCGGCGAGCAGGGAAACGTCGCGCAGGCTCTGGTGCGACTTGCCCGGGGCGGCGGGGATGAGGCCCGCGTAGTGCAGGGCGTACACGACCTTCGTCCCCTCGCTCATCTGGTTGTAGATCTGCTCGTTCGCGCGGGAGGCAAGGAAGGCGGCGAACGAGTTGACGACAGGGAGCAGCCCCTGCCGGGCGAGGCCGGCCGCGGCCGAGACCATGTCCTGCTCGGCGATCCCGCACTCGAGGAAGCGGTCGGGGTAGGCGAGCTCGAAGGCGCGGATCCGGCAGTCGGAGGCGAGGTCGGCGTCGAGCACGACCAGGCGGTCGTGCTCCCCGCCCAGCTCGAGCAGCGCCTGCCCGTACGCCTCGACCACGTACTCGTCCGTGACCGGGCGGCGGGGGGCGCCCGCCCCGCTCTCCGGCTCCGCCTCCAGGCTGTACCGCACGGCCTCCGCTGGGAGCGGGGCGGGCTCCAGCACGAGCGGGTCGAGGCCGAGCTCGGCGAGCCGCGCCCCGATCCGGGCGAGGAGCTCGTCCCGGGCGCGCGCGAAGTCCTCGTCGCTCGGCGCGCCCGCGTGCCAGCGGTAGAAGCCGCCCCCCTCGGCGAGCGCGGCCGAGCGCTCCATGAAGGAGACGCCCTTCCCCTTCACCGTGTGGGCGACGAGGGCGTTCGGGCGGTCCTCGGCCTCGCGCATGGCCGCGAACGCCTCCCGCAGGGCGGCGTGGTCGTGCCCGTCGCAGGAGCGGACGTCCCAGCCGAAGGCGCGCAGCTTCCCCTCCAAGTCGCCGAGCGCGACCACCTCCTCGGTCGGCTTGTCGGACTGGATCTCGTTCCGGTCGACGATCACCCAGAGCGTGCCCAGCCGCTCGTGCGCGGCCGCCTGCAGGCCTTCCCAGCACTGGCCCTCCTGCAGCTCCCCGTCCCCCACCATCACGACCACGCGGCCGCCGAGGCCGAGGCTCCACTTCGCCCAGGCCATCCCCCGGCCCTTGGAGACGCCCATCCCGAGCGAGCCCGAGTTCGCCTCGATCCCGGGAACGGACACGTCCGGGTGGCCGTCAAGGCCGCCGAGCCGGCGCAGCCGCAGCAGGCGCTCGGAGGAGATCACGCCCAGCCCGTGCAGGGCCGCGTACAGGCCGGGCACGTCGTGGCCCTTGGAGGAGAAGAAGATGTCCCGGTTCGGGTCCTCGAAGCCGAGCTTCGCGACGTTCAGCTCGTGGTAGAGGAGGTGGACGACGATGTCCAGGGCGCTGAAGCTCGAGCCGAGGTGGCCGGAGCCGGCGCGCTTGACGGCGACGAGGGCGTTCAGGCGGCACATGTCGGCGAGGAGCGCGAGGCGGGCGTCCAGGTCGGCGTCCGCGGCCCGGACGCGGTCGAGCTCGCGCTTGGGGATCAGGCTCAGCTCAGGCACCTGCGACACGGGACCGTAGCCGACCCTTCGGGCCGAGCAGGCCCGCAGTCGCGAGCAGGACGAAGGCGGGGACGACGGGGACGGAGTACTCGGCGACCGCGTACACGGCGAGCGCGGTCGCAACGAGGACGAGGAGCGCGGCGGCGGCGAGGGCGAGCGGGAGCGCTGGGCGGCGCGGGCGCCGCCAGGCGAGAGCTGCGAGGCCGATGAGGAGCCACACGACCGGCCGCGGGTACCAGCGGGAGGCGGTCTCCAGTAGACGGACGAGCTCGGGCCGGGGCTCGCGGTCGGGCAGGCTCGCGAGCAGCTCGCCCACCCGCCGGTCGAGCTCCGCGGCCCGCTCCTCGTCCCGCCTCGTCGGGAAGACGAGGCGGTGCGCGGTCGGCGACGTCCATACCTCCCGGATGCGCCCGTCCGGCGTGGAGATGAACGCGGACTCGCGGGCGGCGGGGATCGGCTCCCCCTCGCTCGGGGCGGGGAGCGGCGGGCGGCGCGCGCAACACCCGGGGTCAGGTCCCGTTTGTTGCGCGCTCGCCCGCGCAACACCCGGGGTCAGGTCCCGTTTGTTGCGCGCTGGGCGCGGATGCGCAACAGACCGGACCTGACCCCCCGCGTTGCGCCCCCCCGCGTTGCGCGGGTAGAGCGGCCAGAGGAGCAGCCGCCAGAGGTCGCGGGCGACCCCGCGCGCGTACGCGCCCGGGTGGGCGAGGATGGCCTCCCTGGCCACGCGGGCGAGGTGGGCGTAGTCGTCGTCCCAGCCCCAGGTGCGGTCGGCGAGCACGGTCAGGTCCTCGTGCATGCGGAAGCTGCCCGAGGAGAAGAACTCATCCAGGGTGATCCCGTACGACCGGTACGGCTCGCGGGGGAGGAGCTCGCGCGCCACCGCCCGCGCGAGCTCCCGGGAGGCGGGGCCGTTCTCCGGGTGGACGATGCGGTCGGCGACGAAGAGGCGGAAGAGCGTGACCGCGGCCCCG
>DATLYP010000109.1:0-19710 GCA_035574655.1 Gaiellaceae bacterium
GGCCGCGCGCACGGCGCCCGCCCCGCCCGGAGGCGCGCCCGCAGGCGGAGGCCGCCCGCGCTCCCCCACCGGCCTACCGGGCGCTCACCGTCTCCCCGACGTCCGCCAAGGCGCGCAGCGCCTGGGCGGCGGCCGTGGCCAGGCCCGCCAGGAAGAGGGTGCCGGAGCCGCCGAGCGCGAGCACGCCGAGCGTCGGCCAGGCGCCGTCCACCTCGACCGCCCAGATGATCGTGCCCGCGGCCGCGAGGAGGGCGGCGAGCGCGCCGAGCCCACCGACGAGCGCCGACCAGACGCGAAGCGCCCCGTACTGCGTCATCTCCACCTCCTGTCGCCGGGAGTGCTGGGGCGAGTCTACGCCCCTCCCGTACGCGCGTGGATCGCGCGCACGGTCTCGATCGTGTCCGCCTCCTCCGGCCGCTTGTCCGGCCGGTAGCCCTTCACGCGCGCGAAGCGGAGCGCGAGCCCGCCCGGGTAGCGGGGGCTGGCCTGCACCCCGTCGAAGGCGACCTCGACCACGAGCTCCGGCCGCACGTGGACGGTGAAGGCGTCGCGGCCCGTCTCCAGCTCGAGCAGGCGCTCGGTCTGCCAGGCGAGCGTCTCGTCGGTCATCCCCTTGAACGTCTTGCCGAGCATGAGGAAGCCGCCCGTCGCGGGGTCGCGGGCGCCGAGGTGCAGGTTGGAGAGGAAGCCGCGCCGGCGCCCGTGCCCCCACTCGGCGGCGAGCACGACGAGGTCGAGCGTGTGCGCGACCTTCACCTTGAGCCAGGCGGCGCCCCGCCGGCCCGCCTCGTAGGGGGCGTCGAGCGCCTTCACGAGCACGCCCTCGTGGCCGCGGGCGAGCGCCTCCCCCAGAAAGCGCTCCGCCGGCTCGGGCGCCTCCGTCTCGATCCGCGGCACGCGCAGGGGCCCGGGCACCCGCTGGGCGAGCGCTCGCGCGCGCTCGGCGCCCGGGCGGTCGAGCAGGTCCTCCCCGTCCACGTGCAGGCAGTCGAAGAAGAAGGGCGTGAGCGGCAGCGCGCGGCGCAGCTCCTCCACGTTGGCCCGGCTTCCGAACCGGCTCATCGTCACCTGAAAGGGATGCGGCCGGCCGTCCTCGCGGAGGGCGATCGCCTCCCCGTCCAGGACGAGCGCTTGCGCCGGCAGCGCGAGCACGGCCTCCACGATCTCCGGCACCCGGTCCGTGACGTCCGCGAGCCTGCGGGTGAAGGCGCGCACCTCCCAGCCCAGCCGGTGCACCTGGATGCGGGCGCCGTCCAGCTTCCACTCGACGGCGGCGGGGCGGACGCGGGCGAGCGCGGTCTCCAGGCTGTCCGCGGTCTGGGCGAGCATGGGCTGCAGGGGACGGAGCAGGGTGAGACGGAAGCGGCGCAGGCCGGCGACGCCCTCCGTGAGGGCCGCCGCCGCGACCGCGCCCAAATCCCCGGCGAGCATGAGCGCGCGCCGTACCTCGGAGGCGGGCACGCCCCCCGCGGTCGCCACCGCGTCCACCATCACCCCCTCGAGCGCTCCCTGCCGGAGCTCGCCGAGGAGGAGCGCGCGCAGGAACCGCTGCTCGGGCTCGGTCGCGCGGGCGAAGAGCGCGGCCAGCTCCTCCCGCCGCCGCCGCTGCGAACCGGGCCCGGCGAGGCCCCGGAGGCGGGTGAGGGCGTCGTCCACCTCGCGCACACCGAGCGAGGGGGGCGGCGCCGCGGGCGGCGGCAAGTCGCGGAGCGCCGCCCACCCGATCCCGACCTGGCCCTGGGGGAGAACGCCGGAGAGGTACGAGGCGGCGACGGCGACCTCGGCGGGCCCGGCGCGGCGCAGGCAGCCCGCAAGCGCCTCCACCTTCCGCAGGCGAGAGGAGACGGCGGCGACGGCGGCCGATGTCTCGGCGAGATCGGCGAGGAGCATTTCAGGGGGCGACGTGCTCCACGAGCTCCTCGCGGTCGCTGCCGCCCGACACGGTGAGCGCGAGCACGGGCCCGACCCCGCGCGCGTAGAACTTGTACTCGAGCGCGCCGGGAGCGAGCGGGGTGAACTCCTTCGTCATGAGCACGTCCCGATAGAAGCCGGCGGGAACCTGGACCCGCTCCTCCAGGCTGAGCACGGCCGCGGCGTCCTCGGCCTCGCCGGCGTAGTACTCCTGCCGGTACGCGAGCCCGACCTCCGGCTCACCCGGGAGGAGAATGCCCGCCTCGGCGCCGTCCTTCCCCGCCTCCCACGAGCCCGCGGTGGAGACGACCCGACCGCCCTGGAACTCCTTCGTGTCCTCGCCCAGGTACCAGATGTTCCCCTCCTCGTCCTGGGCGTACCAGTCGTACGTGTCCTCGACGAGCTCGCCGGCCTCGGAGACAACGTCGTGGACGACGCGCGCCTCCACCCCGAGGATCGTCCGCGTCCGGCCGGTGACGGTGACGACGACCCGCCGCACGCTCCCGTCCGCGTCGACCTCCCGGTACGTCCAGCGCGCGCCGGGCCGCATGGGCCAGTACGGGTTGTCGATCTGCGGCCCGAGCTCGCGCGGGTCGAGCGTGACGTGCTCGCTGCCCCACGGGAACGCCTCTCCGTCCCCGCGGGCGCAGCCGGCCCCGACGAGCGCCGTGACCGTGAGCACGAGGGCGGCGGCGCTGGGCATGCCCGGAGTCTGCCGCGTCGGGGACGCGTCCGGCGGCGGAGCTCCGGAGCTGGCGCTCAGACCTGCGCGAGCGCGGCCAGCTCGTCGGCGTCGAGCCGCCACGAGGCCGCGGCCGCGTTCGCGCGCACCTGCTCGGGGCTCGTCGCCCCGGCGATGATCGAGCCGATCCCGGGCGTGCAGGCGAGCGCCGAGATCGCCAGCTCGAGCAGCGTGCGGCCTCGCTCCTCGGCGAAGCGGGCCAACGCCTCCACCCGCTCGAGCTGCTCCTCCGGGATCTCGCGCCCGCTCAGCCTCGTCCCCTCCGGAAGCGGCCGCCCGCGGCGGTACTTGCCGGTGAGCAGGCCGCTCGCGAGCGGAAAGTAGGGGATGTACGCGACCCCGAGCCTGCGGCAGAGAGGGAGCACGTCGGCGTCGTCGTCGCGGTGCAGCAGGTTGTAGTGGTTCTGCAGCACCGTGAAGCGGACGGTGCCCCGCTCGCGGGCTGCGCGGTCGGCCTCGGCGAGCTGCGCGGCGGAGACGTTCGAGCAGCCGACCGCGCGCGCCTTGCCCGCCCGTACGACCTCGTCGAGCGCGGCCAGCGTCTCCGCGATGGGCGTGTCGGGGTCGGGGCGGTGCAGGTAGTAGAGGTCGACGTAGTCGGTCCGCAGCCGCTCGAGCGACTCCTCGAGCGAGCGGTGGACGAGCTCGGGGTCGCCGTGCCCCCGGTCGGCGTCCCAGCCGAACTTCGTCGCGAGCACGACCCGCTCGCGGCGCCCCTCCAGGATCTCGCCCAGAAAGCGCTCGCTCGCCCCCCCGCCGTAGACGGCCGCCGTGTCGAAGAACGTGATCCCGGCCTCCAGCGCCGCCTCCACGACCGCCCTCGTCTCCTCCAGCCCGAGCCGGCGCCCGAAGTTGTTGCAGCCGAGCCCGACGCGCGAGACCCGCAGGCCGCTCTCCGGAAGCTCGAGGAGCTCCACGCGTCCACGCTATCGCGCCGTGCCTTCCCCCACGAGGGGAATGCGCGCCCCGCCCGGCTCGTTATGCTTTGTGCTGCGGCAGGACGCCGGCCGCGACAGGTCGGCCTGTCCCCCGGCTTCCATCGGCTCACTCCGGGACGCCGAGCGACAGGCCGCGAGAGCCGTGTCGGGGTTCGTCCGTGCCGGGCCGCGCGTGGAATCCGAGAGAACGAGGAGCAGAGAGATCAGCAACGTGCTCGAACACCAGGACGTGGCGGCGTTCCTCGCGGACGCCGAGGAGGAGGGCGTCGTCGACCGCGCCGCGGTCGAGGCGATCGCGGCCGCCCTCGAGCTCGACGAGGAGGAGCTCGCGACCCTGCGCCGCGAGCTCGAGGTGCGGGGCGTCAGCGTGGAGGAGGAGCCCGCGGAGAGCGTGGTCGACGCCGACCGCGAGCTCGACCTGCGCCTCGACCCCGAGCCCGCGGCGGGCATGGACTCGCTCACGCTGTTCCTGAACGAGATCGGCCGGCACGACCTGCTCACGGCGGCCGACGAGGTCCGCCTCGCGAAGCTGATCGAGCGCGGCGACCGGAAGGCGAAGGAGCGCATGATCAACTCGAACCTCCGCCTCGTCGTCTCGATCGCCAAGCGCTACCAGGGGCACGGCGTCCCCTTCGGCGACCTGATCCAGGAGGGCGTGATCGGCCTCAACCGCGCCGTGGAGAAGTTCGACTGGCGGCGGGGGCTCAAGTTCTCCACCTACGCGACCTGGTGGATCCGGCAGGCGTGTCAGCGCGCGATCTCGAACCACTCGCGCACGATCCGCATCCCCGCCCACGTGCACGAGCGGCGCCTGAAGATCGCCCGGCTGGGCCGGCAGTTCGAGATCGAGCACGGCCGGGAGGCGACGGCGGAGGAGCTCGCGCGCGCGACCGGGTACGAGCTCGAGCACGTCGAGGAGGCGCTCAGCGCGGTCGAGGCGTCCGTCTCGCTGAACCAGGCGGTGGGCGCGGACGGGGACGCCGAGCTCGGCGACCTCTTCTCCGACCCGCAGGCGGCGGACCCCGTCGAGGAGGCGGGCGAGACGCTGCGCCGGGACGCGGTGCGGGCGGCCCTCGCCTCACTCCCGGAGCTCGAGCGGCGCGTCCTCGAGCTGCGCTTCGGCTTCCACGGCGAGCAGCAGTCGCTCGAGGCGATCGAGCGCGCGCTCGGCATCTCCCGGGAGCGCGTGCGGCGCGTGGAGCAGGAGGCCCTGCGCCGGCTCGCCCCCCTGCTCGAGCGGGCCGTGGAGGCGGGGCGCACCGAGCTCGCCGACTCCGCCTGAGGACGCCTGCCCGGCCGAGCGCCGGGGCTCCGCGCCGTCCTTACGGTCCGCGAAACGGGTTGACGGCCTCCACGGTGCCGTAGAGACGGCCGTGCTGGAAGCTCCTCAGCCTCCCGCCGGGCCTCGGCGGGAACGAGAAGCGGCTGGGCGCCGTCGAGGGGCCGGCTCACGGCCGCGACGAACTCCGCGATCGCTTGGTGGGGAAGGAAGACCGACCTCCGCGATGCCTGCGCGCAGGACCTCCGTCGCGATCCGCTGCTTTCTCCGGGAACCGCCAGTCGAAGCGGTAGACGCGGACGCTCGTGTCAACGAGCGACGCCACGGCCGTACAGCTCGTCGCGGCGCCAGCCGCGCTCGGCCGGTGGCGTCTCCGCCGTGCGAGCCGCCAGCCTGGCTCGCTGCCGGTCCGTGGCGCGGTCGAAGAGGTCGAGACGGCGCGCCCGGTCGGGCGCGGGCCGGTGAGCGGCCGGCGGGACGACGCGAATCGCCTCGCCGGCGACTCGTCCGCAGCCCGGCCACAGGGCGTGAGCCGAACGCAAAAGGCCCTGCCGAGCAGGGCCCTTGGAAGTAGCGGGGGCAGGATTTGAACCTGCGACCTCCGGGTTATGAGCCCGGCGAGCTACCTGGCTGCTCCACCCCGCGTCGTCGGGCGCCAGTATAGCCGAGCCCGCCGCGACCTTGCGAGCAGCTCCCCCACCGCGCGCACGCTCGCCCGGCCGCCGCCGAAGGCGGCGACGCAGGCGACGGGAGCGCTCGGCGACCACTCGGGGAGGCCGAGCTCGACGACGATCGCGTCCGGGTTGGCCGCGAGCAGGTCGTCCGCCTCGGCGCGCTGCCACGCGCTCCGGTGCGCGTCGCGGAGGACGAGCACGAGCTGGCGGCCGCGGGGGACCGGCCAGGCGGGCGCTCCTCCCTCGACCACGCGCTCCACCCTCGTGCCCGGCAGCTCCTCCCGCAACCAGTCGTCGACGGCCTGCGGGAGGGCCCCCGCCTCGCGCGCCTCGAGCACGACGACGTAGGGCAGCCGGGAGAGGACGGGGGTGCCGGTGAACCGGAGCGCCCGGCGGGCCGCCTCGAGGCCGACCTCCCGCTCGACCCGGTCGCCGCGCGGCGGGTGCGACGCCCAGTCGGCGGTGAGGCGGACGCGCTCCACGGCCTCCTCCAGCCGCTCGAGGGAGAGCCGGCCCGCGCGGACGGCCTGCACGATCGCGGCGAGCACCCGCCGGACGTCTTCCTCCTCCGCCCCGGGCCCGAGCCACAGCCCGTCGGCGCCGGCTTGGAGCGCGCGCACCGCCGCCTCCTCGAGCCCGACGCCGGCGGCGACCGCGGGCGCGTCGAGGGCCTCCGTCAACACCATGCCCGTGAAGCGGAGGTCGTCGCGGAGGAGCCCGCGGAGCGGGACGTCGCCCGTGTCCGGGTGAGCGCCGCCGAGCAGCCCCAGGTAGGCGCGCGCCGCCATCAGCGCGTACGCCCCCGCCTCGACGCAGGCCCGGAACGGGAGCAGGGCCTCCTCGAGCACGGCGTCCGTGGGCCGCGGCTCGAAGAGCGGCCCCCCGTCGCCGCCGAGACCGGGGACGCGCCCGGGGCAGGCGACGACCCCCGCGCGCCGCGTCCCGCGCACGAAGGCGGCTGCGTGCCGCGCGACGAGCTCCGGGTCGGAGCCGTAGGAGCGGACGCCCGGGCTCGGGTTCCACGGATCCCTGAGGAGGTCGGCGACCGGGGCGAGGTTCAGGTTCGCCCCCACGTCGACGAGATCCCAGGCGATCGCCCCCGCGACGAGCTCGGTCAGCTCGACGTCGTCGACCGCGCCGAGCGCGGCCGCGGCCGGGTAGGAGCTCCCCTCGCCGGCCTCGAGAGCGGTGACGTCCCCGCCCTCCTCCGCGAGCGCGACGAGGAGCTCGGGGCGCTCCGCGCGCAGCTCGGCGACCAGGGCCCGCAGCTGCTCGCGGCCGCCGGCGTTCGACGCGGAGAGGACGACGCCCCCGAACCCGCAGGCGGCGAGCCGGCGGATCCAGCCCGGCGCGCGCCGCCCGGGGAACGAGAGGAAGAGGCAGCCGGCGGCGAGGCGCTCCACGACTACCCATGTCGGCCGCCTGCGCCGCCTCCGGAAGCACCCGTCCGGGGCACGAGAGCCGCGGCGCGAGGCCGCGCGTCAGGCCGAGCCCGTCAGGAGCGGCTCGCGCGTCTGCGCGGCGACCTTGTCCAGGATCGCCTCCAGCAGCCGGCCCGAGGAGAGCACGTGCTCCCGGGCGAGGACGCGCGCGCCCTCCGGGCTGCGGGCGGCGATCGCCTCCCGGATCGCCCGGTGCTGGGCGACGTTCCGCCGGTACAGGTCGTCCAGGTCGGCTCCCGTCGCCCACACGGGCTTGACGAGGAACGTGCGCCGCGCCGCCTTCGCCATCCGCTCGATCAGCGGTACCTGCGCGGCGGCGTAGATGACGTCGTGGAAGGCGTGGTTGGCGAGCAGCCAGCGGCGGGCGAGCTGCAGGTCCTGCCGCCCGGCGTGGCTCATCTCCACGAGCTCCTCGGTCGCCCGCGCGAACGCCCGCTCCGCCTCCTCCAGCCGCGCCAGGTCGGCGGGCGTCATCTTCGGGGTGGCGATCTCCGTCGCCAGGCTCTCCAGCTCCGCCCGGACGAGGAAGGCCTCCCGCAGCTCGTCGCGGGAGAGGCTGCGCACGCGCACCCCCCGGTTCGGCTCGAAGGTGACGAGGCCGAGCGCCGCCAGCCGGCGCAGCGCCTCCCGCACGGGCGTCCGGCTCACCCGGAACTGCTCCGACAGGTGCTCTTGGCGGAGCACGCTCCCGGGCGGGATCTCGCCGGAGACGATCGCCTCCTCGAGGGCGAGCGCGAGGTCGTCCGCCTTCGTGCCCTCGCTCATCCCGTGAGCGCGAGCAGCCGCTCGTACGCGGGCAGGGTCAGGAACTCCTCGAACTCCTCTCCGAGCGCGACGCGCTCGAAGAGGGCGCGCGCCTCCCCCACCACCGGCTCCGGCGGCAGGCCAGCCACGACCTCCTCGATCACGCGCTCGACGTCTCCGCGCGGCACCCGCCCGTGGCGCACCCACTGCCAGATCTGCGAGCGGGAGATCTCGGCCGTAGCCGCGTCCTCCATCAGGTTGTCGATCGCCGCCGCGCCCACCCCGGAAAGCCAGGAGGCGAGGTAGCGGATCCCCACGGAGACGTTCGTGCGCACGCCCTCGGGCGTGATCGAGCCGGGCGTGGAGGCGACGTCGAGGAGGGCGGCCGCGGTCACGGAGACGTCCTCGCGCAGCCGCTCGAGCTGGTTCGGGCGCTCGCCGAGCACGGCGTCGAAGACCTCGAGCGCCACGGGCACGAGGTCCGGGTGCGCGACCCAGGTACCGTCGAAGCCGTCACCCGCCTCGCGCTGCTTGTCCTCGCGCACCCGGGCGAGCGCCGCCGCGGTGACCTCGGGGTCGCGGCGGTTGGGGATGAACGCCGCCATGCCGCCGATCGCGTGCGCGCCCCGCCGGTGGCAGGTGCGGACGAGGAGCTCCGTGTACGCGCGCATGAACGGCACCGTCATCGTCACCTGCGCCCGGTCCGGGAGGACGAACTCGGGGCGCTCTCGGAACTTCTTGATCACCGAGAAGATGTAGTCCCAGCGGCCGGCGTTGAGCCCGGCGGAGTGCTCGCGCAGCTCGTACAGGATCTCCTCCATCTCGAAGGCGGCGAGGATCGTCTCCACGAGGACGGTCGCCTTGATCGTCCCCCGCGGCAGCCCGAGCCGGTCCTGGGCGAGCAGGAACGCCTCGTTCCAGAGGCGCGCCTCCAGGTGGCTCTCCAGCTTGGGGAGGTAGAAGTAGGGCCCCGTGCCGCGCTCGAGCAGGCGCTCGCCGTTGCGGGCGAGGAAGACGCCGAAGTCGAACAGGCTCGCCGAGACCGGGCGCCCGTCCACCTCCAGGTGGCGCTCCTCGAGATGCCACCCGCGCGGGCGCACGAGCAGCACCGCCACCTCCTCGTTCAGCCGGTAGGTCTTCTCCGGGGTCTCCAGGGTGATCGTCCCCTCGATCGCGTCCGTCAGGTTCTGCTGGCCGCCGACGACGTTCGCCCACGTAGGGGAGTTGGCGTCCTCGAAGTCGGCCATGTACGTGCGGGCCCCCGAGTTGAAGGCGTTGATCACCATCTTCCGGTCTCCCGCCGGCCCCGTGATCTCGACGCGGCGGTCCTGCAGGTCGGGCGGGACGGGCGCCACCCGCCACTCGCCCTCGCGCACGGCGCGCGTCTCGGGGAGGAAGTCGGGGAGCTCGCCCGCGAGCAGCCGCTCCTGCCGCTCCCGGCGGGCGGCGAGCAGCCGCTCGCGCTCGCCCCGGAGCTCGCGCTCGAGGAGGGCGACGAGCTCGAGCGCCCGCGGGGTGAGGACGCCGGGCTCTTCGCGCGCCCGGACCTCGACCCCCGCGGCCGCGACCGGGCTCACCGGACGGCCTCCTGGAACTGCGCCTCCTCCGTCGAGCCGCGGAGCGCGAGCGTGGAGGCCTGCCCGCCCGCGATCGTCTCCAGCACGGCGTCGAAGTAGCCGGCGCCCGCCTCCCGCTGGTGGCGCGTCGCCGTGTACCCCTGCTCCTCGAGCGCGAACTCGCGCTGCTGCAGCTCGACGTACGCGCTCATCCCCTGCTCCGCGTAGCCGCGCGCGAGCTCGAACATGGATGCGCACACCGCGTGGAAGCCGGCGAGGGTCACGAACTGGAACTTGTACCCCATCGCCGCCAGCTCGCGCTGGAAGGCGGCGATCGTCCGCGCGTCCAGGTGCTTGCGCCAGTTGAAGGAGGGCGAGCAGTTGTAGGCGAGGAGCTTCCCCGGGTAGCGGGCGTGCACCGCCTCCGCGAACGCGGCCGCCTCGTCGAGGTCGGGCGTGGACGTCTCGCACCAGAGCACGTCCGCGTAGGGGGCGTAGGCGAGGGCGCGCGCGATCGGGGCCTCGATCCCGGGCCGGACGCGGAAGAACCCCTCCGCCGTCCGCTCGCCGGTCAGGAACTCGCGGTCGCGCTCGTCGATGTCGCTCGTGAGCAGCGTCGCGGCGAGCGCGTCCGTGCGGGCGACGAGGACGGTGGGCACGTCGAGGACGTCCGCCGCCAGGCGGGCGGCGACGAGCGTGCGGATGAACTGGCTCGTGGGGACGAGCACCTTGCCGCCCAGGTGCCCGCACTTCTTCTCGGCGGCGAGCTGGTCCTCGAAGTGCACCCCGGCGGCGCCCGCCTCGATCATCGCCTTCGTCAGCTCGAAGGCGTGCAGCGGGCCGCCGAACCCGGCCTCGCCGTCGGCGACGATCGGCGCCAGCCAGTACGTGCCGTCCCTGCCCTCGGCGGCGTCGATCTGGTCGGCGCGCAGCAGCGCGTTGTTGATCCGGCGGACGAGGGCGGGCCCGCTCGTCACCGGGTACAGGCTCTGGTCGGGATAGGTGTGCCCGGCGAGGTTCGCGTCCGCCGCCACCTGCCAGCCCGAGACGTAGATCGCCTTCAGCCCCGCCTTCACCATCTGCACCGCCTGCGCGCCCGTGAGCGCGCCGAGCGCCGCCACGTAGGGCTCCTCCCGCAACAGCCGCCAGAGCCGCTCCGCGCCCAGCCTCGCGAGCGTATGCTCGATGCGGAAGCGGCCGCGCAGCCGCTCCACGTCCTCGCGCCCGTACGGCCGCTCGATCCCGTCCCAGCGCCCGTTACCGTCCAAGGTCGTCCCTCCCATCGTCACCTCCCGCTCGATTGTGTCCAGTTCTACAAAGATCGGATCCTAACTCGCTCTCTGACGAAAGCAGAGTCCGCGGAGGATAGCGAAAACACTGCCGGGAATACGCGTCTATTGGATCCAAGAATGACGACTTATGGATACGGTTGCGGGCCAGGGCGCTGGTAGGATCGCCGCCGTGATCCTCGTCTCCTTCCTCGGCGCGCTCGCGCTCGTCGCCGTGGCGACCGTCTTCGCCGCCCTGCGCGGGCTCGGCCTCTGGCGGCAGGCGAAGCGCACGGCGCGCGCGTTCGGAAGCGAGCTCGCCCGCTTCGAGGAGCGGTCGGCGCGCACCGAGCGCCTGCTCGCCGAGGCCGAGCAGGCGGGCGAAGAGCTGCAGGCGGCGCTCGCCCGGCTCCGGGCCTCGCGGGCGCGGCTGCGCGTGCTCGCGAACGCCCTCGGCGACGCCAGGCGGCGGACGCGCTGGCTCGCGGTCTTCTTCCCCCGCTAGCGCCCGTGCCCCGCGTCGCGGCGGTCGACCTCGGCACCAACTCGACGCGCCTCCTCGTCGCCGACGTCGAGGGCGAGCACCTGGAGGAGGTCGTTCGCCGGCTGACGATCACCCGCCTCGGGGAGGGAGTCGACGAGCGGCGGCGCCTCCTCCCCCTCCCCATCGCTCGGGTGCGCAACTGCCTGAGCGAGTACCGGCGCGAGATCGAGCGCCACGGGGCCAAGCGAACGCTCGCGATCGCCACGAGCGCGGTCCGGGACGCGGAGAACGGGGAGGCGTTCCTGGGCGAGATCGAGTGGAGCTACGGCTTCGCCACCCGGCTTCTCGACGGCCGGGAGGAGGCGGAGATGATGCTGCGGGGCGTCGCCGCGGGGCGCGAGCTCGCTCCCGGCACGCTGGTCGTGGACGTCGGCGGCGGCTCCACGGAGCTCGTCCTGAGCGCGGACGGGGCGCCGCCGGAGTCGGCGAGCGTCGACGTCGGCTGCGTCCGCCTGACGGAGCGCTTCCTCCGCTCCGACCCGCCCACCCCCGGAGAGCTCGCGGCCGCGGCCGCCTACGTGCGCTCGCTCCTCCCCCCGTACGAGGCCCAGTCGGCGATCGGCGTCGCCGGCACGGTGACGACGCTGGCCGCGCTCGACCTCGGCCTCCAAGCGTACGACCCGGAGCGCACGCACGGGCACCGGATCTCGCGGGAGGCGGTCGAGCGGGAGCTCGAGCGGCTGGCCGCCCTGCCGCTCGCGGAGCGGCGCCGCGTCCCGGGGATCGAGCCCGAGCGGGCCCCCGTCATCGTCGCCGGGCTGGTCGTGCTGCGCGAGGTCCTGGACGCGTACGGGCTGGCCGAGATCGAGGCCTCCGAGCGGGACATCCTGCACGGCGCCGCGCTCGCCGCCGCCGAGCTGCCGGAGCCCGAGGAGGGGCCGGCGCCCCCCGGCGCGTACACCTGCTGCTGATCCCGGGGCTGCGGCGGCCGCCTACACCCCGCCGCCCGGCGGCTCGTCCTCCGCCGGCGGCTCGTCCTCCGCCGGCGGCTCGTCCTCGGCCAGGCGGCGCCGCAGGACGCTGCGCGAGAGAACCCCGAGCAGGCGGTCGTGCTCGTCCACGACCGGGACGCGCTCGGCGTCCTCGGCCTCGAGGAAGCGGAACGCCTCGTCCAGCGGGACGTCGGGGCCGATCGTGTAGTAGGGGCGCTCCGCGATCTCGCCGAGCGTCGTCGTCCGCGGGTCGCGGCCGGCGGCGACCACCTCGCGCACGAGCGTCTTCCGGGTGACCACGCCGACGAGCCGCTCGTCCTCGGTGACGTACACGGCGCGCACCTCCGGCCGCTGCAGGAGCGCGGCCGCGGTCTGCGCCGAAGCGCTTGCGGGCAGCCGCCCCGGATGGGGGACCATGGCGTCCCGGACGAGCGTCACGTCCGCCCCGCTCCAGCGCCCGCCCGCAGGCGCCGGCAGGCGCCTCTCACGGGAACAGCCCCCGCGCGTCCAGCGCGGCCGCCACCTCGCGGATGCCGGCGACGAGGGCGGCGGTGCGCAGCGTGACGCCGCGCGCCTCGGCCAGGTCCCAGACGCGGTCGAACGCGCCCGAGAGCTTGTCGGCGAGCTTGGCCCGGATCTCCTCCCGCGTCCAGAAGAGGCGGCCCAGGTCCTGCACCCACTCGAAGTAGGAGACGGTGACGCCGCCCGCGTTCGTGAGGATGTCGGGGAGCACGAGGACGCCGCGCTCGGCGAGGATCGCGTCCGCCTCGATCGAGGTCGGCCCGTTCGCGCCTTCCGCGATCAGGCGGGCGCGCACGTTGGGGGCGTTCTCCTCCGTGATCTGGTCCTCGCGCGCGGCGAGCACGAGCACGTCGCAGTCGAGCTCGAGCAGCTCGGCGTTCGTGATCCGCTCCCCGAGGTCGCAGCCCGCGAGGGAGCCGTGCGCGCTCGCGTACGCGTGGAGCGCCGGCACGTCGAGGCCCTCCCCGGCGTAGAGACCGCCGGAGAGGTCGGAGACGGCGAGCACGCGCGCGCCGAGCTCGTGCAGCTCGAGCGCCGCCACCCCGCCCACGTTGCCGAAGCCCTGGACGACGCAGCGCTGCTCGGCGAGCGGCATCCCGAGCCGCTCGCAGGCGCGGGCGAGGACCATCACGACGCCCGCGCCGGTCGCCTCGTGGCGAAAGACGGAGCCGCCGATCGCGATCGGCTTGCCGGTGACGATCTCGGGGACGGCGTAGCCGCGCTGCATCGAGTAGGTGTCCATCACCCAGGCCATCGTCTGCTCGTTCGTGGCCATGTCCGGCGCGGGGATGTCCTCCTGGGGGCCGATGACGGGGAGGAGCTCGGCCGTGAAGCGGCGGGTGATCCGCTCGAGCTCGCCCCGCGAGAGCGTGCGCGGATCGCAGCGGACGCCCCCCTTCGCGCCGCCGTAGGGCAGCCGCAGGAGCGCGCACTTCCACGTCATCCACATGGCTAGGGCGGCGCACTCGCCGAGGGCCACCTCCCGGTCGTACCGGATCCCGCCCTTCGTCGGCCCGAGCACGCTCGAGTGCTGGACGCGGTAGCCGGGGAAGACGAGGCGGCGCCCGTCGTCCATGCGCACGGGGACGCTGACGATGAGCGACCGCTCCGGGTAGCGGAGGCGCTCCGCGATCCCGTCCGAGATCGCGGCGAGCGGCACCGCTTGGTCGAACTGGGCGACCGCCATCCGGTAGAGCGGCGTGTCCCACTCGAGGCGGGGCGGGGCAAGCTCGTCGGGGAGGCTCGTCACGACGCGCGCCGAGTGTACCCCCGACCCCTCCTTTTCTCGCTCGAGTGCCGGGGGCGGGACTCGAACCCGCACGCCCCTTTCAGGGACACCCGCTTTTAAGGCGGGCGCGTCTCACCCGTTCCGCCACCCCGGCGGGCGCAGTGTAGGCGCAGCGGGCGGAGCCGGCCTACTGCTCGCCCGGCTCCATGTCCGAGGGGCGGATGAACGAGCTCTCCGGGCCGCGGAACTGGAAGGCGTCGAGGAAGGCCGTGAACGCCGGCTCGTCGAAACGGGTGCAGGTGGCGAGGACGCCGCTTCCGTTCTCGCTCGCGCGGGAGAGGCGCGGCCCCTGCGCGACCCAGGCGCCGAGCGCGATCCTGCGCCCGAGGCTCGGGTAGGGGGCCAGGATCGTCCCGTTGCGGTGCCGCTCGTAGAAGGCGCGCAGCTGCGCGACCGCGGAGGCGGGCACCTTGCCGCCGTAGAGGATGTAGACGGCGCCGTGCTCCAGGTTGTGGACGAGGCGCGCGGTCTGCACCGGCTCCTCGTAGGCGCCGTAGACGACGGTCTCCTGGTTGTGAGGGCCGTTCGTCGGCGGCTGCGTGTTCCACTGCTTGGAGGTGTCGTCCGGGCCCAGCGAGTGGCGGCCGGGGAGGGCGGGAACGACCTTCAGCGTGCAGCCGGCGGCCTCGAGCGCCTTCCGAACCTCCGCCTCCCCGGGGCGGTCGCCGCCGGCGAAGCCGACGAAGGCGAGGATCGCGCCCACGACGAGGACGATCGCGAGCGAGGCGGCGCCGAGCGCGACGACCTCGCGGCGCGGCCCGCCCCCGGCGCGGGGAGACGCGGCGCGCTGCTTCGGCGCCTTGACGCGGGGCTTCTCGGGCATGCAGCGGGCGCGAATGTAGCAGCGCCGGAGGCGAGCCTTGCCCGCCGGCCCCCGCGCGCCCCGACCCCTGGAGCGCGCCCGGGGCTCCGTCCGCCGCACGCTCTACCGTTCGCGGGCCCGATGGTGGTCGCGGCCTTCCTCGCCGGTCTCGCGCTCGGCGCGCTCGCCGTCTTCCTCGTGCTGCGCCCGGCGCTCGCGGAGCGGCGGCGGCAGGCTCGCGAGGCGGTGGAGCTCGAGCGCGCGCTCGCCGCGGCCCGGGCCGAGCTCGAGGTGGAGCGGCGCTCGCTCGACGAGCGGCTCGCGGCGGCCGTGAAGGCGCTCTCCGCGGAGGCGCTGGACGCGAACAGCCAGCGCTTCCTCGAGCTCGCCGAGGCCCGCCTCGCCGGGCACGTCCGGCCGCTCAAGGAGTCGCTGGAGCGCATGGACCGTCAGCTGCAGAGCGTCGAGCGGGTGCGCCAGGAGGCGTACGGGGCGCTCGCCGAGGGCGTCCGCCAGCTCCGCGCCGACCAGGAGCGGCTGCGCGCCGAGACCGGCAACCTCGTCACCGCCCTCCGGGCCCCGCACGTCCGCGGCCGCTGGGGGGAGATCCAGCTGCGGCGCGTGATCGAGATGGCGGGGATGGTCGAGCACTGCGACTTCGAGACGCAGGCCTCGACGACGGACGGCGAGGGGAACGTGCTCCGCCCCGACGTGATCGTCCACCTCCCGGGCGACAAGCAGGTGGTCGTGGACGCCAAGGCGCCGCTCGCCGCCTACCTGGACGCCTTCCGGGAGGAGGCGAGCGACGAGGAGCGTCGCGCCCGGCTCGCCGACCACGCCCGCCACGTGCGCGAGCACATCCAGCGCCTGGGGCAGAAGGCGTACTGGCGCCAGCTCCCGCAGACGCCGGAGTTCGTCGTCATGTTCCTTCCCGACGAGACGTTCCTGCGCGCCGCGCTCGAGCACGACCCGTCCCTGATCGAGCTCGCGGTCGCGAACAACGTCATCCCCGCCTCGCCGACGAACCTGATCGGCCTGCTGCGGGCGATCCACTACGGCTGGCAGCAGGAGACGATCGCGGAGAGCGCGCGCGAGGTGAGCGCGCTCGGCCGCGAGCTGTACCGGCGCCTGGCCACCATGGGCGCCCACGTCGCCCGCCTCGGCCGATCCCTGGACGGCGCCGTCAAGGCCTACAACGAGACCGTGGGCTCGCTCGAGCGGCAGGTGCTCGTGCAGGCCCGCCGCTTCGAGCGGCACGGGATCACCGGCGTCGAGCCACCCGAGCTGCAGCCGATCGAGCGCCAGGCCCGCCCGCTCGCCGCGCCCGAGCTCGTGGAGCCGGGGGAGCAGGTGCTCGAGCTTCCCCGGGACGCGAGCGCCGCATGAGCGGGAAGACGGCGCGCCCCCGGCGCGTTGTCGCAGGTGGGCGCGCCAGGGGGCGTGCGCCGCGTCCGGGGAGAGGGAAGCGGTTACGGTAGGAATGGAGATGGCGGTGAAGGATGTGCGCAACGTGATCGTCATCGGCGGCGGGCCCGCCGGGTACACCGCCGCCCTGTACACGGCCCGCGCGAACCTGCGCCCGCTCGTCATCGAGGGCTTCAACTGGGGCGGCCAGCTGATGCTCACGAGCGAGGTGGAGAACTACCCCGGCTACCCGGACGGCGTGCTCGGGCCGCAGATGATGGCGGACTTCCGGCGTCAGGCGGAGCGCTTCGGGGCGGAGTTCGTGACCGACGACGTGACCCGCGTCGACTTCTCCGAGCGCCCCTTCCGCGTCTGGGTGGGGGACGACGAGTACCGGGCGGAGGCGGTCATCGTCGCCACCGGCGCCAACGCGAGGCAGCTCGGCCTCCCCTCCGAGCGGCAGCTGCAGGGGCGCGGCGTCTCCTACTGCGCAACCTGCGACGGCGCCTTCTTCCGGGACAAGGTGGTCGTCGTCGTCGGCGGCGGCGACTCGGCGATGGAGGAGGCGACGTTCCTCACCCGCTTCGCGCGCAGGGTGATCCTCGTCCACCGGCGGGACGAGTTCCGCGCCGCGCCGATCATGGTCGACCGGGCGCGCGCCAACGAGAAGATCGAGTTCGTGCTCAACACCGTCGTGGACGAGGTGCTGGGCGCGGAGGAGGGACGCATGACCGGCGTCCGGCTACGGAACACGGTCACGGGGGAGACGACCGAGCTCGAGGCGGACGGGCTCTTCGTGGCGATCGGGCACGACCCGAACACGTCGCTCTTCCTCGACTGGCTCGAGCACGACGAGCGCGGCTACCTGGTCACCGAGCCCCGCTCCACGCGCACGAACATCCCCGGCGTCTTCGCCGCCGGCGACGTGCAGGACGCGGTCTACCGGCAGGCGGTGACCGCAGCCGGCTCCGGCACCATGGCGGCGCTCGACGCGCAGCGCTTCCTGGAGGAGCAGCGCCACGAGCGGGAGCTGACCGCCGCCCGCGCGTAGCGGGGCTCCCTCCGCGCCCGCCGCTACCCTCGCCGCGTGGCGGTGCGCTGGCTCGACCTCGTCGACCCGACCCCCGACGAGCTTCGGGCCTCGCTCCCCGTGCCCGTCGACGCGGACGTGCTGGAGGCGCTGTCCGCCCGCCCCGTTCCCGGGCGGGAGGCGCTGCCGCTCCTCGAGGGGCGCGGCGCCTACGTGTTCGGCGTCGTCACCGCGCCCTGGCCGGTGCCGGACGAGGATCGCGTCCTCTACCAGGAGGTCGGGCTCGTCGCCGCGCCCGAGCTGCTCGTCACCGTCCGCAAGACGCCCCCGGGAGGCGCTCCCTTCGGCGCGTCCGGGCTCGCGCCCGCCGCGGCGGCGGGCGCGCCGGTCGGCCTCCTCGTCCACCGCCTCTTGGACGACGTCGCCGACGCCTACTTGGCCGCGCTCGACGCCACCTTCTCGGAGATCGAGGAGCTCGAGGACGGCCTCGAGGTGTGGCCGGCGGCCCGAGTGCGGGCGCGGGTGACCGCCCTTCGGCACGAGCTCCTGCACAGCCGGCGCGGAGCCTCGGCGATGCGGGCCGCGGTGCGGCGCATCCTGGACGGGCGGGTGGACGTGGAGGGAGATGGCCTCTTCCCGCCGGAGGTGGAGCGGCTCCTCGCCGACACGTACGAGACCCTCGTCCGGGTCACCGAGGAGCTCGACGTCGCCCGCGACCTCGTCGCCGGCGCCCGCGAGCACTACCAGTCGCTCGTGCTCGAGAGCCAAGGCGAGGTGACGAAGCGGCTGACCGTGATCGCCTCGCTCGTCCTCGTCCCCTCCTTCATCGTCGGCTTCTACGGCCAGAACTTCGAGGGCGCGTTCGACGAGGGCTTCTGGTCGCTCGGGGTCTCGACCGCGCTCATCGTCGCGTCGACCGTGCTCCAGCTCGCGCTCTTCCGCTGGCGGCGCTGGATCTGACGCGGGGGGAGGCGAGCTGCGAGGACGGGCACAGGTCCTCGACCACGCACGCCTCGCAGCGGGGGGCGCGCGCCAGGCAGACGCGGCGCCCGTGCCAGATGAGCAGGTGCGGGAAGCGCGCCCAGTCGGCGCGGGGAACGATCCGCTGCAGGTCGCGCTCGATCTTGACCGGGTCGTCGTGCCGGGTCAGCCCCAGCCGCTGCGCGAGCCGGCGGACGTGGGTATCGACGACGATGCCCTGGGCGTGCCCGAGCTCGGAGGCGACGACGTTCGCGGTCTTGCGCGCGACGCCCGGCAGGCGGAGCAGGTCCTCCAAGCGGCGCGGCACCTCCCCGCCGAACTCCTCCAAGAGCACGCGCATCGTCCCGCGCAGCGCCTTCGCCTTCTGCCGGTAGAACCCCGTGGGGTAGATGTCGCGCTCCAGCTCCTCCACCGGTACCGCCAGGTAGTCCTCGGGCCGGCGGTACTTGCGGAAGAGCGACTCGGTGACCCGGTTCACGGTCGCGTCCGTCGTCTGCGCGGAGAGCATCACGGCCACGAGCAGCTCGAGGTCGGTGCGGAAGCGGAGGGCGATGGCCGCGTCGGCGTGCTCCCGGGCGAGCCGCTCGATGATGGGGCGAATGCGCGCGCGGCGCGAGCCCAGGCCGCGTCGGCGCGCCTCGTGCACGTAGCTACGCGCCACGCAGCCTCTGGAGCCGGGCGCCGGCGGGCGGCACGGATCGCCGCAGGAGCTCGAGCGGGGCGAGGGCGCCGGTGCGGGCGGCGACGGCGACGCGCACGGCGGGCACGCTACCCGCGTCCGGGCAGGCGGGGGCCGGCGCAGACGAGGTCGAGGGCGGGGCAGCCGGCGCAGGCGTGCTCGCTCGGGGTCGGCGGGAACTCGCCGGCGCGGATGCGCGCGATCGCCTCCGAGAGCTCGGCCTCGAGCACCGTCCGGTCGGCGGCGGTGAAGACCGCGCCGACGACGTCCTCGGGCCGCTCCAGGAACTGGTACACGACCTCCACCTCCCCGGCGCCGTCGCGCAGGCAGGCGAGCGCGTACACGAGCCGCTGCAGGCGGTACTCCTGCTCCACGACGGCGGCCGGCCGGGCGCCCTCGAGCGCGTTCGACTTGTAGTCGACGACGAGCGCGCGACTCCCCTCGCGCCAGAGGACGTCCAAGCGGCCGTGGAGGAGCACGCCGTCGTGCTCGAAGGCGAAGGGACGCTCCGGGCGCGCCCCCGGAAGCGCCGCGACCCGCCGGGCGAGCGAGGAGCCGCAGTAGGCGTCGACGAGGGCCGCGATCCGGTCGAGCTCCTCCCCGGTCACGGCCGGGTACCAGCCGCGGACGAGCGCGTCCAGCTCGGGGCGGGGCGGAGCCGCGGGCGCGGCGAGCGGCACGAGCTCGAGCAGGCGGTGGACGGCGTCCCCGACCTCGGTGGCGGCGAGCGGGCCCCCGCTTTCCCCGGAGCGCTCCGCGGCGGCGGGGGAGAGGCCGAGCGCCCGCTCCGCGAAGTAGCGGTAGGGGCAGCGGGCGAAGAGGGCGAGGGCGGTGTAGGAGAGGCGGCGGACGTCGTGCACGGGCGGGGGCGCGGGGGCGGGCAGGGGCGCAAGCCGCAGCCCCGGCCCGGCGGCGGGCCCGGCCGGGAGGTCGCCGAAGAGGGCGAGCTGGGCGCCGGGCGGCGCGTCCCCGCC
>DATLYP010000110.1:0-16058 GCA_035574655.1 Gaiellaceae bacterium
AGGTCGAGATCGCCGCGGAGCGCGAGCCTGCGGACGCGCAGGCCAGGGGGGCGGAGACGCCGGAGCCCGCCGAGGGCGGCGCAGCCGAGGCGACCCGGCGCCCCTCGCGGAAGCGGCTCCCTCGCGCCCTCCGCCCGCGCCGGGCGAAGCCGAAGCGGGAGAAGGAGGCCGGGCGCAGCCCGATCGTCCGCCTGCCGAAGCCCGAGCGGCCGCGCGGGCGCCGGCAGGAGCGGCAGGGCGTCGTCGTCTCCGCCGCCGCGGACAAGACGATCGTCGTCCGCGTCGACGTGGTGAAGCTGCACCCCAAGTACAAGAAGGTCGTCCGCCGGAGCACGAAGTTCCACGCCCACGACGAGCGCAACGAGGCGAAGGTGGGCGACGTCGTCCGCATCGTGGAGACGCGGCCGCTCTCCCGGCTCAAGCGCTGGCGGCTGCAGGAGATCGTGGAGGCCGCCCGGTGATCCAGCAGGAGTCCCGCGTCAAGGTCGCCGACAACACCGGCGCCCGCGAGCTGCTCTGCATCCGCGTGCTCGGGGGCTCGCACAAGCGGTACGCGCGGGTCGGCGACGTGATCGTCGCCACCGTGAAGTCCGCCGTCCCCCAGGGCTCCGTGAAGAAAGGCGACGTCGTGCGGGCGGTCGTCGTGCGCACGAAGAAGCCCTACAGCCGCGACGACGGTACCCTCATCGGGTTCGACGAGAACGCCGCCGTCATCATCGACCACCAGCGGAACCCGCGCGGGACGCGGATCTTCGGCCCCGTCGCGCGCGAGCTCCGCGAGAAGAACTTCATGAAGATCGTCAGCCTGGCCCCGGAGGTCCTCTAGGAACGCGATGCCGACCAAGATGAAGGTGAAGAAGGGCGACTTGGTGCAGGTGATCGCCGGCAAGGACCGCGGCAAGCGGGGCCGCGTCATCGAGGCGCGCCCGCGCGAGCGCCGGGTGATCGTCGAGAACCTGAACGTCGCGAAGCGGCACACGAAGCCGCGCCCGATCCGCGACTCCTCGCGCATGGGCGGGGCCCAGATCGTGCCCGGCGGCATCCTGGAGAAGCCCGCCCCCATCCCCGTCTCGAACGTGATGGTCGTCTGCCCGGTCTGCGGCCTCCCCACGCGGGTCGGGGTGCGCGAGAAGGAGGTCAAGGGGGAGGTCGTCCGCGTCCGCGTCTGCAAGCGCCCCGGCTGCGGGCAGGAGATCGACCGCTGATGGCCACCGCCGCCGCACCCGCCCCGGAGACGTACGTGCCGCGCCTCAAGCGCCGCTATCAGGAGGAGGTCCGGCCGCGCCTCAAGGAGGAGCTCGGCCTCGACTCGATCATGCAGGTCCCGCGGGTGACGAAGGTGACGCTGAACATGGGCGTCGGGGAGGCGAAGACGGACGCGAAGGCGCTCGACGCCGCGGTCGAGGAGCTGACCTTGATCGCCGGCCAGCGCGCCCAGGTGCGCCGGGCGAAGAAGTCGATCGCCGCCTTCAAGCTGCGCGCCGGCATGCCCGTGGGCGCGAAGGTGACGCTGCGCGGCGACCGCATGTACGAGTTCCTCGACCGGCTCGCCTCGATCGCGCTCCCCCGCATCCGCGACTTCCGCGGGCTCGACCCCGCCGCGTTCGACGGTCGCGGCAACTACTCGATCGGGATCCGGGAGCAGATCATCTTCCCCGAGATCGACTACGACAAGGTGCCGGCGATCCGGGGTCTCGACGTCACCATCACGACGAGCGCCGAGAACGACGAGCAGGGCCTCGCGCTCCTCTCCGCCCTCGGCCTCCCCTTTGCGCGAGAGAGGAAGAGGGAGTAGATGGCCAAGAAGTCGCTGATCGTCAAGCAAAGGCGGCCGCAGAAGTTCAAGGTGCGGGCCTACTCCCGCTGCACCCGCTGCGGGCGCCCCCGCGCCGTCTACCGCAAGTTCGGCCTCTGCCGGATCTGCCTGCGCCAGCTCGCCCACCAAGGCGCGATCCCGGGCATGACCAAGTCGAGCTGGTAGGAGGCGACGTGCTGACCGACCCGATCGCGGACATGCTCTCGCGCATCCGGAACGCCAACCGCGCGCTGCACGACTCCGTCTCCATGCCCACCTCGCGGATGAAGGAGGAGATCGCGCGCATCCTCAAGGAGGAGGGCTACATCCGGGATTACCGGGTCGTGCAGGCGAAGCCCGTCCCGCAGCTCGTCATCGAGCTCAAGTTCGCGAAGGACCGGCGGCGCGTCATCACCGACCTGCGGCGGGTGTCCCGCCCGGGCCGGCGCGTGTACGCGCCCAAGGACCGGCTCCCCCGCGTCCTCGGCGGCATGGGCACCGCCATCCTGTCCACCTCGAGCGGCGTCCTCACCAGCCGCCAGGCCGCGGAGCGCGGCGTCGGCGGCGAGGTGATCGCCTACGTCTGGTAAGCGATGTCGCGCATCGGGCGCAAGCCGATCGAGCTTCCCGCCGGCGTGATGGTCGCCGTCTCGCCCGGCAGAATCCAGGTCAACGGCCCCCTCGGCGAGCTCAGCCAGGCCGTGCCGGCGCGCATGCAGATCGAGAAGACAGACTCGGAGATCGTCGTCAAGCGGCCCACCGACCGGGGGGAGGACCGGGCGCTGCACGGCCTCACGAGGACGCTGATCGCGAACATGGTCGAGGGCGTGACGAAGGGCTTCGAGAAGCAGCTCGAGATCCACGGGGTGGGCTACCGGGCGCAGCTCCGGGGCGCCGACCTGGAGCTCTCGGTCGGCTACTCGCACCCGGTCACGATCAGGCCGCGCCCGGGGATCACCTTCGAGGTGCCGACGCCGCAGACGATCGTCGTCAAGGGGATCGACAAGCAGGCGGTCGGCCAGACCGCGGCGGAGATCCGCAAGGTGCGCCCGCCGGAGCCGTACAAGGGCAAGGGGATCCGCTACCGCGGCGAGCACGTGCGCAGGAAGGTGGGCAAGCGGGCATGAGCGCGCCCACGACCCGGGAGGCCCGCCTCCGGCGCCACCGTCGCGTGCGCGCCAAGATCTCGGGCACAGCCGAGCGGCCGCGCCTCGTCGTCTTCCGCTCGAACCGGGGCATCTTCGCGCAGCTCGTCGACGACGAGGCCGGGCGCACGCTGGCCGCGGCCGGGTGGACCTCCCTGCGCGGCTTCTCCGGCACGAAGACCGAGCAGGCGCGCGAGGTGGGCCGGGCGCTCGCCGCGCGCGCGAAGGAGGTCGGGATCGAGCGCTGCGTGTTCGACCGGGCCGGCTACCTGTACCACGGACGCGTGAAGGCGCTCGCCGAGGGCGCCCGCGAAGGAGGGCTCCAGTTTTGAGCACGAGCGAGGTCGCCGAGAGCCGCGAGCTCAAGGAGCGGGTGATCGAGGTCAACCGGGTGGCGAAGGTCGTCAAGGGCGGCCGTCGCTTCTCCTTCACCGCGCTCGTCGCCATCGGGGACGAGGTCGACCGGGTCGGCCTCGGCTACGGGAAGGCCCGCGAGGTCCCGCTCGCGATCGCGAAGGCGGTGGAGGACGCGAAGAAGAACCTGTTCACCGTGCCCAAGCACGGGGACACGATCACGCACGAGGTGATCGGCGAGTTCGACGCCGCACGGGTCGTGCTTCGGCCCGCGAGCGAGGGGACGGGCGTCATCGCCGGGGGCGGCGTCCGCGCCGTGCTCGAGCTCGCCGGCATCCGCGACGTGCTCGCGAAGAGCCTCGGCACCACCAACCCCATCAACATGACGCGGGCGACGGTGGACGGCCTGCGGCGCCTCGTGCGCCCCGAGGAGGTGGCGGAGCTGCGGGGCAAGCGCGTCGCGGACATCCTCCCCGTCCGCCGCGACCGCCGGCCGGCGCAGGAGCCGGAGCAGGCGGCGGACGCCGTCGAGGCGGAGGAGGCGGCCCGGTGACGACCCTGCGCATCACCCAGGTCCGGAGCGCGATCGGGCAGTCGCGGCGCCACCGCGGGACGCTCCGCGCGCTCGGCCTCGGCCGGATCGGCAGGAGCGTCGAGCGGGAGGACTCGCCGGTGTTGCAGGGCATGCTGCGCCAGGTCGCGCACCTCGTGCGCGTGGAGGGGGCCGTCGACGGCAAGGAGGAGCGCCGGTGACCGCGGACGAGCTCAGCCTCTCCACGCTCAAGCCGGCGCAGAAGCGCAAGGCGCGCAAGCGGGTCGGCCGCGGCATGGGCTCCGGCACGGGGCGCACGGCCGGGCGAGGCACGAAGGGCCAGAAGGCGCGCACGGGCTCGCACAAGCTCCCCGCCGGCTTCGAGGGGGGGCAGATGCCGATCGATATGCGGCTCGGCAAGCTGCGCGGGGCGACCTCGGCGGACGCGATGCCGATCGGCCCCTTCCGCACCTACGCGCAGCCGGTGAACGTGCGCGACCTCGAGGCGCGCTTCCCGGCCGGGGCCGAGGTCACGCCGGAGGCGCTGAAGGCGGCGCGGCTCGTGCGCTCGCTCTCCGTGGACGTGAAGGTGCTCGGCGAGGGCGAGCTGACCAAGCCGCTCGCCGTCGCCGCCCACGCCTTCTCCCGGTCGGCGGTGGCGAAGATCGAGGCCGCCGGCGGCAGCGTCACCTGGCTCCGGCAGCCGAAGGCGCGCGGGCGGAAGGCGCGGGCGCCCGAGCGGGAGGCCGCCGCCGAGGAGCGGGCCTCGGGGGCGGAGGGGTAGCGGGTGTTCAGCTGGCTCGCGAACGCGTGGCGCGTCCCCGAGCTCCGCCGGCGCGTCCTCTTCACCGCCTTCATCCTCGCCGTCTACCGGCTCGGCTCCTGGATCCCCGCCCCCGGCGTCGACTCGGAGACGATCGAGAACTACTTCTCCGGCCGCGGGGGCACGATCCTCGGCCTGCTCGACCTCTTCTCGGGGGGCGCGCTCTCGCAGTTCTCGCTCTTCGCGCTCGGGATCATGCCCTACGTCACCGCCTCCATCATCCTCCAGCTCCTCACCGTCGTGATCCCCCGGCTCGCCGAGCTGCAGAAGGAGGGCGAGGCCGGCTACGCCAAGATCACCCAGTACACGCGCTACCTGACGGTCGGGCTCGCGGCCGCCCAGGCGACCGGCTACGCCTTCCTCTTCCGCAGCCAGGGGGCGCTCGAGGCGGGCACCGGCCAGATCGTCCTCATCGTCATCACCCTCACCGCCGGCACCACCCTGCTCATGTGGATGGGCGAGCTGATCACGAAGCGCGGGATCGGGAACGGGATCTCCATCCTCATCTTCGCCTCCATCCTCGTCGGCGCCCCGCTCGGGATCGCGGCCTGGTGGAACGGCGGGCCGATGGAGAAGCTCTTCTACCCGCTCATCGCGCTCGCCATCTGCGCGGCCGTCGTCTTCGTGCAGGAGGGGCAGCGGCGCATCCCCATCCAATACGCGAAGCGCATGGTGGGGCGGCGGATGACCGCCGGCGGCTCCACCTACCTGCCGCTGCGCGTGAACATGGCCGGCGTCATCCCGATCATCTTCGCCGCCGCCATCCTCGCCTTCCCGCCGACGATCGCCACTTACTTCCCGGTGACGCGCGACTTCGTGGAGGAGTACTTCCAGCCCACCGACTGGATCTACCTCCTGATCGAGGGGATGATGATCGTCGTCTTCACCTACTTCTACACCGCCGTCCAGTTCAACCCGGTCGATCAGGCGGACAACCTGCGCCGCTACGGCGGCTACATCCCCGGCATCCGCCCCGGCCCGCCGACGGCGCAGTACCTCGACCGCGTCCTCTCCCGCCTCACGTTCCCCGGGGCGCTCTTCCTCGCGGTCGTGGCCGTGCTGCCGAGCCTCTTCATCGCCTACGGCGGCTTCTCGCAGGCGAGCGCGGGCGCGCTCGGCGGAACCTCGGTGCTGATCGCGGTCGGCGTCGCCCTCGACACGATGCGCCAGATGGAGTCGCAGATGATGATGCGCTCGTACGAGGGCTTCCTCCGCTGAGGGCCGTCGGTGCGGATCCTGCTCATGGGCCCGCAGGGGTCGGGCAAGGGGACGCAGGCGAAGCGGCTGGCGCGCGCGCACGGGATCGCGCACGTGGCGACGGGCGACATCCTCCGCGCCGCGGTCGCGGCGGGGAGCGAGCTGGGGCGGCGCGTGCAGCCCATCCTGGAGCGCGGCGACCTCGTCCCCGACGAGCTCATGATCGCGCTCATCCGCGAGCGGCTCGCGGACGAGGACGGGTTCGTGCTCGACGGCTTCCCGCGCACGCTCGAGCAGGCGGAGGCCCTGGACGCGATGCTGGAGGAGATCGGCAAGCCGCTCGACGCCGTCGTCCTCCTCGACGTCTCGGACGAGGTCGCGCTGCAGCGGCTGCTCGGCCGCCGCGAGCTGGAGGGGCGCGCCGACGACACCCCGGAGGCGATCCGGCGCCGGCTCGAGCTCTACCACCAGGTGACGGAGCCGGTGCTCGAGCGCTATCGCGCCCGCGGCTGCCTGGTGGAGGTGGACGGGGAGCGGCCGGTGGAGGAGGTCGCGGCCGCGCTCGAGGGCGTGCTCGCCGGCATGGGGGCCCGGTGATCATCCGCAAGAGCCCGCGCGAGATCGAGAAGATCGCGGCCGCGGGGGCGCTCGTCGCGGAGACGATCGCCCACGTGGGCGAGCTGATCGCCCCCGGCATCACCACGGAGGAGCTGGACGCGGCGGCCGACCGCTTCATCCGCGAGCGCGGCGGCGTCCCCACCTCGGAGGGCTACAAGGGCTACCCGAAGGCGATCTGCGTCTCGCCGAACGACGTGGTCGTGCACGGCATCCCGGGGCCGTACGAGATCGCGGAGGGCGACCTGGTCACGATCGACGTCGGGATCACGCTCGACGGGTACATCGCGGACAGCGCGTACACGTTCGCGGTGGGCGCGGTCGATCCAGAGGCGCAGCGGCTCCTCGACGTCGCCCAGGAGGCGCTCGCGGCCGGGATCGCCGAGGCGCGGGTCGGCAACCGGGTGGGGGACATCTCGCACGCCATCCAGTCCGTCGTCGAGGGCGCCGGCTTCTCGGTCGTCCGCAGCCTGGTGGGGCACGGGGTCGGCCGCTACTACCACGAGGACCCGCACATCCCCAACTTCGGCGAGCCGGGCCGGGGCCCCCGCCTCTCGGAGGGGATGACGATCGCGATCGAGCCGATGATCACGGCCGGGCGCCCGGAGGTGGTCGTGGGCAGGGACGGGTGGACGATCTCGACCGCGGACGGGTCGCTCGCCGCCCACTTCGAGCACACGGTGGCGGTGACCGCGGCCGGCCCGCGCATCCTCACCCCCCGCGTGGGCCTGCCCGAGCGGGGGCCTGTGCTACGATAGCCGTCCGCGGCGCGCGGGCTTCACGCCTGCGCCGCCGTTTCCCTGCGAGCGAGCAAGCGACGAAAGGCGCCGATCCGTACGAGGTGAGGCCAGGACGAGGTGGCAGTCAAGGAAGAGAAGATCGAGGTCGAGGGCGAGGTCGTCGAGGCGCTCCCCAGCACCATGTTCCGGGTGGAGCTCGACTCGGGGCACCGCGTGCTCGCCACGATCTCCGGGAAGATGCGCAAGAACTACATCCGCATCCTCCCCGGCGACCGCGTGAAGGTCGAGCTCTCCCCGTACGACCTCAACCGCGGCCGTATCACGTTCCGCCTCAAGTGAGCCGATGAAGGTCCGTCCGTCCGTCAAGCCGATGTGCGAGCGCTGCCGCGTGATCAAGCGGCACGGCCGCACGATCGTCATCTGCTCGAACCCTCGGCACAAGCAGAGGCAGGGCTGACATGGCGCGCATCGCGGGCGTCAACCTCCCCACGAACAAGCGGCTGGAGATCGGCCTCACGTACATCTACGGCATCGGCCGCTCGACCTCGCAGCGGATCATCCGCGAGCTGGGGCTGAACCCGGACCAGCGGGTCCGCGACCTGACGGACGAGGAGGTCACGAAGCTCCGCTCCTACATCGACCAGCTCGAGGTGGAGGGCGACCTGCGCCGTGAGCGCGCGCAGGCCATCAAGCGCCTGACGGAGATCGGCTGCTACCGCGGCATCCGGCACCGGCGCGGGCTTCCCGTGCGCGGGCAGCGGACGAAGACGAACGCGCGCACGCGCAAGGGCCCCAAGAAGACGGTCGGGCGCGGGAAGAAGAAGTAGGGATGGCCCCGCCTCGGAGAGCCGCGGGCCGCGGCCGCACGCGCCGCCGCGCCCGCAAGAACATCGCGATCGGGCAGGCGCACATCAAGACCTCCTTCAACAACACCATCGTCACGCTCACCGACCAGGAGGGCAACGTGATCGTGTGGGAGTCGGCCGGCTCCGCCGGCTTCAAGGGCTCCCGCAAGTCCACCCCCTTCGCCGCCCAGGTGACCGCCGACAACGCCGCGCGCAAGGGCATGGAGCACGGGCTGCAGAAGGTGGAGGTGTTCGTGAAGGGGCCGGGCTCGGGGCGGGAGACGGCGATCCGCTCCCTGCAGGCGGCGGGCCTGGAGATCCTGAGCGTCAAGGACGTCACCCCCCAGGCGCACAACGGGGTGCGCCCGAAGAAGCGGAGGAGGGTCTAGGCGTGGCGCGCGACCTCGGGCCCAAGTGCCGGCTCTGCCGCCGCGAGGGGCTCAAGCTCTTCCTCAAGGGCGAGCGCTGCCTGACCGAGAAGTGCGCGGTCGAGCGGCGCAGCTACCCGCCGGGCGAGCACGGGCGCGGCCGCATCAAGCAGAGCGAGTACCTCCTGCAGCTGCGCGAGAAGCAGAAGGCGCGCCGCTACTACGGCCTGCTCGAGAAGCAGTTCCGCACGACCTTCGAGAAGGCGAGCCGGCGGCAGGGCTCCCCGGGCGAGAACCTGCTGCGCATGCTGGAGACGCGCCTCGACAACGTCGTCTACCGGCTCGGCTTCGCCGGCTCGCGGGCACAGGCGCGGCAGCTCGTCCGCCACGGGCACTTCCTCGTCAACGGGCGCCGGGTGAACATCCCGAGCTACGGCGTCCGGCCCGGGGACGTGATCGCCCTCCGCCCGGGAAGCCCGGTCGAGCAGCTCGTGCGGGACGCGACCGACCTGACCGCGTCCGTGCCCGCGTGGCTGCAGGCCGACCACGACGGCCTGACCGGCACGGTCCTCAAGTGGCCCGAGCGGGACGAGATCGACGCCCCCGTGCAGGAATCGCTCATCGTCGAGCTCTACTCGAAGTAACCCCGTGAGCCGGCGCCAAGCGCCGGAAAAGGAAGGAATCGCCTTGGCTACACGCACCAGCTTGATGGAGTTCCAGGTTCCGCGGATCGTCCACGAGGAAGCGGACGAGCACCGCGGCATCTTCGTGATCGAGCCGCTCGACCGCGGCTTCGGGCACACCTTCGGCAACTCGCTCCGCCGCGTGCTCCTCTCCTCGCTCGAGGGCGCCGCCGTGACGGCGGTGAAGATCGAGGGCGTCGCGCACGAGTTCACGACCCTGCCGGGCGTCCGCGAGGACGTGACCGACATCATCCTCAACCTGAAGAACCTGATCGTGCGCCTGCACGGCCCCTCCCCGGAGATCGAGGTCTACGTCTCCAAGCGGGGGCCGGGCGCGGTGACCGCGGCGGACATCGAGGCCCCGGCCGACCTCGAGATCCTCAACCCCGAGCTGGAGATCGCGCACCTCTCGGACAAGGGCAAGCTGGAGATGACGCTGACGATCGGCCGCGGCCGGGGCTACGTGCCGGCGGAGCTGAACCGCGGGCCGGAGACCACGATCGGCGTCATCCCCATCGACTCCATCTTCTCCCCCGTGCGCCGGGTGGCGTACGAGGTGGAGGCGGCCCGCGTCGGGCAGCGCACCGACTACGACAAGCTCGTCCTCGACGTGACGACCGACGGCTCCCTCGAGCCGCGGGACGCGATCGCGCAGGCGGCGGAGATCCTGATCCGGCAGCTCGCCATCTTCACCGACCTGGAGCGGATCGAGGGGCTGGGCGAGGCCGCCGAGGCCGCGGCCGCGGAAGCCCCCGTCACCCATGGCATGGAGAACTTCCCGATCGAGGAGCTCGAGCTGGGGGTGCGCTCCTACAACTGCCTGAAGCGGGTCGGGATCGAGACGATCGGCGATCTCACCTCCAAGACCGAGCAGGAGCTCGTCCAGATCCCGAACTTCGGGCGCAAGTCGATCGAGGAGGTGCGGGCGGCGCTCGCCGCGCACGGGCTCACCCTGAAGGGCGAGGAGCTCGTCTAGGGCGATGCGCCACCAGAAGGCGGGCAAGAAGCTCGGCCGCGACGCGGAGCACCGGCGGGCCCTGTACGCGAACCTGGCCGCGTCGCTGATCGTGCACGGCCGCGTCCGGACGACCGTCGCGAAGGCGAAGGCGGCGAAGCCGCTCGCGGAGAAGCTGATCACGCTCGGCCGGCGCGGCGACCTGCACGCCCGCCGGCAGGCGCTCGCCGTCCTGCGCTCGAACGACGTCGTCCACCGCCTCTTCGCCGAGGTCGCGCCCCGCTTCGCCGACCGGCCGGGCGGCTACACGCGCATCGTCCGCCTCGGCCCCCGGCAGGGCGACGCGGCCGAGATGGCCTACTTGGAGCTCGTCGACTTCGAGCCGCGGCCCTCCGAGTACGCGCTCGCGCGGGCGCGGCGCGAGCAGGCGGCCGCGCGGGGGCCGGCCGCGCCGGCCGCGTAGGCCCCGCGGCCGCGGCCGAGAGGAGCGGCCGCCCGCGGCGCCGGGCGGCGGGCCCGCGGGTCCGCCTCGAACTACGCTCACGGCGTGCTCTTCCTGTTCGCGCTCGCGCTCGCCGTCTTCGTCCTCCCCCACCCCTGGGGGCTCGTGGCGGTCGTGATCGCCGGCGTCCTCGACGTCGCGGAGACGGCGCTCTTCCTCTGGTGGTCGCAGCGGCGCAAGGCGGCGGTCGGGGTGGAGGCGCTCGTCGGCAAGGTGGGCGTCGCCTCGACCTCCCTCTGGCCGGAGGGGCAGGTGAAGGTCGCCGGCGAGCTCTGGCGGGCCCGCTGCGCGGCCGGCTGCGAGGCGGGGACGAAGGTCGTCGTCCGCGCCGTGGAGGGCCTGACCCTCGTCGTCGAGCCCGCCTGAGGCCGGGGGTACAGTCCCCCCGTGCGCCCGGCCGCGCTCCTCCTGCTCGTGCTCGCGCTCGCGCCGGCGGCGCGGGGCGCGGCGGCCGCCTGGGAGCCGCGGGCGCCCCTCCCCGTCCCGCGCACGGAGGTCGCCGCGGCCGCGGTGGGCGGCGAGATCGCCGTCCTCGGCGGCTTCGAGGCGGACGGGACGGCGTCCCGGCGCGCGGACGCCTACTCGCCGGCCCGCGACCGCTGGCGCCGCCTGCCCGACCTCCCCGTGGGCGTGCACCACGCGATGGCGGCGGGCGCGGACGGGAGGCTGTACGTGCTCGGCGGCTACGTCGCCCGCGCTGCCCCCACGCGGGCGGCGTACGTGCTGGAGCGCGGGCGCTGGCGCGCGCTGCCACGCATGCCCTTCCCGCGGGCCGCCGCCGGGGCGGCGGTGGCGGGAGGGAAGATCGTCGTCGCGGGCGGCGTGGGGGAGGGCGGCAGGCTCGCCCGCAGCGCGCTCGCCTTCGATCTGCGTACGCGGCGCTGGTCGGTCCTCCCCGGGCCGACGCCCCGCGAGCACCTGGGGGTCGCGGCCCTCGGGGGCACGGTCTACGCGGTCGCCGGCCGCACCGCGGGGCTGGACACGAACCTCGCCGTTCTCGAGTCGTACCGGCCGGGCGACCGCCGCTGGCGGCGGCTGCCCGACGTGCCGGACCCGAGGGGCGGAACGGGCGCGGCCGGGCTCGCCGGCCTCGTCGTCTCCGTGGGCGGGGAGGAGCCGGGCGGCACGATCCGCGAGGTGTACGCGTACCGGGTCGCGCAGCGGCGCTGGGTGCGGCTGGACGACCTGCCCACCCCTCGCCACGGCGTGGGTGTCGCCGCGCTCGGCGGCCGCGTGTACGCGATCGGCGGCGGGCCCGAGCCGGGGCTGACCGTGAGCTCGGCGAACGAGACGCTGCGCGTGGCCGGCGGGTGAGGCTCAAGCTCACGCTCGAGTACGACGGGACGGGCTTCCGGGGCTGGGCGCGCCAGCCCGGCGAGCGCACGGTCGAGGGCGTGCTCCGCGGCGCGCTGGACGCGGTCTTCCCGCGCTGGGAGGGCCTCGCCGTCGCCGGCCGCACGGACGCGGGCGTGCACGCCACCGGGCAGGTGGCGAGCGTGGAGGTCGAGGGCGGTCCGCCTCCCGAGCGGGCGGACGAGGCGCTGAACGCGGCGCTGCCCGAGGACGTGGCCGTGCTCGCGGCCGAGGAGGCGCCTCCCGGCTTCCACGCCCGGTTCTCGGCCCGGGCGCGCTCGTACCGCTACCGCGTCCTCGCGCGCCGCGCGCCGGCCCCGCTCGAACGCCGCCGTGCCCTCTGGTGGCCCCGCCCGGTCCACGTGGACGCGCTCGCGGCGGCCGCCGCCCTCCTTCTCGGCGAGCACGACTTCCGCGCCTTCACCCCCTCGGAGACGCAGCACGAGGTCTTCGTCCGCGAGGTGCGCGCGGCGGCGTGGTCGCGGCAGGGCGACCGCCTCGAGTTCACGATCACCGCCGACGGCTTCCTCCGGCACATGGTGCGGACGCTCGTGGGGACGATGCTCGAGCTGGGCCCGGAGGCCCCCGCGCGGATCGAGCGCCTGCTCCAAGGGCGGCCGCGCGCGGAGGCCGGAGCGACCGCTCCTCCGTGGGGCCTCTACCTGGAGCGGGTCGAGTACTGACCCGAAGCCACGCCACCGGCCCCAGCAGGCGGTGTCAGACACCGATCGCCGTCAAGGGCGAAATGAACGGACTCAGCGCCAATCTGTCCACAAGGGCGCGCTTCGGTCCTGCGATCGGTGCGCGACTGTGGCGCAGGCGAGCCGACCATTCCAGAGGCATGCCCGATCGAAACATGCCCGCACAGCCGACGGCGGACCGGTGTCTGACACCGACTGCTGAGTAGCATCGGAGGCGGTGCGCTTCCCCGTCGTCCTCTTCGATCTGGACGGCACCCTGATCGACTCGGGGCCGATCATCCTCGCCTCCCTGCAGCACGCGGTCCGGACCGTGCTCGAGCGCGACATCGCCTACGAGGAGCTCGCCGCGACCGTGGGCGGGCAGGGGCTCGTCGCCCAGATGCGCGCGCTCGACCCGGAGCGCGTCGACGACCTCGTCGAGGCGTACCGCGTGCACAACGACCCGCTGCACGAGACGCTGCAGGCGTTCGAGGGCATGCTCGCCGTGCTCCCCCGGCTGCGCGCCGAGGGGCGCAGGCTGGGCGTCGTCACCGCCAAGCGGCGGCGCACCGTCCGCCTCGCCTTCGCCCGCTTCCCCGAGCTCGAATCACAGTTCGACGCCGTCGTCACCTACGAGGACACCGAGCGGCACAAGCCGGACCCCGACCCCCTGCTCGCCGCGCTCGAGCGCCTCGACGCCCGGCCGGCGGAGGCGGCCTACGTCGGCGACTCCCCGTTCGACATCCAGGCGGCGAAGGCGGCGGGCGCCTTCGCGGTCGCGGTCGGCTGGGGCGGGATCCACTCCGACGAGCGCCTGCTCGCCGAGGAGCCGGACGCGTTCGTTCGCGCCCCGGAGGAGCTCCTCGATGTCCTCTAGCGTCGCCTCCCTCGAGAAGGCGGCCGAGCGCGCCGCCGAGCTCCGCCGGCTCCTGAACCGCGCCTCCATCGCCTACTACGTGGAGGACGAGCCGATCATGAGCGACGCCGAGTTCGACCGGCTGTACGACGAGCTGGTCGAGCTCGAGCGGGCGCACCCCGAGCTTGTCACCCCCGACTCGCCCACCCAGCGGGTGGGGGCCCCGCCCAGCGAGCGCTTCCGCAAAGTCGCCCACCTGGCGCCGATGGGCTCGCTCGAGAAGGTGACGAGCGACGAGCAGCTCCGCAAGTTCGCCGAGGATGTGCGCAGGCGGCTCGGCACCGACGAGCCCGTCGCCTGGGTGGTGGAACCGAAGATCGACGGCCTCGCCGTCTCCCTCGTCTACGAGCGGGGCCGGTACGTGCGCGGGGCGACCCGCGGGGACGGCGAGCGGGGGGAGGACGTGACCCCCAACCTGCGCACGATCCGGGCGATCCCGCTCGCGCTGCGCGTGGAGGAGGGGGAGGAGCCGCCCGCGGTGCTCGAGGTGCGGGGCGAGGTGTACATGCCGCTCTCCGGCTTCCGCGCCTTCACCGAGCAGCAGGTCGCGCAGGGCAAGAAGCCGGCGCCGAACCCGCGCAACGCCGCCGCCGGCTCCGTCCGCCAGCTCGACCCCTCGATCACGGCCAGCCGGCCGCTCTCGATCTGGATCTACGGGGTCGGGCACGTGGAGGGGGTCGAGTTCGAGACCCAGTGGGGGATCCTGCAGTGGCTGCGCCGGCACGGCTTCCGCACCAACCCGGAGGCGAAGCGGGTGGACACGATCGAGGAGGTCGCCGCCGCGGCGCACGAGTGGGAGCGGCGGCGCACCGACCTCGACTACGAGATCGACGGGGTCGTGATCAAGGTCGACTCCCTCGACCAGCAGCGGCGCCTCGGCTCCCTCCACGGCCGGCCGCGCTGGGCGCGCGCCTACAAGTGGGCGCCGACGACCGCGCAGACGAGGCTGCGCAAGATCCACATCCGCGTCGGCCGCACGGGCGCCCTCAACCCGTGGGCAGAGCTCGAGCCGGTGCAGGTGGGCGGCGTCACCGTCTCCAGCGCCACCCTGCACAACGAGGAGGACATCAACCGCAAGGACATCCGCGAGGGGGACACGGTGATCGTCCAGCGCGCCGGGGACGTCATCCCGCAGGTGGTCGGGCCCGTGCTCCCCCACCCGCCCGGGGCGAGGCCCTTCCGCATGCCGCGCACCTGCCCCCTCTGCGGCGCGGAGGTGGTGAAGCCGCCCGGGGAGGTGATGCACCGCTGCCCCAACCGCGCCTGCCCCTCGCGCGGGCTCGAGACCCTCATCCACTGGGTGGGCGCGGCGATGGACATCGAGGGCGTGGGCGAGCAGTTCGTGCGCCGGCTCTGGGAGGAGGGGCTGCTCCGCTCCATGCCCGACCTCTATCGGCTCACCCCGGAGCAGCTGCAGCGGCTCGACGGGTACGGCGAGATCTCCTCCCGGAAGGCGGTGGAGGCGATCCAGGCCTCCAAGGCGCAGCCGTTCGCGCGCGTGCTCTTCGGGCTCAACATCCCCAAGGTGGGCTGGGTGATGGCGCGCAACCTCGCCTTCCACTTCGGAAGCATCGACAGGCTGATGGAGGCGACCCCGGAGGAGCTCATGGAGGTGGAGGGGATCGGCCCCGACCGGGCGGAGCTGATCGCCGAGTGGTTCGCAGATCCCGAGAACCGCCGGCTCGTGGAGGAGCTGCGCGCGCTCGGGCTGCGGATGGAGACGGGCGAGGAGGAGCGGCCGCCGGAGGGGCCGCTGAGCGGCCGTCAGTACGTGATCACGGGCACGCTCGCGGGCTACTCGCGGGAGGAGGCGAAGGCGGCTCTGGAGGCCCGGGGGGCGAAGGTCACGGACACCGTCTCGCGGAAGACGACGGGGCTGATCGTGGGCGAGAACCCGGGCTCGAAGCTGGAGAAGGCGCGGCGCCTGGGCGTCCCCGTCCTGAGCGAGGACGACCTCCGCGCGCTCCTCTCCTGAGCCGGAGCGCCCGGCCGCCTACGAGCGGGCGAGGAGCGTCACGAACCGGTCCTGCGCCTCGCGGGCGGCCCAGTAGGGGACAGGGGAGCCGTTCTGGAGGATCGCGAACGCGTACCTCCCTCGCACGTACCCGGCGAGCGCGGACGCGCGGCTCGTCGTCCCCGTCTTGCCCAGCACCCGGCCGCGCGTCGGGGGCCGGTCGAGGCGGCGCTCGAGCGTGCCCGAGACGCCCGCCACCGCCAGCGAGCGGAGGAAGGGCGCGCGCATCCCGGGGTCGTGCTCGGCGGCGAGCAGGAGCGCGACGAGCGCGCGCGCAGTCAGCCGGTCGAGCGCGGAGAGCCCCGACCCGTCCACCAGCCGCACCCCGGCGAGCGGCACGCCCGCCGCCGCGAGCGCCTCCCGGACGACCCGCGCGCCGGCCGCGGTCGTCCCCCGGCCGGAGAACACCGCCGCCAGCTCCTTGAGCAGCAGCTCGGCGGCGAAGTTGTCGCTCTCCCCGTTCACCCGGCGCAGGAGCCGGGACAGGGGCGGGGAGAGATGGAAGGCGAGCGGGAGGGCCCCGGCTGGCGCGCGCCCGGTC
>DATLYP010000111.1:0-3361 GCA_035574655.1 Gaiellaceae bacterium
CGAGCGGCGGGCGATCGGCGCCCGCCTGCGGCTCGCCCGCTGATCAGTCGGCGCACACGTCGGCCACGCGGCAGCGGGGCAGGGCGGTCAGCCGGGCCGCCTCCACCTTGACGGAGGCGGTGTGCGTACCGGCCTCGAACACGACCTCCTCCCGCGCGGCGACGCGCCGGTCGACGAGCACCTCGTCGTCCCGCCCGCCGAGCGGCGGCACGGCCCCGAGCTCGAACTCGGGGTAGTCCCGGCCCAGGTCGTCCTCGCTCAGCAGGTGCAGCTCCTTGCCCGCCCCGAGGACGTCGCGCAGCTTGTGCATGTCGATGCGCTCGGAGGCGGGCAGGAGCACCCGCACGTTGCGCTCGCCGGTGGAGACGACGATCGTCTTCGCCACGTCCTGGGGCGCGAGGCCGAGCGCCGCCGCCTCGTCCACCGCCCGGTCCGTGCGCGGGTGCTCGAGGACCTCGTACGCGATCCCCTGCGCCTCGAGCTCCGCGATCAGCGCCTCCGCGACAGGCACGATCCTCCCTTCCTCAGCGGGAGTATGGAGCAGAAGCGGCGGCTACGCCACGATCCGGTACACCTGGAAGCACTCCGCGAACTCGCGGCTCACGTTCACCCCGTGCACGCGGGCCAGGTTCCACACGTACTCGGGGTTCGTGTAGCGGCGGTGCTGCTGGGAGGCGTAGCGGGCGAGCGCCGCCACCTTCCGCTCCACGTGCCGCCGCTCGAGGGCCACGTACGCGCCGTAGGAGAAGCCGAAGTTGTTCCACGGGATCTCGTAGCCGAGGATCGTCGTCCGCTTGAAGGCCCGCAGGCCCTCCTGCGCGACCGTCTGGTGGTCCTGGTGCACGTCGTGGTGGGAGGGCTGGAAGACGACGTCGGGCCGCCACTCCTCCCACAGGGCCACGAGCAGCTCCAGGATGTCCTGCCGCCGCTCCGGGAACGTGCGCACGTCGAAGTCGTGCACGGTCAGCGCCGACTCGGGGATCCCGAGCTCGGCCGTCGCCTCCCGCACCTCGCGCGCGAGCGTGTCCGCCTCGAAGCCGGGCGGGAGGGAGCGGGTGGCGATGGAGAAGGCGACGTAGCGGACCTCACAGCCCTCCTCGACGAGGCGCGCCATCGTGCCCCCGCACCCGAGCTCGCCGTCGTCCGTGTGCGGCGCCAGCACGAGAGCGCGCTTCCAGCCCCCGACCACGGGCGCATTCAACCACCCTTCCCGGTCGCGGCCCTCCCAGGGCCGAGTACGATCGCGCGATCAGGACGACCCGGCTCTTCGGCCTGCGGCGGCGGATCTGGCGGGTGCGCCGCTCGGCGCCCCGGCTCGCCCGGCCGCTCTCCCGCCTCCTGCCGCCCTTCGCCGCCCCCGCGCGCCCGGTGCTCGTCCTCGGCTGCCCCCGCTCGGGCACGACCATGCTCCTGCGCGCGCTGCTCGAGAGCGGCGCGCTCCGCCCGGTGCAGGCGGAGGGCCACGTGCTCTGGGACGAGTTCCACCACCCGCGCGACCGCGGCTGGGACTCGGACGCGCTCGGCGCCGAGGACGTCGGCGAGCGGGAACGCGAGTACGTGTACTGCGCAATCCGCCTCTTCGCGCGCGGCCGCCGCTTCGTGGACAAGACGCCGGAGAGCTGCCTGCGCGTCCCCTACCTGCACGCGCTCTTCCCGGACGCGGCCTACGTCTTCCTCCGGCGCCGGGCGGCCGACAACATCAACTCGCTGATCGAGGGCTGGAAGGCGCGCCCGCGCTTCGTCAAGTACCGGCTGCCCGAGCCGCTCACCGGCCTCGGCCCCTTGAGCGGCCCCCTCTGGAGCTTCGTCCTCATCCCGGGCTGGCGCGAGCTCAAGGCCGCGCCCCTGGAGGAGATCTGCGCCCGCCAGTACGTGGCCTGCAACGAGGCCGTCCTCGCCGCCCGCGCCGAGCTCGGGCTCTCGCAGTGGGTCGACGTCGCCTACGAGGACCTTGTCGCCTCCCCCGCCGAGGAGCTGCGCCGGGTCTACCGGGAGCTCGAGCTGCCCTTCACCGCGCGCGCCCACGCGCACGCGCTCCGGCTCACCCGGAAGGCGGCCCCGACCTCGCTCACCCCGCCGCGGCCGGGGAAGTGGCGAGACGAGAACCCGGAGGCGGTCGCCCGCGTCCTCCCCCTGACCGCGGACGTGGAGCGCCGGCTCGGCTACGCGCCCTCGTAGCCTCCGGCGTAACGTTCCCGGGCATGGAGCACACGGCCGCCGCCCAGCTCGCCGCGCTCCTCGGCGCCGGCGGCGCGGCCCTCGCCCTCCTCGCCCGGGGGAGGGTGCTGCCGCTCGCCGGCTTCGCCCTCCTCGGCCTCGCGACCGCCGGGCTCGGCCGGTCGCTCGTCGGTGACGACGACCTCCGCCTCCTCGTCACCGAGCCGTTCGGCGTGGCGCTCGTCGCGGTCGGGGTCGCCGCGGTCTGCCTCGCCGCGGCCGGCCTCGTCCGCTGGTGGCCGGTCGCGCCCGTCGCCCTGCTCGCCGCCGCGCCCTTCCGCGTGCCCGTCCGCCTCGGCGAGGAGGAGGCCTTCCTCCTGCTCCCCCTCTACCTGGTGCTGGCGGCCTCCGTGCTCGCCCTCGCCTACCGCCTGCTTCGCGGCGAGCCCGTCCCCGCGCCGCACCCTGCCCTCGCCCTCCCGCTCGTCTGCCTGGTCGCGTTCGCGGCCGCCTCCTACCTGTGGACGTGGGACGCGCGGGAGGGCGCGATCAACCTCGCGTTCTTCGTCTTCCCCTTCGCCGCCGGTTTCGCCTGCCTCTCCCGGGCGCAGCTCGCGCCCTGGCTTCCCCGGGCGCTGCTCGGGACGCTCGCGGCGCTCGGCCTGCTCTTCGCCGCGATCGGCCTCTGGCAGGCGCAGACGCGGACCGTCTTCTTCGCCCGGGACGTCGAGGTGGCGAACGCCTACGCCTCGTTCTTCCGGGTCACCTCCCTGTTCAAGGATCCGAGCCTGTACGGGCGCTACCTGGTGGTACCGATCGTGGCGCTCCTCGTCGTGCTCCTCGTCCGCCGCGTCCGGCCGCTCGAGGGGGTCGCGCTCACCGCGGCGATCGCCGTCCTCTTCGCCGGGCTGTACGTCTCCTACTCGCAGTCGAGCTTCGTCGCCCTCTTCGCGGCGACCGCGGCGCTCGCCCTCCTCGTCGGCGACCGCAGGACGCGGGTCGCGCTCGCCGTCTTCACGCTCGCCGCGACGGTCGCCGCGGCCGCCGTCGCGGCGGAGGCGATCGAGGGACGATCCGCGCGCGAGGCGACCAGCGGCCGCTCGCGCCTCGTCTCCATCACGGTGGACGCGTTCCGCATGCGGCCGCTGACCGGCGTCGGCATCGGCGGGCAGCCGCGGGCGAGCGCGGAGGCGGCCGGCCGGCG
>DATLYP010000112.1:0-6744 GCA_035574655.1 Gaiellaceae bacterium
GGCCGGCCCAGGCTGCGCCGCAGCGCCCGGCGCCGCCGCCACGCGCCCCAGCCACAGGGCTCGAGCGGCAGGAACGCCCCCTCGTCCCCGCCGCCCGCGCCCGGCGTCGGCTCGGCGCGGACCGCCCACCAGACGACCGCGGCCAGGTACACGACCGGGATCTTCAGAACGACGAGCATGAAGACAGCTTCCCAGACCGACGCGGAGCCCACGGAGGAGAGTCTACTCCCACCCTGAATGCTCCTTACACGACGCTCACACCCGGGCCGCTAGGGTGCCCGGAGCCCGAGGAGCCGCGAGACCGGCCGCACGTGCCCCGAGAACACGCAAGGAGAGAGATGCCGTGAGACGCCTCGTTCGCCCCGTCGCCGTCCTGGCCGCGCTCGCCACGGGCGCCGCCCTCGCGGCCAACGCCGCGGCCCCCGGAGCGCGCGCCGCCGAGCGCATGTGGGTGGGCTTCCACGACGACCCGAGCTTCCGCTGGTCGCCGAACCGCGAGCGTCTGATCGAGAGCTCAGCGCGGCAGGGGTCGACGCTCATGCGGCTGCTCGTGCAGTGGAACCGGACGGCGCCGCGGCGGCCTGCGCAGCCGGCGAATCCGTTCGACCCCGCCTACGTCTTCGACGACCTGGACGAGGCGATCCGCATGGCCCAGCTGAACGACATGGAGGTCATGCTCACGATCTCCGGCACCCCGAGCTGGGCGAACGGCGGCCGAGCGCCGAACATCATGCCGCAGCGTCTCTCCGACCTGACCGCGTTCGCACGCGCCATCGCCTCCCGCTACTCCGGCCGGTACAGCGGGTACCCGTTCGTGCGCTTCTGGTCGGTCTGGAATGAGCCCAACCTGCAGCTGTTCCTGGCGCCGCAGTTCGACGAGCGCGGACGCTCGGTCGCGCCACGCAACTACGCGAGGCTCTACGCGGCCGCCTACGCCGGGATCAAGGCGGGCAACCCGCGCGCCCTCGTGGGGATCGGGGAGACGTCCGCGCGCGGGACCGACCGCCCCACCGGCCTTCGCCCCACCCACTCCCCGGGCAGGTTCGCCGAGCTCGTGGCGAAGGCGAACCCGAGGCTGAGGTTCGACGCCTGGGCGCACCACCCGTACCCGTCCACGCCGAACCTGCGCCCGTCGCAGAAGGTGCGCTGGCCGAACGTCTCGCTCGCCTCCCTGCCCACCTTCGAGCTCAACCTGCGCAGGTGGTTCAAGCGCAAGCGGGTCGCGATCTGGGTCACCGAGTACGGCCACCAGACGAAGCCGCCCGACGCGCTCGGGGTCTCCTACCCGAAGCAGGCGGCCTACATCCGGCAGGCGATCTCGCTCGCGCGCAGCTACCCGTTCGTGGACATGTTCGTCTGGTTCGTGTACCAGGACGACCAGGGTCAGCCCTGGGAGTCGGGCCTGTACACGCAGGGCGGGGCGCCGAAGGGAAGCTCGCCGCGGGCGTTCGCGAGCGCGGCCTGGCCGCTCGACGCGAGAAACGCGGTGCACGTGCTCCGTCGCGGCACGCTGACGCCCCTCCTGCCCCTGTACGCGAGGCGCTACTGCGTCACGGATCCGCCGGGGACGCCGATCGGCATGACCTGGCGCATCCTCCAGCGCGGACGGCTGATCGCGGTCGGGCAGCAGTCCTCCCCGCTCCGCTCGGACTGCACGGTGACGGTTCGGCTTCGCTTTCCGGGCGCGGGCGTGGCGGCCGGCGGCGAGTACACGGCGACGGTGGAGATGAACGACATCAACGGCGTCGTCCTCCTCCGCCGCCTCACCATCCGCGGAACCTGAGCGGACGCGGCCGGGCGCCAGCGGCCCGCCCGGCCGCGCTCGCGCCGTCTCCGCCCGGACCCGCGGCCGTCTACTGGTGGCTTGTGAGGCCGGCGGGACTGGGCTCCTCGGCGGGCGGCTCCGACCAGGAGTAGGCGTAGCGGCCGTCGTCCAGGTCGCGGGCGAACGTGGTCAGCCGCAGCGGGCGGAAGGTGTCGCACATCACCGCCAGCTCGCTCGTCTCCGTCTGCCCCAGCGCCCTCTCCGCCAGCCCCGGCTGCGGCCCGTGCGGCAGCCCCGAGGGATGCAGAGTGATCGACCCCACCGAGACCCCGCGGCGCGACCCGAAGCTCCCCGACACGTAGTAGATCACCTCCTCCGACTGCAGATTGGAGTGGTGGTAGGGGATCGGCACCGCCTGCGGGTCGTAGTCCAACTTGCGCGGGCAGAACGAGCAGATCACGAAGTTGCGCCCCTGGAAGGTCTGGTGCGACGGCGGCGGCTGGTGGATCCGGCCCGTGATCGGCTCGAAGTCATGGATCGAGAACGCCCACGGGTACAAGTACCCATCCCACCCCACCACATCGAACGGGTGGTAGTCGAGCACGTACTCCTGCACACCCCCGCGCACCCGCACCCGGACCACAAACTCCCCCCGCTCCCGGTGCGTGCGAAGCTCCCCCGGCGGACGGATATCCCGGTGGTAGTAGGGCGCCCCCTCCACCATCTGCCCATGCTCGTTCCGATACCGGCGAGGGATCTCCACCAGCCCCGGCGTCTCGAACACCAAATACCGCTGCGGCGAGCCATCCGGGCGAAAGCGGTACGTCGTCCCCCGCGGGATCACCAGGTAGTCCCCCTCCCGGTAGGGAAGGTCCCCGAAGATCGTCTCCAACGTCCCCGACCCCTCGTGCACGAAGACCACCTCGTCCCCCTCCCCGTTCCGGAAGAAGTAGTCCATCGTCGCCGCCGGCCGGCACAGCGAGATCTCCACATCCTCGTTCCACATCAAGACCCGCCGCCCGCTCACCTCATCCCCCCACGGCTCCACCCCGTAGGTGTTGAACAGCCGGTGCGCGTGCTGCTCGGGCACCCACTCCTCCCGCGCAATCGGCGTGAACGCCCCCAACTGCTTCACCCGGCACGGCGACTCCAAGTGGTACAGGAGCGACTCGTTCCCCGAAAACCCCTCCAGGCCCATCACCTCCTCGGTGAGCAACCTCCCATCCTCCCGAAACACGATGTGACGCTTACGCGGAACCTCCCCGCGCCGCTGGTAGAAGGGCATCGCAGGTCCTTTCGCTCGGTGTCGAGCACGTTCTAGCGCACCTGCGCGGCGCCGCGCGGCCCCGGAAGCCCGGAGTCCTGGCCCGCAACAGGGGGGTCAGGTCCCCGACGTTGCACGCTGTGGCGCGCTGTGGCGCAAGCGCGGCCGACGCCCTCCGCGGGGTCGCCGAAGCGGCCCAGCGCGACGAGCGCAGCGCAACGGGGTCAGGTCCCTGACGTTGCGACGGGTCTGGCTGCGGCGCGGCACGCACCACGCGGGACCTGACCCCCTGTTGCGCGGCGCGCCGCTCCTTGCAGGGCCGCTCGTCCGCGCAGGAGCCACGACGCAAGGACGAACCGGGAACAGGTCGCGCCAGGCCCGCGACGGCATCCCTGCAACGAACGAGACCTGACCCCCCTGTTGCAGTGGAGCCAGCCGGACTCGAACCGGCGACCTTCTGCATGCCGAGCAGACGCTCTCCCAGCTGAGCTATGGCCCCAGGGCGCTGCTCAGTCTAGCGTCCGCCGCCGCGGGCGGGCCCCTGCGGCGGACTCGCCGCCGCTACCCCGCCGCGGCGCCTGCGACCTCGACGGAGGGCACCTCGCTCCACAGCTCCTCGAGCCGGTAGAAGCTGCGCATCTCGGGCGTGAAGAGGTGGAGCACCACGTCGAGGTAGTCGGCGACGATCCAAGTCGCCTCGACGAGACCCTCGATCGAGCGGGGGACGATCCCCTCGTCGCGCTTCAGGCGGCCGGCGACCTCGTCGAAGATCGCCTTCGTCAGCCGCGGGTTGCGCCCGGTCGCGATGACGAAGAAGTCCGTGTAGTCGCAGACGCCCCGCATGTCGAGAATCGCCACGTCGGTGGCCAGCTTCTCCTGGCAGAGAGCGGCGATTCGGCGTGCTTGCTGGAGGGGAGTCAGTCGGCCGTTCGTCCTTTCGTCCCCCCCAGTCTACTCTCGCCCCCGGTAGAGGCCACGGCGCGCGATGACGGCCGCCACGGCCGGCGGCACGAGGCCGTCCACGGGCTCCCCCCGCGCCACCCGGGCGCGGATCTCGGTCGAGGAAACCGGATGCGGCTCGACCGCGAAGAACGTGACGCGGCCGGGCTGCGAGAGGCGGGCGCGCGCCTCGCGCACGCGCTCGTCGGGGACGCCCGGCCGCGCCGCGACCGCGAGCCGGACGCGCTCGAGCACCCCCTCGGGGTCCTTCCAGCCGGGGAAGTCCGCGAGCTCGTCGGCCCCGAGCACGAGCACGGCGTCCCGCACGCCCCGCGCCTCGAGCGAGTCGATCGTGCGCGGGTGCAGGTCGAGCTCGACCTCCACCCCGGGCAGGCCCGCGAACGCCGCGCGCGCCATCTCCAGCCTGGCCTCGGCGGGCGCGTGCGTCGGCTTGTGCCCCGGGTCGGCGGCGACGAGCACGAGCAGCCGCTCGAGCCCCAGACGCTCGAGCGCCGCCCGCGCGAGCGCGACATGCCCCACGTGCGGAGGGTCGAACGCCCCGCCGAGGATGCCGAGCCGGCCGCTCACCGCCACTCGAGCCGCTCGCCGCCGACCTCCACCTCCGCGCCGCGCCTGACGCCGGCGCGGCGGAGGGCCTCCTCCAGCTCCTCGCGGTCGGGAGGGATGCCGACCACGCGGTAGCCGCGGTCGGTGCGGAGGATGCGGAAGCGGGGGCGGCGGCGCGGGCGCGGCCGGTACTCGAGGAACTCCGGGAGCGTCTCCTCGCCTGCCTCCCCGGGCAGCGGCGGCGCGGCCGGACAGAGCTCGAACAGCAGCCGGCGCAGCTCCTCCACCCCCTCGCCGGTCAGGGCCGAGGTTCGCGCGACGCCGACGATGCGCGGATCCTCGAGGGCGAGCGCGGCGGCGGCGCCCGGCAGGTCGATCTTGTTCAGCACGACGAGCTGCGGCCGATCATCCAAGCCGGCGCCGTACTCCGCGAGCTCGCGGTCGACGGTGCGGAAGCGCTCCTCGAGGTCGGGCTGGGACGCGTCCAGGACGTGCACCAAGAGGCGGGCCCGCTCCAGGTGGGCGAGGAACTCGTGGCCGAGGCCGGCGCCCTCGGCGGCGCCCTCGATCAGCCCGGGCACGTCCACCACGGTCAGCTGCCGCCCCTCGGGGCCGTCCACCGTGCCGAGCACCGGCTCCACCGTGGTGAACGGGTAGTCGGCCACCTTGGGCTTCGCGTTCGAGAGGCGGCGCAGGAGCGACGACTTGCCCGCGTTCGGGAGGCCGGCCAGCGCGGCGTCCACGACCAGCTTCAGGCGCAGGACGAGGTCGCGCTCCTCGCCGGGAAGCCCCGTCTCCGCGAAGCGCGGCGCCTGCCGGGTCGGGGTTGCGAAGCGCGCGTTGCCCCGCCCGCCGGCGCCGCCCCGGGCGACGACGGCGCGCGCGCCGGGGCTCGCGAGATCGGCGAGCAGCCGCCCCTCGGCGTCCAGCACCTCCGTCCCCACCGGCACGCGCAGCACCGCGTCCTCCCCGTCCGCGCCGTGGCGGCGCGAGCCGCGGCCTGCCCCCCCGCGTCCCGCGCGGACGCGCCGCACCCCGTGCAGGGAGGAGAGGTCGCGCAGCGCCGGGTCGGCGACCACCACAACGTCGCCGCCTCGTCCGCCGTCGCCCCCGTCCGGCCCACCCCGGGGCACGTACTTCTCCCGGCGGAAGCTCACCGCGCCGTCGCCGCCGCGTCCCGCCTCGACGTGGATGTGGACCCGGTCGTGGAACATGGCTCCGCCCCCGGCGAGGCGGTCGTCGCGGGTCAGTCGCCGTTCGCGAGAACGGAGACGAAGCGGCGGTCGCCGCTGCGCCTGAAGGACACCGTCCCCTCGCGCAGGGCGAAGATCGTGTCGTCGCGCCCGAGCCCTGCCCCCGGCCCCGGGCGGAAGCGCGTGCCGCGCTGGCGGACGATGATCATCCCCGCCTTCACCGGCTGGCCCGCGAAGACCTTGACGCCGAGCCGCTTCGACTCGGAGTCGCGGCCGTTCCGCGAGGAGCCGAGGCCCTTCTTGTGCGCCATCTAGGTCTCGCCCTCCTTCCGTGCGATCTCGGCCTCGAGGGTAGCGAGCGCCCCCTTGCGCGCGCCGTGCTCCCGCTCGTAGGCGAGCGCGGCCGCGAGCTCGTCCGCGCTCCAGGAGGCGGCCGCCTTCTTCAGCTCGGCGACGGTCAGCTCCTCATAGCCCGCCGGCAGGGCGCCGGCGGCGGGCGCCGCCTCCCGCGCACCGCCCGGCGCCTTCGCGCTGGCCGTGCCCTTCGCCGCCGCGCGCCTGCGGCCGGCCGCGATGGCGTCGATCCGGATCTCCGTCAGCGCCGCGCGGAAGCCCGTGTGGCGCCGGTACCCCGTCCGCCGCCTGTACTTGCCGATGCGGATCTTCGGCCCCTTGACGCGGCGGACGACCGTGGCCGTGACCGCGCCCTCGCCCGGGGCGAGCGCCGGCTCGCCCTCGCCTGCGAGCAGGAGCACCGGGGGTGTGATCGTCGCCCCCTCCTCCTCCGGGAGGCGATCGACCAGCAGCCGCTCGCCCTCGCGCACACGGTACTGCTTGCCGCCGAGGCTGATGATCGCGTAGGTCACGTCTGCCTTCCTGCGTGAGAAACGCGGGCGCGCGCCCGCGAGCCGGCGCATGATAGCCGACTCAGCGCGCCCGGTCCTCGCTCTCGCCCTCCGGCCCGGGCGCGCCCGGGGCCGTCTCGGCGCCGCCGGCCTCCGCGAGCCCGCCCGGGC
>DATLYP010000113.1:0-4900 GCA_035574655.1 Gaiellaceae bacterium
GACTGGATCGAGCGCTGGTACAACCGCCGCCGCAGGCACTCCAGCCTCGGCTACCTCTCACCCCTCGAGTACGAAAGCCAGCACTACGACGGACACGTCATCACCAACCCGTAACCTGTCCACCGAAGCGGGGGAACTTCAACCTGGCTCTTGCTCATGCGGTCGATCCCGAGCTGTTGGACGAGCTTCTCGACCCTCCGCGTCGAGACGCCGGCGAGGTAGGCGTCGGCGACGACCGACACGAGCGCCTGTTCGGCGCGCCGGCGAGGCTCGAGCAGCCAGCCGGGGAAGTAGCTCCCCTCGCGCAGCTTCGGGACGGCGAGCTCGATCGAGCCCACGCGCGTGTCCCAGGCGCGCTCGCGGTAGCCGTTCCGGCGGTTGACCCGCTCCGGCGAGCGCTCCCCATAGGGCGCGCCGCAGAGCGCGTCCACCTCGGCGCCCATCAGCGCCTCGGCGAAGTCCTGCACCATCGCCCGCAGGAGATCCGGGCTTGCCTCCTCGAGGCGCTTGCGCAGCCACTCGTTGAGGTCCATCGTGGTCTCGACCACCGTGCTCCTCCTCGCTTGTCTTTGGACGGACTTCGCGAGGATGACGCGGTGGTCAGCTACGTCGGGCCCTGCGGGCCCGCCGTCGCCGCCCCGCTCGCCTCATCGAAGGGCGGCGAGCCGGCGACGGAGCTCACCTCGCGTCGCTCATACACCACGAACGGGGACGCTACTCGTGGCCGCGGGCGCGATGGGTCTTCCGCGAACCGCCCGAGCACATACCTGCCCGCCGGGTCTGTACCATGCCGATTGCTGCTGTCTATGCAATCCGGCAACGGACTGCAGCTCATGTATCAACACATCAGGAGCATGTTCATGGTGTTGGACCTGCTGCGCCCACGACTGTCAGGCCGGCGCGAGGCTGAAGTGCTGTGAGTGCTACGAGCAGCCGCAGTCAGGACAGTGCGGGGAGCCGGGATCGGGTTTCAACGGTTGCCCCGCATCGTGCTCGTACACCTTCGTATGGGACTACGCCTGCACGCCGTGTAGCCGTCCGTAGAACAAGCGTGTGGATGCGCCACCGTCGGGGAGGAGCGCGTGAGGTCCTCCCCGGGTGGCGACACGCCTCGCTAGCGGCTGTTCTCGTCGTGGGCGGTCTCGTCGCTCCGAGCGGAGTTCCGTCCCTCGCTGCCGCGGAGACCGACAAGCCTTCGCTCGTCGTTCAAGTGCAAGTTGAGCCACGATCCCCGCCCGTCGGCGCGCACGCGCGGATTGACGTACACGCCAGCCTACGAACACTCCGTGGGAATGGCTCGTGCTGCAGGCGCGTGCCTCTCGGTGGCGACAGGCGCGTCGTTCGTGTAGATGCGATCTCGCCGAGTGGCGGGCGCTTCACGATCGCTCTGACTCGCAGCGGACGGTACCTCTGGCGTGGCCACGCCCGTTTCCCTCAGCAAGGACGTTGGCTGCTACGGCTTCGGAACCCAATGCCTGGCGTTCCGACTGATCCTGGGCGCGAGCGACGTTGGATACGTGTGCGCCCGCCTGTCCCGACGCCCGCCCCGCCAGGCTTCGGGCCGTTAGGACGATTGGGCTGTCGGCCACCTTCGCCCCGCAACACGGCGGGCGAGGTTTTCGGCACAGCAACCCAGGGACAACTATGGGCTGCCTTTGGCGGATTTCCCTCGGAGCCGGGCTTGGCCGTCTTCGATGACATGCTCGGGGAGCCAGTCAAGATCCTGATCCGCTTCACCGGAGTCGCGCCCATTATGTTGTTTGTTGTTGCGCCCGATGGGGCGCGGGTTCCGCTCATTGCGCAGGCGCACAGCTCGTCAGATTGGGACCGCCCAGGGCAGGAGTGGGGAACCGGCCACTTATTCACGGAACCTGGCTGTTGGCAGCTCCACGTGAGTGACGGAAGAACGGCAGGGGACATCTGGTTCGTGGTGAGATCCTAGGTCGCCTCGCGCTAACTCATGGCATTTCATCGCGGCACCCAAGGCACCAGGCGTTGCATCCATGCCTCTCCAAGCCGAAGACCGAAGTTGCCACATGGAGCGCTCGAGAGGAATCACGGCACGTCTCTGGCCCACCGGTGCTCCTCGCGTCTAGCTGCGTCGTCACCACTCAATCGAGAGACCCCGGTCGCGGTCGAGCTCGATCAAACGTCGCATCATGACCAGCTTTGGGACGTCCTCTTCGCGGCCGAGCGCGCCGAGCATGCGCGCAAGGTCGCTCGGCGAGGCGACGGAGGGTCTCAAGCCGCGGCCGATCGGCTCCCGAATGGCTGCACGGCGGAGGTCGTCGTAGCCGCGCGTGCCCTCGGGGAATGGAACGACCTTCACCCGGCCGTGGTCGGTCTCGAGCTCGACCACGGGTTCCCTCTCGAAGTCAGTCCCTTCGAGCTCAGGCGCGCGGCCGTCCGCTCTTCTGGCGCTTATCGCCTCGAGGGCGAGCTCGAGCCGGCGCAGGTTGTCCGGTCTCATTGACGGCGTGAGGTCGAGCCCGAGCGTGATCTCGTCCGAGCCCTCGATGACGCGGGCGAAGGCGCCGATCAGGACGTAGGCTGTCCGCTCCTTCTCGAGAGCGGCCAGGATCGCGTACGGGTCGAAGCGCGGTTGCGTCCGTCGGCGCGCCATCAGCCGCCCGCGTCCGGCTCGCCCAGCATCGCGAGAAGCCGCTCCTGCGGGGTGAGCTCAAGCCTTTCGCTCAGACGCTCGTCGACCGTCTCGTCCGCCTCGTAGCGGACGAGCGAGAGGTCGAAGCCGCAGGCGCGGAGAAGGCGCCTTGCGGTATCGAAGCCCGGCTCGACCGCATCGCGCTCCCAGCGCACGATCGATGAGCGCGGCACCCCCGCGCGCTCGGCGAGTTCCTGTTGGGTCAGCCCTGCCAGGAGGCGCGCCTCCCGGATCACCTGCCCGCTGGTCACGGCGCGGACTCTATCGTGCTCGCGTCAGCTATCTGTCCTACGTGCCTGATATGCTACGCAGCTTCCTGATGGACCTGCCGAAATTCCTCACCGTCGACGAGCTGGCCGCGGTGCTGCGCTGCCAGCCGGAGAAGGTGTACCGGCTCGCCGCCCGCGGCGAGCTGCCCTCGTACAAGGTCGAGGGGAGGCGGCTGTTCGACTCCGAGGAGGTCACGGATTGGCTTGCCGCCTGCCACGAAGGCTCTACGCTCGAGCGAAACGGAAAAGGGAGGTAGCGATGGCAGCGATCCGCCCCTACCGCACCCGCGCGGGCGAGCGCCGCTACGAGGTTCGCTTCCGCGACGCGGAGGGCAAGCAGCGGTCGCGCTCGTTCTCGGTCGCAAAGGATGCTCGGGCGTTCAAGCTCGAGGTCGAGCGCAAGCAGCAGGCGGGGACGCTCTACCAGCCTCCGTCCGAGCGCTTCGACGAGTGCGCCCGGGCGTGGCTAGAACGCTTCGAGCGAGGCGCCGCCGGACGCGTGCGACCGAGGCCGCGCACGGTCGCGACGGTGCGCGAGCTGATCCGGAAGCTCGAGCCGCTGAACGAGCTTCCCGTCGAGCGCATCCGCCGACCAGTCGTCGAGGATCTTGCGAGTGCGCTCGCGGGCGAGACGCCGCGTCGGGCGGAGATGGCACTGGCGCTTCTCAAGCGCATCCTGCGGAGCGCCGAGGCGCGGGGTCAGGCCATCGACCCGGCGGTCTTCCACGTTCGCGTCGCGAGCCCCGAGGAACGTGAGCCGCGGTTCCTCACCTGGGAGGAGGCCGAGGAGCTCGAGTCCTGGATGCCCGAGCACGTCCGGCGCATCGTCCCGGTCGCGATCCTGACCATGTTGCGCCGGGGTGAGATCCTCGCCCTGCGGGACAGGGACGTCGACTTCGATGAAGGAGCGATCTCCGCCTTTGCGCAGTCGCAGGACGGAGAGCGCCGACGCACGAAGACACGCGCCGGCCGACGAACGGTCGACGTCGGGCCGGTGGTCCTGAGGCTCCTGCGCAAGCAGCAGCTCGCTCGTGCGCCGAACCCTCAAGGGCTCCTCTTCCCTACGAGTACGGGCCGGCCCTACGACGCCAACAACTTCATGGGCCGGGTCTTCAAGCCCGCGGCCCGCGCGGCCGGCATCCCTGAGCTCACCTTCCACGACCTCCGTCACACTGGGGCGTCGCTGATGATCGCCGCCGGCTGCCACGTGAAGGTGATCGCCGAGCAGATGGGGCACTCGGATGGCGGCGCGCTCGTTCTCAAGCGCTACGGCCACCTCTACAAAGGCGCACGCCGGCAGGCGGCAATCGCAACGGAATCGCACGTTTTCGGGCGCAACGCGAATCGCGCTGTGGGATCAGTGTGGGATGGCGAGCAGCAGTCGTGGGACGTCTAAGCAAAAAATCCCTGCAAATCGGCGATGGAGCGTACCGGGATCGAACCGGTGACCTCCGGCTTGCAAAGCCGGCGCTCTCCCAGCTGAGCTAACGCCCCGGGCGGCCCCAGTGTAGAGCGGGCGTCAGCCGCCCGCGCCCTGCGCGCCGCGCAGGCCGCGGCGCTCGAGCGCGCGCAGCGCCTCGCCGAACGTGCCGGCGCCCGCCTCCCGCGTCCGCTGCTCGAGGCGGCGGATGCGCTCGTCGAGCTCCTCGAGCTCGGCCCGCGAGAGGCCGGCGAGACCGCCGGCGCTCCCGCCCCCGCCGATCGCGAGCTCCCGCTCCCGCTGCCGCAGCTCCCGCTCGCGGCGCTCGAGCTCCTCGCTGCGGGCGGCGAGCTCCGCCTGCGTGCGGGCGAACGCCTTCTCGGCCTCCTGGAGCGCCTTCAGCCGCTCCTCGATCTGCGCGAGGCGCTCCTCGGGGGCCGGCGGCTGCTCCTGCGCGCGGCGCGCGAGGTCGGCCTCCATGCGCAGGAGCGCCTGCTCGCGGGCTGCGAGCTCGGCCTCGCGCCGCTCCAGCTCCTGCGCGCGCGCGGC
>DATLYP010000114.1:0-24206 GCA_035574655.1 Gaiellaceae bacterium
GCTCGACGGGGGTGGGCGCGGCGCCCCGCCTGCGGGCAGCGGGCGGGCGCGAGCGCGTCGCCGGCGACGAGGCGGGTGATCGCCTCCGGGGCCGGCGACGTGCGCGCTAGCCGTACGTGAGCTGCGCGAGGTCGAGCTCGAGCAGCGCCGGGTCGCGGACGAGCGCGCACGCCACCTCCCCGCGGGAGAGCGCCGCCAGCACCTGCTCGGCCGTCCGGCAGCGGACGACCACGGGCGTCCCCTCCAGGTGCGCGGCGCGGATGCGAGGCAGGTCGGAGACGTCGTCGAGGACGAGCGCGCCCTCGAGGTCGATCGACCCCTCGAGCGCGATCTCCGGCACCTTGCGGCCGGTCGCCCCGAACCAGCGCTCGCGCATTCAGAACGCGATCGTCTCGCCGGGCTCCGGGGCCAGGATCTCCACCCCCGGCGGGGCGAGCCGGCGGAGCTCGTCCGGCGTCCCCGTGAGGAGCGGGAACGTCCCGTAGTGGCAGGGGACGCAGCGGATGACGCCGAGCAGCTCGAGGGCGACCGCCGCCTCCCGCGGCCCCATCGTGTAGTGGTCGCCGATGGGCAGGATCGCCACGTCCGGGGAGTAGATGCGCCCGATCAGGGACATGTCCCCGAAGACGTTCGTGTCGCCGGCGAAGTAGAGGGTGAAGCCGTCCTCGAGCTCGAGCACGACGCCCGCGGGCTCGCCCAGGTAGAGGAAGCGGCCGTCCGCGAACGTGCTCGAGGAGTGGTTCGCGTCCGTGAGCGTGACCTTCACGCCCGCCACCTCCACCGTGCCGCCCTTGTTGCTCGCGTGCGCCGGGTTCTCCTCCACCCCCTGGGTGGAGAGCCAGCCGCGCAGCTCGACGAGCGCGACGACCGGACAGCCGAAGCGCCGGTGGAGGGCGACGGTGTCGCCCACGTGGTCGTCATGCCCGTGCGTGACGACGACGAGGTCGCAGCGCTCCGGCCGCCGCTCGTCCTCCGGGCACTTCGGGTTGGCGAGGAAGGGGTCCACGTAGATGCGCTTTCCGCCCGGGGAGTCGACCCGGAAGGCCGCATGCCCGAGCCAGGTCAGGTGAGTAGCCATGCCCGGGAATCTAGGGCAGGCGGGGCGCGGCGCGCGCCGCGACCCGGGTCGCCGGCGAGCCGCCGAGGCGCACGGTGCGTGGCCGCGGGGCGCGCGAGAGCTCTCGCATCGTAGGCTGCCGGGTAGCGGTGGCGGTCGACCTCGTCTACGAGACGCATTCGCGCTCGGTCGACAACGAGCGGGGGATCGCGACCGGCTGGCTCCAGGGAGAGTTGTCTGCGGAAGGCAGGCGCCTCGCCCGTGCTCTTGGCGAGCGCCGGCGGAGAGACGGGATCGCCTGCGTTCTCACCTCGGACCTGCGCCGGGCGGTCGAGACGGCGGAGATCGCCTTCGAGGGCTGCGGGATCGAGATCCGGCGCGACCCCCGCCTGCGCGAATGCGACTACGGCCGGCTGAACGGCGCCCCGGTCGGCGCGCTTGAGCCGCGCCGCCGCTTCGTCGACCGCCCCTACCCGGACGGCGAGAGCTACCGCGACTGCGTCGAGAGGATGCGAAGCTTCCTCGACGACGTCGCACGGGAGTTCGACGGCCGGCGCGTGCTCGTCATCGCGCACTCCGCGCAGCGCTTCGCGCTCCGCCACCTGCTCGACGGAGCGCCGCTCGAGGACGCGGTCGGCGCGCCCTTCGCGTGGCGGGAAGGCTGGGAGTACGTGGTGGAGGGCCGCGGGGAGGCGGAGCTCCCCGACCCCGGGCGTCTCCCTAGAAGGGGAGCGAGCCGGCCGCCTCGGAGGCGAGGTCGAGGATCGGCTCGGCGGCGAAGAAGGAGCCGATCGTGACGGCGGCGCAGGCCGCGACGGCGGCCGTGAGCGCGGGGTCGCGCGGCGGCGAGCCGCCCGCCGGGGCGAGCCGGAGCTCGGGCGCGCGCATGTACAGCCAGCGCACGACGTTCAGGTAGTAGGCGAGGGAGACGGCGGTGGCGGCGACCCCGACCAGGATCAGCCACCAGTCGCCCGCGTCGTAGGCTGCGGTGAAGACGAACAGCTTCCCGAAGAGCCCGCCCGTGAAGGGGAGCCCGGCGAAGCCGAGCATGAAGAGCCACATGGCCGCCCCGTAGAAGGGGCGCTCCCAGCCGAGCCCCGCGAGCCCTTCCAGGCGCACCGGCGCTGCGAGCTCCCGCTCGCGGGCGGCGACGACGGCGAAGGAGCCGAGGGACATCGCGGAGTAGGGGACGAGGTAGTAGAGGAGGGCCTCCAGGCCGCGCTCCGTCCCCGCGGCGAGCGCGATCAAGAGAAAGCCGGCGTGGGAGATGGAGGAGTACGCGAGGAGCCGCTTCACGTCCTCCTGGGCGAGCGCCGCCAGGTTCCCCCAGGCGAGCGAAGAGCAGGCGAGGACGGCGAGCGCGACCGTCCACAGCTCCCGCTGCTCGGGGAAGGCGGTCGCGAGCAGGCGGAAGGCGAGGACGAAGGCGGCCGTCTTCGTCGCCGCGGACATGAACGCGGTGACCGAGGTGGGGGCGCCCTGGTACACGTCCGGCGTCCACATGTGGAAGGGCGCCGCCGACACCTTGAAGGCGAGCCCGGCCAGGAGCATCGCCAGCCCGGCGACGAGGAAGACGCCCTCCGCGTCCGCCGCCGCGATCTCCGCGAAGCCGAGCGCCCCCGTGGCGCCGAAGACGAGCGCCGAGCCGAAGAGGAGGACGGCGGAGCCGAAGCCGCCGACGATCAGGTACTTGAGCGCCGCCTCCAGCGAGGTTGCCCGCTCGGGGTCGAACGCGCAGAGCACGTACAGGCAGAGCGAGAACCACTCGAGCCCGAGGAAGAGGGTCATCAGGTTCTCGGCGGAGACGAAGAAGAGCATCCCCGCCCCGGCGGCGGCGAGGAGCGCGTAGTACTCGCCGTGGTCGCGCCGGCGCTCCGCCCAGGAGGCGAGCACGGCCACGGCGCCGGTGAGCGCGAGGACGACCTGCGCGAGCGCGGCCAACCGGTCGCGGACCATCGACTCGGCGAGCAGCGGCTGCGCGTCCGCGCTGCGCGCGAAGAGGACGCCCGCGAGCACGGCGGCGAGGGCGAAGCCGGCGAGCGCGCTCGCCGCGCCGGTCGCCCGCCGCATCCACGCGGGCACGAGGACGGCGGCGAGCAGCGCGACGCCGGAGGCGCCGAGGAGAGCGAGCGTGGGCGCGAGGGCGAGCCAGTCGACCCGCGGGGTCTCGATCACCGCAGCCCCTCCTCGAGCGCCCGCGCCGGCTCGTCGCCCGGGAACGAGCTCTGGCTGACGAGCGCGGGCCAGGCGGAGAGCCCGAGTAGGCAGGCGACGAGCGGCAGGAGGAGCGCGAGCTCGCCGGGGCGCAGGTCGAGCGCTTCCTCGCGCACGGCGGCGCCACGGCTCTCGTGCAGCACGGCGGAGATCAGCCGCAGTACGTACATCGCCGCGAGCACGATCCCGAGCGCGACGAGCGCCGCGTACCCCCAGCCCTCCCCGTACGCGCCCGCCATGATCAGGAACTCGCCGGCGAAGGTGGCGGAGCCGGGCACGGCGAGCGCCACCATGCCCGCCACGAGGAGGAGGGTCGCGAGCGCCGGCCGGCCCCGCGCCATCCCGCCGAGCAGCGCAAGCTCGCCCGTCACGCAGCGCCGCTCGACCATCCCCACGAGCAGGAACATGCTCGCGGAGACGAGCGCGTGCGCGACCGACTGGAGGACGGCCCCGTCCAGGCCCAGGTCGTTGAAGGCGAAGACGCCGAGCGTGATCAGCCCCATCTGAGCCATCGAGGAGTAGGCGACGATCCCGCGCAGGTCGGGGGCGCGGAAGGCGAGCACGGAGCCGTAGACGAGGCCGGCGGCGGCCAGGGCGAGGAGGAGCGGGGTCAGGTCCTCCACCGGCTCGGGGAAGACGGGGAGGGCGATGCGCAGGAACCCGTACACGGCCGCCTTGGACACGACCGCCGAGAGCACGGCGGCCACCTCCACCGGCGCCTCCCGGTAGGCGAGGGGGAGCCAGCCGTGGAAGGGGAAGAGCGGCGCCTTGACCGCGAACGCGACCGCGAAGCCGAGGAAGATCCAGGCGTTCCCGCTCGTCCCCGCCTCGAGCAGGCTGAACGTGCCCTGCGTGACGCCGAAGGCGACGACCGCCGCCAGCATGAGCAGCGAGCCCGCCATCGTGTAGACGACGAAGGTCAACGTCGCAGCGGTGCGCCGGGGCCCGCCCCAGACGCCGACGAGCACGTAGAGCGGGATCAGCATCGCCTCGAAGGCGGCGTAGAAGAGGATCAGGTCCTGGGCCGCGAAGGTGGCGACGACGGCGCCGGTCAGGAAGAGGAGCAGGGCGTGGTAGGCGCGTGGCCGCTCCCGGCCGACGAAGAGCGCGTACCCCGCCGCCGCCGCCCCCACGACGACGGCGGCCCCGGCGAGCCAGAGAGAGAACCCGTAGAAGCCGACCGCGTAGGAGATGCCGAGGCTCTCCACCCACTCCCGCGTCGTCCCCAGCTGGAGCGTGCCCTCGTCGAAGTCGAAGCGGGTGACGGCGACGATCCAGACCCCGACCTCGAGCAGGGCGACGAGGAAGGCGAGGCCGGCGGTGGCGAGGCGGGGGAGGGGGAAAAGCGCGACGAGAAGGGCGCCCGCGAGGGGGAGGACGATGAGGGTGGTGGCGAGCACCGGCTAGCGCACCGCCACGAAGACGACGACGAGGACGAGGACGGCGGCCGCGATCGTGAGCGCGTAGCTGCGCACGAGCCCGGACTGCACGCGCGCGACCTCGCCGCCCACCTGCACCGTCCCGGAGCCGATCCCGTCGAGCGAGCGCTCGATGACCGGCTCCTCCACCTCGCGGCGGAGGAGCGCGGAGAGCGCGGCCGCGGGGCGGTAGAAGAGCGCGTCGTAGAGCTCGTCGAAGTAGAGCTTCCGTTCGAGGAGGGTCCAGGCGGCCGGGAGCGCGACGAGCTCCCGTCCGCGCAGGAAGGCGGCGCGGGCGAGCGCGAGCCCGAGCAGCGCCAGCGCGACGGCGGCGGCGCTCGTCCCGTACTCCTGGCGCGCGGAGGCCTCGACCAGGGGCTCCGCGACCTCGCCCACCCAGTGGGTGAACGGGTGCCAGAGCCCGGGGACGGAGAGCAGCCCGCCGACCGCGGCGAGCACGGTGAGGACGCCGACCGGCACGAGCATGGAGAGCGGCCCCTCCCCGTGCTCGGGGACGTGCGCGGCCTCCGGGCCGTGCGGCTCGGGCGCGAGCTCCCGGCGCTCCCCGTGGAACACCGCGAAGTAGAGGCGGAAGGCGTAGGCGCCCGTGAGGAGCGTCCCCAGCAGGCCGGCGGCGAGGAGCGCGGCGCCGAGCCCGCCCCCGAGCTCGAGGGCGGAGGCGAGGATGGCGTCCTTCGACCAGAAGCCGGCGAGCGGGGGTAGGCCGGCGAGGGCGGCCGTGCCGACGAGGAACGCGAGGTGGGTGCGCGGCAGCTCGGCGCGCAGGCCGCCCATGCGGCGGATGTCCTGCTCGCCCGCGAGCCGGTGGATGACGACGCCCGCGGCGAGGAAGAGCAGCGCCTTGAAGAAGGCGTGCGTCATCAGGTGGAAGATCGCGACGCCGTAGGCGCCGATCCCGGCGGCGAGGAACATGTAGCCGATCTGGGACATCGTCGAGTAGGCGATGACGCGCTTGATGTCCCACTGGACGAGCGCGACGAGCCCGGCCAGAAGCAGGGTGACCGCGCCCAGGACGGCGGCCAGGTGCTGCACGTCCGCCGCCGCCTCGTACACCGGGTGCGCGCGCACGAGCAGGTACACGCCCGCGGTCACCATGGTCGCGGCGTGGATCAGCGCGGAGACGGGGGTCGGCCCCTCCATCGCGTCGGGGAGCCACGTGTGGAGCGGCACCTGCGCCGACTTCGCGAGCGCGCCCCCCAAGAGGCCGAGTGCGACGAGCGTGACCACCGTGTCCGAGAGGCCGCCGACGTCCGCGAACACGCTCGGGTAGTCGAGGGCGCCCGTCTCCCAGACGAGGAGCACCACCGCGAGCGCGAACGTCGCGTCCCCGGCCGCGTTCATCACGAACGCCTTCTTCGCCGCCGCCACCGCCTGCGGGCGGTGGTGCCAGAAGCCGATCAGGAGGTAGGAGGCGAGCCCGACGAGCCCCCAGCCGACGAGTAGGAGGAGCACGTTCCCCGCCTCGACGAGCAGCAGCATCGCGAAGACGAAGAGCGACATGTAGGCGAAGTACCGGCGCTCCTCGTCGTCGCCGGCCATGTAGCCCATCGAGTACCAGACGATGAGGCCGCCGACGCCGGAGACGATCAGCATCATCGCCGCCGACAGCGGGTCGACGAGGATCTCCAGCCCCACCCGCAGGTCCCCGGCCGCGAGCCACGTGTAGGCGGTGGAGAGCTCTTCTCGCCGCTCCGGCTCCGCCGCCCACAGGTCGAGGAAGGAGACGGTCGCGCCCGCGAAGGCGGCGAACGTGGTCAGGGTCGAGATCCACCCCGCCTGCCGCCCGCTGATCCGCTGCCCGGCGAGGGCGATCGCGAGCGACCCCGCGAGGGGGGCGAGAAGGCAGAACCAGGCGCCGGCGACCACGCCCCTACCCCCGCAGCGCGCTCGCCCGGTCGACGTCGAGCGGCAGGTCGCGCCGCGCCATCGCCACGATCAGCCCGAGCCCGATCGCCACCTCGGAGGCCGCGACCGCCATCACGGCGAGCGCGAAGACCTGGCCGTCCGCGTCGCCGAGCTGGCGGGCGAACGCGATCAGGGCCAGGTTGGCCGCGTTCAGCATGATCTCGAGCGAGAGGAGGACGATGAGCGGGCTGCGCCGGAGCATCACCCCGAGCGCCCCCGTGCCGAAGAGCGCCGCGGAGACGAGCAGGTACCAGCCGACGCCGGGGCCGCTCACGGCGAGCCCTCCCTCCGCCGTTCCCGGGTCGTGCCCAGGACGACGCCGCCGACCGCGGCTACGAGCAGCACGATCGAGGTGATCTCGAAGGCGAGCAGGTGGTCGGTGAGGAAGAGCTCCCCGATCTGCGCCGGGCTGCCGAATGCCGCGCCCACCTCGGCGGGGCTCGCGAGCTCGTCGCCCCAGGCGAGGCCGAGCACGAGCACGACCTCGGCGAGCAGGGCGGCGGCGGCGACGACCGCGGCCGTGCGCAGGAGCGGCGGCCCGCCGGCCCAGGGCGCGTCCGCGCGCCCCCCCAGGTAGGCGATGACGAAGAGGAACATGACCATCACGGCGCCGGCGTACACGAGCACTTGGGCCGCGGCCAGGAACTCGGCGGCGAGCAGCAGGTAGAGGACGGCGAGCGAGGCGAGGTTGCCGATGAGCGCGAGCGCCGAGAAGAACGGGTTGGAGAGGGTGACGACGGCCACGCCCGTTCCCAGGCAGGCGGCGGCGGCGGCGAGCCAGACGAGCCAGACGAGCACCTCTCCCATCGACTACGCCTCCGTCTTGGACAGCGGCTCGGGGGTGTCGTAGCGCGCCCGGTCCGCGACCGGCACGCGCTTGATCGGCTCCGCGAGCAGCATGTCCTTCGTGTAGATCAGGTCGTCGCGCGAGTACTCGGAGATCTCGAACTCGTTGCCCAGGGTGATCGCGTCGAAGGGGCAGGCGAGCTCGCAGTAGCCGCAGAAGATGCAGCGGCTCATGTTGATCTCGTAGATGCGCGCGTACCGCTCCCCGGCGGAGACCCGGTTCTCCGGCGTGTTCTCCGCGGCGACGACGCGGATGCAATCGGCGGGGCAGGCGGCGGCGCACAGGGAGCAGCCGACGCACTTCTCGAGGCCGTTCTCGAAGCGCCACAGGCGGTGGCGGCCGCGGAAGCGCGGGTAGACGGCGCGCTTCACCTCCGGGTACTGCTGGGTGATCGGCTTCCGGAAGATCTGCCGGAAGGTGACCGCGAAGCCCTTCAGCGTGTCGAGCGGCTGGGGCATCTACAGCCACACCACCAAGACGGCGGTCGCCACCGCGTTCACGGTCGCGACCGGCAGGAGCACCTTCCAGCCGAAGCGCATGAGCTGGTCGTAGCGGAGCCGCGGCAGCGTCGTCCGCATCCAGATGAAGAGGTAGAGGAGCGCGCCCAGCTTGGCGGCGAACCAGAGCGGGGCGAGCCAGCTCGGCCCGTCCCACCCCGGCCCGTGCCAGCCGCCCAGGAAGAGCGTGACGCAGAGGCCGGAGAGCGTGATCAGGTTGACGTACTCGGACATGGAGAAGAGCCCGAAGCGCATCCCCCCGTACTCGGTGTGGTAGCCGGCGACGAGCTCCTGCTCGGCCTCGGGCAGGTCGAAGGGCGCGCGCGAGGTCTCCGCGGTGCCGGCGAGCAGGAAGACGACGAGCCCCACGAACTGGGGGACGGCGTACCAGACGGTGTCCGCCTGCGCGGCCACGATCTCGGTCAGCGAGAGCGAGCCCGCCATCAGCACGACCCCGAGCACGGAGAGCGCGAGGGAGACCTCGTAGGAGACGAGCTGCGCGCAGGTGCGCATGGAGCCGAGCAGCGAGTACTTGGAGTCGGACGCCCAGCCGCCGACGATGAAGCCGTACACGCCGACGGAGCCGATGGCGAAGACGAGGATGAGCGCGACGTCCACGTCGACCACCTGGCCGGGGATGTACACGCCCGCGACCTCCCACCCGGGCCCGAAGGGGATGACGGAGAAGGTGGAGAGCGCGGTGAACGCCGCCACGAACGGCGCCAGCACGTACAGCCAGTCGACCGCGGCCGCGGGCTGGAAGCTCTCCTTGTGCAGGAGCTTGAGCAGGTCGGCGATCGGCTGCAGGAGCCCGTAGGGCCCCGCGCGGTTCGGCCCGTAGCGGAGCTGCATGCGCGCCATCACCTTCCGCTCGGCGAGCGTCAGGTAGGCAAAGGTGGCCATCACCAGGTTGATGACGACGAAGGCTTGGACGAGGCTCACCCACCACTCCGGCTGCCGGGTCACGCCTTCACCACCTCCACCTCCGCGTGCAGGTCGAGCGCGTGCTCCTCGGCGACGCGGGCGACCCCCTCGACGAGCGCGCGGTCGACCCGGGCGCGCAGCTCGACCGAGGTTCCGTTCGAGCGGAGGAGCACGCGGTCGCCGGAGACGATCCCGCGCCGCTCCGCGTCCGCCTCCGAGAGCGCCACCTCGCGGGCGGGCCGCTGGAACTGGAGCTCGGGCACCCGCTCCACCGCCGGTCCCGAGAAGAGCGGGCGGTAGCGGAGCAGGCGCAGCGTGCCCAGGAACGGCTCCTCCTCGGCGGGCGCCGCGGGCTGGCTCGCGGGCGTCGTCGCAGGGGGCGGCGCCGCGTAGGGCTTGCGGGCCGGGAGCGGCGCCCGCAGGCCGAGCTCCGCGAGGGAGAGGTCGCGGAAGAGGCGCGCCGCGACCTCCTCGTAGACGAGCGCGGCGTAGGGGGAGACCTCGACGCCGAAGCGCGCGGCGAGTTCGGAGATCCAGCCGAGCTCGTCCGGGCAGGGAGGGAGGACGGCGCGGCGCAGGCGCTGCAGCCGCCCCTCCAGGTTCATGGAGGTGCCCTCCCGCTCGAGCCAGCCGGTGGCGGGCAGGATGAGGTCCGCCCAGCCGGCGGCGAGGCCGTGGAACATCGTGACCACGATCGTCGCGTCGGCCCGCTCCGCGAGCGCGCGCACGGCGGGGTCGGAGGCGGCGTCGTCGCCGGAGACGAAGAGGAGGCGGACGTGCTCGACCTCGGCCTCGTCCTCGTCGGCGGCGGCCGCCCAGGCCATCGCCACCCCGCGCGCGTTCGGGCTCGCGGGCAGGTGGAACGCGCCGCACCCGGGCTTGCCCTCGAAGCCGAGCGCGTGCGCGAGCTCCGCGACCCGGGCGCCGCCCCCTCCGCCGGGCCCGGACCAGATGAGGACCGCCCGCTCGGCCGCGCGCAGGCGGCGGCCGAGCTCGTGCCCGGGGTCGGCGAGGCGCCTGCACGCCTCCGCCGCCCCGCCCGGCCCGAGCGGGTGCGTCCCCGTCGGCCCGAAGACGGCGATCTCGGCGCCCCGCCGGCGGGCCTCCCGCAGCCACAGGTCGACGATCGGGGCCCGCTCCACGACCGGGTCGTCCCCGACGACCACCACGAGTTCCGCCTCCGCGATCGCGGAGAGCGGCAGCCGGAACGCCTCCAGGGCGTCCGAGGTCGCCTCCGGGAGGACGGCCGAGTGGGCCCCGAGGCCGACGCGCAGGAGCCGACCGAGGGCGTAGGCGATCTCGGTCGTCTCCGAGCCGGAGAGCGCGGTCACGGTCCCGGCCCCCGCCTCGCGCAGGAGCTCCTCGGCGGCGTCGAGCGCCTCCTCCCAGGTCGTCTCGGCGAGCCCGCGGGGGCCGCGGCGGAGGGGCGCGGTGATCCGGTCGCCGGCGCGCAGGTAGGGGTAGGTGAAGCGCCCCTTGTCGCACAGCCAGCCGCGGTCGATCTCGGGGTGGTTGCGGGAGAGGATCCGCTTGACCTTCCCCTCGCGGATCGTCGCCGTCACGTTGCAGCCGACGGGGCAGGCGGCGCAGACGGTCGGGACCTCCTGCGTGTCCCAGGGCCGCCCCTCGAAGCGGTAGAGCGTGGAGGTGAGGGCGCCGACCGGGCAGAGCTCGATCACGTTGCCGGTGAAGGGGGCGCGGTAGGGCACGTCCTCGAAGGTCGCGATCTCGGAGCGCGCGCCCCGGTTGCGGGCGACGAGTTGCCCGTCCTCCGCCACCTCCTCGGAGAAGCGGGTGCAGCGGTAGCAGAGGATGCAGCGCTCCCGGTCGAGCGCGATCAGGGGCGAGAGGGGGATCGGCTTGTCGAAGGTCAGCTTGCGGAAGCGCATCCGCGTCGCGCCCGGCCCGTAGCGGAAGGTGAGGTCCTGGAGCGGGCACTCGCCGCCCTTGTCGCACACCGGGCAGTCGAGCGGGTGGTTGACGAGGATGAACTCGAGCGTCGCCTCCTGCCCCTCCGCCGCCTTCGCCGAGGTCTGGGCCGTGCGCACGACCATCCCCTCCTGCACGGTCAGCGTGCAGCCCGCCTGCAGCTTGGGGATGCCCTCGATCTCGACCAGGCACATGCGGCAGGCGCCGATCGGCGGCCCGAGCCGCGGCTCGTAGCAGAAGACGGGGATCTCGATGCCGGCCGCCTGCGCCGCCTCCACGAGGCCGGTGCCCTTGGGCACCTGCACCCGCCGGTCGTCGACGGTCACGGTGACGAGCTCGACGCTCACAGCGGCGCCGCCTCGGGGACGCCGGCGTCGGCCGGCAGCGCGTGGACGTGCTGCTCGACGGGCGCGACGATCCCTTCGAGCGAGCTCTCGCCCCCGAACGGGCAGCGGCCGAGCTCGACGTGGGCCTCGAACTCGTCCCGGTACTTGCGCAGGTAGCTCGACACCGGGTAGACGGCGAAGTCGCCGAGCGCGCAGAGCGACTTGCCGAGCATGCGCTCGCAGACGTCGTCGAGCAGGTCGAGGTCGGCGGGCGCCCCCCGCCCCTCCTCGATCTTCGTCAGGAGCTGGACGAGCCAGCGCGTCCCCACCCGGCAGGGGGTGCATTTGCCGCAGGACTCGTGCATGTAGAACTGGGCCGCGCGCAGCGCGAGCTGCACCATGCAGCAGCGGTCGTCGACGACGATGATCGCGGCCGAGCCGAAGAACGAGCCGGCGGCCTGAATCGAGTCGTAGTCCATGGGCGTGTCCAGCTCCTCCGGCGTGAGCACGGGCACGGAGGAGCCGCCCGGGATGACGGCCTTCAGGCGGCGCCCGCCCGCGATCCCTCCCGCGACGTCGTATACGAGCTCGCGCAGCGGGATCCCGAGCGGCCGCTCGTAGTTGCCGGGCCTGGCGACGTTCCCCGAGATCGAGAAGACGGCGGTGCCGGGCGCGGAGGGCACGCCGATCTTGGCGAACTCCTCGGCGCCGAGCTCGATCACCTTGGGGACGAGGGCGATCGTGGAGACGTTGTTGATCTGCGTCGGTCTGCCGTACAGGCCGACGACCGGCGGGAACGGCGGCCTGGGCCGGGGCTGTCCGCGGCGCCCCTCGAGCGACTCGAGGAGCGCGGTCTCCTCCCCGCAGATGTAGGCGCCCGCGCCCCGGTGGAGGACGATCGTCACATCGCCGAGGAGCCCCGCCTCCCGCGCCTCGGCGAGCGCGCGCCGCAGCACCTCGAACTCGTGCAGGTACTCGCCCCGGATGTAGACGAAGACGGAGCGGGACTCGATCCCGTGCGCGGTGATCAGGCAGCCCTCGATCAGCCGGTGGGGCGTGAAGCGCATGACGTCGCGGTCCTTGAAGGCGCCGGGCTCGGACTCGTCCGCGTTCACGACGAGGTACACGGGCCCCCGGTCCTTGGCGAGCAGGGACGCCTTCCGCCCCATGGGGAAGCCGGCGCCGCCGCGGCCGCGGATGGTGGCGGCCGTGATCTCGTCGATCACCGCCTGCGGCTCCATGGCTCTGGCCTTCGCGAGCGCCGCGTACCCGCCCACCGCCCGGTAGCCCTCGAGCGTGGTCAGGTCGTGCTCGGCCGTGCCGGCCATGAGCAGCTCGAGCGGCTCAGCCGGCACGCAGCTCCTCCAGGATCGCCGGCACGTCCTCGGGCCGCACCGGCTCGCGGTAGCGGTGGTCGACGACGACGACGGGCGCCCGCCCGCAGCCGCCCGCGCACTCGATCGCGCGCAAGGTGACCTGGCCGTCCTCGGTCGTCCCGCCCGGCTCCACCCCGAGCCCGGCGGCGAACGCGTCCAGCACCCGCTGCGCCCCCGCGAGCGCGCAGGAGAGGTTCGTGCACACCTCGACCAGGTGCCGCCCGATCGGCTGCAGGTGGTACATGTCGTAGAAGGAGGCGATGGAGAGGCAGTAGGCGGGCGTCGCGTCGAGCGCCTCGGCGACGTCCCGCAGGGCCTCCGGCGGCAGCCAGCCGCCGTACTCCGCCTGGGCGAGGCGGAGCGCCTCCATCACCGCCGACCGCGGCTCCGGGTACAGGCGCTGCGCGTCCTCGATCCGGCGCAGGGTCTCCGGGGAGAGCGTCACCGGTCGGCGTCCCCCATGACCGGGTCGAGGGAGGCGGCGACCGCGATCAGGTCGGCGATCAGGCAGCCCTGGACGACGGTGGCCGTCGCCTGCAGGGCGGCGAAGCTGGGGGCGCGGAACTTGACCCGCCAGGGCCGCGGCCCGCCGTCGGAGACGACGTAGCAGCCCGCCTCCCCCCTCGGCGACTCGATCGCCACGTACACCTCCCCCTCGGGCACGGTGTAGCCCTCGGTGACGATCTTGAAGTGGTGGATGAGGGACTCCATCGAGGTGTGCAGCTCGTGCCGCGGCGGGAGGACGACCTTGCGGTCGTCCACGATCCACGGCTCGCCCTCCGTCTCCTCGAGCCGGTCGAGGCACTGGCGGATGATCCTGACCGACTCGCGCATCTCGTCCATGCGCACCCGGTAGCGGGCGTACACGTCCCCCTCGTGGTAGACGGGCACGTCGAACTCGACCTCGTCGTAGGCGAGGTAGGGCATCGCCTTGCGCAGGTCCCAGTCGACGCCGGAGGCGCGCAGCATCGGCCCCGTCTGGCCGAGGGCGAGCGCGTCCTGGGCGGAGAGGAGGCCGATCCCGCGCGTGCGCTCGAGCCAGATCGCGTTGCGGTCGAGGATGGCCTCGTACTCGTCGACCGAGCGGGGCATCGCGTCGCAGAACCTGCGCGCCTCCTCGACGAACCCGGGCGGCAGGTCCTCCGCCAGCCCTCCGACCTGGACGTAGCGGGTGTGCATGCGCGCCCCGCCCGCCATCTCGAACAGGTCGAGGATCGCGTCCCGGTCGTCGAAGCAGTACCAGAAGAGGGAGATCGCCCCCAGCTCGAGCGCCGAGGTGCCGAGCCAGACGAGGTGCGAGTGGATCCGGTTCAGCTCCGCGAGCGCCATGCGCGCCCAGACGGCCCGGCGGGGGATCTCGAGCCCGAGCAGCTTCTCGACCGCGAGCACGAAGACGAGCTCGTTCGCCTGGAAGGCGAGGTAGTCGGTGCGCGGCGCGTACGTGATCGCCTTCCACCAGGACTTCGCCTCCATGTTCTTCTCGAAGCCGGTGTGCAGGTAGCCGATCACGGCGCGGATCCCCGCCACCTCCTCCCCGTCCAGGTCGACGATCAGCCGCAGGACCCCGTGGGTGGAGGGATGGTTCGGCCCGAAGTTGACGGTGAGGATGTCCTCGAGCGGGTGCCGCTCCGGGTCGACCTCCAGGATCGTCGGCACCGGCGAGGGGATGCGCGTGCCCTCGTAGATGCGGGTGGAGGGAAGGACCGCCATCCGCGTCACTCCTCCTCCGAGAAGCGGACCGGCTCGCCGCCCAGCGGGTAGTCCTTGCGCAGCGGGTGCCCCTCCCAGTCCTCGGGCATGAGGATGCGGACGAGGTTCGGGTGCCCCTCGAAGGGGATGCCCATGAGGTCGTACGCCTCCCGCTCGTACCAGTCGGCGGCCGGCCACACGGGCACGACGGTGGGGACGCTCTCCCCGTCGTCGACCCAGACCTGGACGCGCACCCGCGCCGGCTCCTCGGAGACGCGCAGCAGGTGGTAGGAGACGGAGAAGCGCTTCGGCTTCGGCTCGGGCAGCCGCGCGAAGCCCTGGGAGCCCGGGTCGTTGAGGTCGCGCCCGTCCGCCGTGCCGACGTAGCCGGCGACGCCCCGCTCGCCCCAGCCGAGGTAGTCGGCGGCGGCGATGTCCACGAGCACGTTGAAGCCGTGCTCGTCGCGCAGCGCGCGGCAGGCCTCGACGACGCGGGCCGGGTCGACGACGAGCGTCACCTCGCCGTGCGCCTCGCGCGTCTCCACGAGGCCCGGCACGCCCCCGTACGCCTCGGCCTCCCGGCTCATTCGGCGACCCCGCGGATCTGGTAGGCGGGCGGGACGCCGGCGCGGATCTTCTCGTGCAGGCGCACGATCCCCTCCACGAGGGCCTCCGGCCGCGGCGGGCAGCCGGGGACGTGCACGTCCACGGGCACGATCTTGTCCACCCCCTGCAGCACCGTGTAGTTGTTGAACATCCCGCCCGAGCTCGCGCAGGCCCCCATCGCGATCACCCACTTCGGCTCCAGCATCTGGTCGTACACCTGGCGCAGCGGGCCGGCCATCTTGTGGGTGACGCGGCCGGAGACGATGAGCAGGTCGGCCTGCCGCGGCGAGGAGCTGAAGCGCTCCATCCCGAAGCGGGCGATGTCGTAGCGGGAGGAGACGATGGACATCATCTCGATCGCGCAGCAGGCGAGCCCGAACGTGTCCGGCCAGACGGAGCTCGACTGCGCCCAGGCCACGGCCTTCTCCACGGTCGTGAGCAGGAGCGCGTCCTCGAGCTTCTCCACCTCGCGCTCGAACACCCCCGGCCCCTTCCCCGGCCAGAGGACGCGCTCCGACTGCAAGCCGGCGCGGGCGAGCGGGCGCTCGGGGACGACGGGGAGCTCTCGCCTCAGTGCCAGTCGAGCGCCCCCTTCCGCCAGATGTACACGTAGGCCACGGCGAGGATGCCGATGAAGACGACGAGCTCGCCGAGTCCGAACCAGCCTAGCGCGTCCAGCTGCACCGCGAGCGGGTACAGGAAGACGATCTCGATGTCGAAGAGGATGAAGAGGATCGCGGTCAGGTAGAAGCTCACGGTGAAGCGGCGCTCGCGGGCCGGGGGGCCCTGGGAGACGCCCGACTCGAAGGGCAGCAGCCGCTGCCGGGTCCGCGTCAGAGGCCGTCGCGGGAGGACGTACGAGAAGAGGATCATCGAGGCGGGGATCGCCGCCGCGAACAGCGCATAGAAGAGGAACGGCAGCCAGTTCGAAAGCACGTCTCCCACCCCCGGCGGGACTCGACGAACGTCTCTCGGCCGAAACCTACCACTCCCTCGAGGGTTACGAGCAGAAGCGGATTTCCGCTCAAAATCGGCGACACGCCTGTTACAAGCTTCGACGGCCCGGGACGCCTCCGCTACGATGGGCGCATGGCGACGACCGAGCATCCCACGGAGACGCTGATCTCGCTGACGCCCGTCGCGGCGGCGAAGGTGAAGGAGCTCATGGCGGAGGAGCCGGACGGGGACACGCTCGTCCTCCGCGTCGCCATCCAGGGCGGCGGCTGCTCGGGGTTCCAGTACGGCCTCGGCTTCGACTCGGGCCCCGCCGAGGGCGACCTCCAGTTCGAGCTCGAAGGCGTGCAGGTGGTGGTCGATCCCTTCAGCGCCCCCTACCTGCGCGGCGCCACCATCGACTACTTGAACACGATCCACGAGTCCGGGTTCAAGATCGACAACCCGAACGCGGTCGCGTCCTGCGGCTGCGGCCACTCCTTCACCGTGGCCGACGACGCGGACGCGGGCGCCGACCCGGGCTACGGCTGCGGCTCGGGCTGCGCCCACTGACGCAACACCGGGGTCAGGTCCCTTCCGTTGCGCGCGGCGGCCGCGCGCCTAGCATGGCGGCGCGATGAGCGCCGAGCGCCCCCTCCGCGTCGCCGTCGTCGGCTCCGGCCCCGCCGCCTTCTACGCGGCGGGGGCCCTGCTCGCGAGCGAGGATCCGCCCGCCGAGGTCGACCTGATCGAGCGGCTCCCCACCCCGTGGGGGCTCGTCCGGCTCGGCGTCGCGCCCGACCACCCGCAGCTGAAGACGGTGTCGCGGGCGTTCGAGAAGATCGCGGAGCGGCCCGGGTTCCGCTTCCTCGGCAACGTGGAGGTGGGGCGGGACGTGCGGCACGAGGAGCTCGCGCGCCTCTACGACGCCGTCATCTACGCGGTCGGCTCGCAGAGCGACCGGCGGCTCGGCATCCCCGGCGAGGACCTGCCCGGCTCGTGGGCGGCGACCGAGTTCGTCGCCTGGTACAACGGGCACCCCGACTACCAGGACCTCCCCTTCGACCTCGCCGTCGAGCGGGCGGTCGTGGTCGGGAACGGGAACGTCGCGTTGGACGTCGCCCGCATGCTCGCCCTGACCCGCGAGGAGCTCGCGCCCACGGACGCGACCGACGCGGCCATCGAGGCGATCGCGCAGTCGCCCCTGCGCGAGATCGTGATCCTCGGCCGGCGCGGCCCGGTGCAGGCGTCCTGGACCCCCACGGAGCTCGGCGAGCTCGGGGAGCTGCAGGGCGCGGACGTCCTCCTCGACCCGGCCGAGCTCGAGCTCGACCCCGCAAGCGAGGCGGAGCTCGCCTCCGCCCCGAACGCGGTCCAGCGCAACGTGGAGATCCTGCGCGAGCTCGCGTCCCGCCCTCCCCGGGGGAAGCCCCGCGGCATCCGCCTCCGCTTCCGCGTCTCCCCGGTCGCCATCCTCGGCGAGTCTCGCGTGCAGGCGGTCGAGATCGTGCGCAACCGGCTCGAGCCGGACGGCCGCGGGGGCGTGCGGGCGGTAGCGACCGAAGAGCGCGAGACGATCCCGTGCGGGCTCGTCTTCCGCAGCGTCGGCTACCGCGGCGTGCCCATCCCGGGCGTGCCTTTCGACCCCGCTTCGGGCACGATCCCGAACGACGGCGGCCGCGTCCTCGACGGGGACGGGCGCCCGGTGCCGGGCGTCTACGCCGCCGGCTGGATCAAGCGCGGCCCCACGGGTGTCATCGGCACGAACAAGAAGGACGCGGCGGAGACGGTCGCGCGGCTGCTCGAGGACGCGCGCGCCGGCCGGCTGCCGCGCGCGGAGGACGGGCGGCTCGACGACCTGCTCGCCGAGCGCGGGGTCGAGGTGGTCCGCTACGAGGGCTGGCAGGCGATCGACACCCTCGAGCGGGCGCGCGGCGAGCCCCAGGGTCGCCCCCGGGTGAAGCTCGCGACCTGGGAGGAACTCCTGGCCGCCGCCCGCCGAGGCTAGTAGTACGGTCCTTGACGAATTTAGTCCGAAGACGTACTATGCGGTGAGTGAGCTTAGCCGCGCAAACCTCGGCTGGCTGCTGGCCAAGGCGTCGCAGGCCTGGAACCAGCGGCTCGAGCAGGCCTTCCGCGAGGCGGGGCATCCGGAAGTACGCGCCTCGTTCGGGTCCGTGCTCGTCCCGCTCTACGAAGAGGACGGGCTGCGCATGGGCGAGCTCGCCTGCCGCTCCGGCCTCTCCAAGCAGGCGATGACGACGCTCGTGCGAGCCGTCGAAGACGCCGGCCTCGTGACTCGGGAGCGCGACGCAGGCGACGCGCGGGCGACGCGGGTCTCCCTCACCTCGCGCGGAGAAGAGCTGCGCGAGGTCGCCGAGGGCGTCCTTGCGAACGTCGGCGAGTGGGCTCGGCGCCGGCTCTCGGCCGAGGAGCTCGAGCGGCTGCTCGACTCGTTGCGAAAGGTGGTGGAAGATGAGAAGTGAGACCGTTACCGCCGTCCTCGACGCTCCCGCGGACGACGTCTTCGCGTACCTCTCGAAGATCGAAAGCCTGCCGGAATGGGCGAACGAGTTCGCCCGTGAGCTCCGTTTCGAAAACGGCGAGGCGATCGTCCGGAACGGGCTGGGCGAGTTCGTGTTCCGGATCGACGCCGATCCGCGCACCGGGGTGATCGACATGCTCGCCGGCCCCTCCGCCGACGAGCTCGCGCTCTTCCCCACCCGGGTCGTGCCGCTTCCAGGCTCGCGCTCGGCGTTCACGTTCACGATGTTCCAGTGGCCGGGCACGCCGGACGCTCTCTTCGAGGCACAGTACGCGTCCCTCCAACGGGAGTTCGGGAACATCCGCGCCCGCTTCGGCTCCTAGCGAGACGAGGAGCGCCGCCGGTCCGAAGCTAGACTCGCGCTCGTGTCCAAGACGACCGAGCGCGAGCGGCTTTGGGGCGCGGAGACGGAGAAGGCGATCGCGAACTTCCCCGTCTCCGGCGAGCCGATCCCCGTCTCGGTCGCCCGTTGGCTCGGCCGCATCAAGGCGGCTGCGGCGCGCGTGAACGGCGAGCTCGGCCTCCTCGACCGGAAGCTCGCGGAGCGGATCGCGGCCGCGGCCGACCGGGTGGCCGCCGGTGAGCTCGACGACCAGTTCCCGGTCGACGTCTTCCAGACGGGCTCGGGCACGAGCTCGAACATGAACGCGAACGAGGTGATTGCCACCCTCGCGGGCGAGGGCGTGCACCCGAACGACCACGTCAACCTGGGGCAGTCCTCGAACGACGTCTTCCCCACCGCGGTTCACCTCGCCGCCCTCGACGAGATCGTGCACGAGCTTCTGCCCGCGCTGCGCACGCTCGCCGAGTCGCTGGAGCGCAAGGCGGGCGAGTTCGACGACGTGGTGAAAGCGGGGCGGACGCACCTGATGGACGCGGTGCCGGTCACGCTCGGGCAGGAGTTCGCCGGCTACGCGGCCCAGGTGCGGCAGGGGATCGCCCGCGTCGAGGACGCCCTGCCCCGCCTCGGCCAGGTCCCGCTCGGCGGCACCGCCGTCGGCACGGGCCTGAACACGCACCCCGAGTTCGCCGCCCGCGTCCGGGCGCGCCTCGCCGAGGAGACCGGGCTCGCCGTGTCCCCGCCCGCGCACCCGTTCGAGGCGCAGGCGGCGCGCGACGCGCTCGTGGAGGCCTCGGGCGCGCTCACGGTGGTCGCCGTCTCGCTGACCAAGATCGCGAACGACCTGCGGCTCATGGGTTCCGGGCCGCGCGCCGGGCTTGCCGAGATCGCGCTCCCCGAGCTGCAGAAGGGGAGCTCGATCATGCCGGGCAAGGTGAACCCGGTGATCCCCGAGGTGGTCACCCAGGTGGCGGCGCAGGTGATCGGGAACGACGCGGCGATCACGATCGGGGGCATGAACGGCCACTTCGAGCTGAACGTGTACGTGCCGCTCATGGCCCGCAACCTGCTCGGATCGATCACGCTGCTCGCGAGCGCGAGCCGCCTCCTCGCCGAGCGCTGCGTGGACGGGATCGAGGCGAACCGCGAGCGGTGCGAGCGCTACGCGGAGCTGACGCTTGCCGCCGCGACCGCGCTCAACCCCTACATCGGCTACGACAGGGCGACGGAGATCGTCAGGGAGGCGGCCGCCTCCGGCCGTCCGCTGCGCGAGGTCGCGCGCGAGGCGGGGGTGGACGAGGAGACCCTCGAGCGGGCCCTCGACTACCGGGCGATGGCGAAGCCGCACGGGTAGCCCGAGGCCCCCTCGACCGTTGCCCCCGCGGCTCGATCCCCATACACTGAGACGCGCTGCGAGGCGGTCGGGGAGAACCGCCTCTGCCGCAGGCAGCCGCAATCGACGGGAGGGAGAGACATGAGACGACGCAGTCTCGGCACGGCTGTTCTCGCGTCCTCGATCGTGGCGCTCGCCGTCGGCGCCGCCGCCCTGGCCGGCGGCCGCCCGACCGACGGGTCGGCCTTGCCCGCCGTGGACACGGGCAGCGCGCTCGTGCAGCTCAAGGGCGACCCGCTTGCCACGTACGAGAAGACGCGTCCGCCGAAGGGGAAGAAGATCGACTTCTCGAGCAACGCCGTCCGCTCGTACCGCGCTCAGCTGAACCAGCTCCGCAACGAGTTCAAGCGGTGGCTCCGGGAGAACGCGCCGGAGGCCAGCGTCGTCGGGGAGTTCGACGTCGCCCTCAACGCGGTGAGCGTGAGGCTGAACGGGACGCCGCTCTCGAGGATCGCGGCCGCGCCGATGGTGCAGCACGCGGAGTACGAGCGCCTGTACCGGCCGGCGGGCCACGAGGACCCCGATCTCGCGCTCGTCCACGCCTTCGAGGCTTGGGTTGCGGGCGGGGGCACCGGGGCGGCGAAGGGGGAGGGCGTGAAGGTGGCGATCGTCGACACGGGCATCGACACCTCCCACCCCTGCTTCCAGGACGGAGGCCCGGTCGAGCGAAACGGCGAGACGAACAGCAAGGTCGTCTTCGCGGGCGTCTTCCACATGCAGGCGCGGAGCCGCGGCTTCACCCCCGCCGACCTGAACGGCCACGGGACGCACGTCGCGGGCACGGTCGCCTGCAACGAGCACACGGACACCGTCCTGGACGGGGTCGTGATCCCGTACAAGGTCTCCGGGGTGGCGCCTGCCGCCACGCTCGGGAACTTCAACGTCTTCCCGGACGAGGTGGCGAGCGCGCGCTCCGAGGACATCGTGGACGCGCTCGAGGAGGCGTACGAGCAGGGCTTCGACGTCGCCAACATGAGCCTGGGCGGCCCGCAGGGCGGGATCAAGGATCTGCTCTCGATGGCCGTGGACAACCTGGACGCGGCGAACATGGTCGTCGCCGTCGCGGCCGGGAACGAGGGGCCGGGCTTCAGCACCGTCTCCTCGCCCGGGATCGCGCCCGGGGCGCTCACCGCGGGCGCGGCGACCGTCGGCCACTTCGTCGGCGCGCCGATGACGGTGGACAGCACCGTCTACCAGCTCGCCACCGGCGACTTCGAGACGGTCGATAGCGACCTGACGAGGGAGCTCGAGGTCGTCGCCGACCCGCAGGGCCCGGGCGGCCTCAGCACCGCCTGCTCGGCCCTGCCCGCAGGCAGCCTCGCGAACAGGATCGCGCTCATCTCCAGGGGCGTCTGCACGTTCTCGACGAAGATCCGCAACGCCCAGAACGCCGGGGCGGCCGCCGTGGTCGTCGTGAACAACGTCGGCGGCGACCCGATCGCGATGGCCCAGGACGGCACGCCGAACCAACCGACGGTCCCGGCGTACATGGTGGGGATCTCCGCCCGGAGCGCGCTCGCCGCCGCCGACGGCAGGCCGGCGACGATCGCGAGCTCGCTTCAGTACTTCCGGACCGGGAACGACAACATCATGGCCGGGTTCTCGAGCCAGGGCCCGACCGACGTCGACTTCCGGGTCAAGCCGGACGCGGTCGCCCCGGGAGTGAACGTGCTGAGCGCGCAGCCCGCGCGGATCTCGATCGGGGGCGAGCTGACGCCCGTGTGCGAGACCCCGCCCTGCTGGGCGTTCTTCCAGGGGACCTCGATGGCGACCCCGCACCTCGCCGGCATCGCGGCCCTGGTCAGGGGCCAGCACCCGGAATGGTCGGCCGCGGAGGTCCGCTCGGCGATCGTGAACACGGCCGACCAGAGTGTCCTCCTGAACTCGGCCGCGACCGCCCTCCAGCGGAACGTCAACGTCATCGGCGCCGGGCGCGCGAACGCGCTCTCCGCGGTGGGCGCGAAGGTCGCGCTCGACCCGGTGAGCGTCAGCTTCGGCGCGGTGCCGTCGGGCTCCGGTCGCGTCGACTCGCGGACGATCGCGCTCTCGACGCTCTCGGGCTCCGGGCCGTACACCGTCTCCGTGACGGACGAGACCGGGTCGGGCGTCGACTTCGGCGCCTCGATCTCGGGCTCGACGATCACGGTGACGATGAACGCGGACAAGGGGATCGCGCCCGGCAGCCAGCAGGGCATCCTGCGCGTGTTCGCCGGCGGCACGGAGATCGCGCACGCGGCGGTGTACGCGTTCGTGAAGTAGCCGCGCCGCTCTGCTGATAGGGGAAGGGCCGCCCCCGGGCGGCCCTTCCCGCGTGCCGTCTCAGTAGGCGACCGCGCCCCGGCCCGTCTCCGCCGCATGCCGCTGCTCGTCCGCCCGGTAGGAGGAGCGGACGAGCGGGCCCGAGAAGACGGACCCGAACCCCAGCGCCTCCCCCTGCTCGCGGAACCAGCGGAACTCGTCCGGGTGCACCCAGCGGTCGATCCGCGCGTGCTTGGGCGAGGGCTGCAGGTACTGGCCGATCGTGACCACGTCCACGCCGTGCGCGCGCAGGTCGCGCATCGTCTCCACGACCTCCTCGTTCGTCTCCCCGAGCCCGACGATGATCCCCGACTTGGTCAGGAGGCGGTAGTCGGCGAGCTCCTTTGCGCGCCGGAGCAGCCAGAGCGCCTTGTCGTAGCTCGCCTTCGCGCCGCGCATGCGCGGGTGCAGGCGGCGGACGGTCTCGATGTTGTGCCCGAAGACGTCCGGGCGCGCGGCGAGCACGGTGCGAAGCGCCTCCTCCTCGAGCCCAAGGAAGTCCGGCGTCAGGAGCTCGACCGTCGCCTGCGGCAGCTTCCGCCGCAGCGCGCGCACGGTGGCCGCGAAGTGGCCGGCGCCGCGGTCGGGGAGGTCGTCCCGGTCGACCGAGGTGACCACCACGTGCGAGAGCCCCATCTGCGCGGCCGCCTGCGCGAGGCGGAGCGGCTCGAGCGGGTCGGGCGGGCCGTCCGGCTTGCCCGAGTGGACGTAGCAGTAGCGGCACGCCCGCGTGCAGGTGTCGCCGAGGATCTGGAAGGTCGCGGTCCCGCGGCCCCAGCACTCGCCGATGTTCGGGCAGCGCGCCTCCTCGCAGATCGTGACGAGCCGGCCGGCGCGCATGAGCCCCTTCACCTCGTAGAAGCGCGAGCTCGCGCTCGGCGCCCGCACCTTCATCCACTCGGGCCGGCGCGGGCGGTCGGCGACGGGGAGCGAGCGCTGCATTCCCGACCAGTCTAGGCCTCTCGCCCGGCCCCGGCGCCGCGGCCGGCCGCCGCCCGCTCGAGGCCGGCTCTCATCGGGCTGCGAGCGAGGCGTGGATCGGCTGCGGCCAGAGGCCCACCCCCTCGTCCGCGGGCAGCTCCTCGAGGTCGAGGCCGAACACCTCGCCGATCGCCTCCGCCGCCGGCCCCCGCACCTCGTCCACCGCGAGCGGCCGGCCGAGCTCGCGCGCCATGGTCGTGAACGCGGCGTCCTCGAGCCCGCAGGCGGTGATCCACTCGCTGAAGGGGGCGGGGTCGAGATCGACGTTGAGCGCGTACCCGTGGGTCGTGATCCAGCGGGAGACGTGGACGCCGATGGAGGCGATCTTGCGCGGCGGCGGGGTCAGCCAGACGCCGGTCACGCCCTCGATCCGCTCCCCCTCGATCCCGAACGCGGCGAGCGTGCGGATGAGCGCCTCCTCCAGGCCGCGCACGTAGCGCTTCACGTCCTTGCCGTGCCGGCGCAGGTCGAGGATCGGGTAGCAGACGAGCTGTCCGGGGCCGTGGTAGGTCGACCTCCCCCCGCGGTCGGTCTCGACGACCTCCACCTCGGCGCCCTCGGGAACGTGCAGCTCGCGCGCCTCCGCCCGCCGCCCGAGGGTGATCACCGGCGGGTGCTCGAGCAGGAGGACGGTGTCGGGGATCGCGCCCTGGGAGACCGCCCCGGCGAGCGAGCGCTGGAGGTCCCAGGCCTCCAGGTAGGGGACGCGGCCGAGGCTGAGCAGGTAGCCCTGGCGGGGCACGCCGCCAGCCTAGCGACGTCGGCCGGGCCGGCCCGCCGGCGGGGCGGGCAGGCGGGGGAGGCGCTCGCGCGCCTTGCGGCGCAAGAGCGGGCTCAGGGGCGCGAAGGAGCGCGAGGTCGGTCTCCCCCCGAACCCGAGCTGGGGGAGGATCGCGACCCGCCGCTT
>DATLYP010000115.1:0-23292 GCA_035574655.1 Gaiellaceae bacterium
CGGGCGCCGCCCTCCCGTGACCGCCGGCCGGGCTCGGCTCCTGGCTCACTTCTGCAAGTGGAAGATCGTCCGGTTGGCGTCCACCCCGCCCGCCGGGTTCTGCACCGCGTAGTAGGTCTTGTACCCCTTCGTCGTCGCGATCCCCTCGAAGATGTGGTTCGGCGCCCCGGGGCCGTGGCAGCCCACGGTCAGGATGCCCCACTCGCCGTCGGAGAACTCGATCCTGAGGACGGCGGTGCCGTTGGCCCGCGCGTCGACGTCGCCGGTCTGGTCGATGATCGTCGTCCCCGGGATCCCGGCCTGCTTGTTCGCGAACTCCCAGCTGACGAGGTCTCTGACCTCGTACGTGCCGGAGGCGACGGTGGTGCCGCCCTCGGTGATCGTCCACGTGCCCCCGCCGGTGGCGGCGCCCGAGCCACGCCCGCTCGACGGGGCGACGAACGTCCCGTGCCCGGTCAGCGTGATCGTCTGCACCGGCCCGAACGTCGATGCCGGCGCCTGGGTCTGGGCGCTGGCGACGCCGCCGGGAGAGAACGTGACCGTGCCCGTTCCCGGTGTGAAGTGGATGATGTCCCAGCTCACGTGCTGCGCACGCCCGGCGGCGGCCCCGGCGAAGGTCGTGAGCAGCAAGAGCACCGCTCCGACCGTCGCCGCGCCACCGAGCAGGAACAGCCGTCTCGCTCGAGCTTCCATGCGTGCCTCCTTTCGACGTGTGGTCGCACTGCGCGCGACCACGCCTGCGCCCGCGGACGCGCCTCTAGCCGACCGCGATACGTCCGTTGAGGACATCCTCGGTCGGGAGCGCGACCGTGCCCAACGAGGTCGTGAACGCGGTCAGCTGGAGTGTCCCGTCGCCCGGCCCCCCGTCCGTGACGACGACGCGGAACGTCGTCGCCTCCTTGCCCAGGTTCCCGGTCTGCAGCATCCCCGAGCCCTCGAACGTGGCGGTGTCGCCGGAGATCGAGAGGCTCGTCACCTTCCCGCGCACGGCCATCAGCGTGAACGGATCGACTCGCGAGGAGCCGGCCATCAGGCAGTTGAAGTAGCCGTGGACGGCGCCGTCGGCTGTCTTCGCGACCTGGAACCCGAACTGCGAGAACGGCGTGGCGCCGTCGAGCGTCCCGCGGCCCCCGCCGTTCACCTGCGCCTGCGGGCCCGCGGCCGCCGCCGCCGGAAGCAGCGCCGCTACCGAGACGACGGTCAAAAGCAGTCGTCTCATCTCTCACCCCCTCCCCTGAGAGCCGCTCTCGGAGAGGCCCCCCGTCGCGAGCTCGTCACGGCGAGTCTACGACATCGTTGCTCGTGAGGCAAGGTGGACGCCGGTGCGGCGGGAGCGCGGCGAGCGCCCGGACTAGCCCGCGACCGGCTCGAGGCGCAGCTTCTCGTGGCGGGCGGGGACGCGGGTCGGGTAGTCGCGCGTGAAGCAGGCACGGCAGACCGCGTCCTCGGGGAGGCGCGTCGCCTCCTGCATCCCTTCCACGGACAGGTACCGGAGCGAGGTCGCCCCGATCAGCTCCCGCATCTCCTCGACGCTGCGGCGGGCGGCGGCGAGCTCGCCCTCGTCGGCCATGTCGATCCCGTAGAAGCAGGGCGAGACGACGGGCGGGGAGGAGATGCGCACATGCACCTCCGAGGCGCCCGCGTCGAAGAGCATCGCCACCAGCTGGCGCATGGTGGAGCCGCGCACGATCGAGTCGTCGACGACCACGACCCGCCGCCCCTCCACCTCGGAGAGCGGGTTGAACTTGAGCCGCACGCCCTGGTCGCGCATCGCCTGGTCGGGCTGGATGAAGGTGCGGGCGACGTACCGGTTCTTGATCAGCCCCTCGTCGAAGGGGATCCCGGAGGCCTTGGAGAAGCCGATCGCCGCCGGTGTCCCCGAGTCGGGGATGGGGATGACGAGGTCGGCCTCGACCGGGGCCTCCCGCGCCAGGCGCTCTCCCATGCGCACGCGAACGCCGTGCACCTCGCCGCCCGGGAGGCGGGAGTCGGGGCGGGCGAAGTAGACGTGCTCGAAGATGCAGAGCGCGCTCCGTCGCGGCGGGAGCGCCTGCGCCTCCCGAAGACCGTCGGCGTCCACCCAGACGACCTCCCCCGGGCGCACGTCGCGCTCGACCGCGGCGCCGATCAGGTCGAGCGCGCACGTCTCCGAGGCCACGACCCAGTCCTCGCCCAGACGCCCGAGCGTGAGCGGGCGGAAGCCGTGCGGGTCGCGGAGGGCGAGGAGCGTCCCCTCGGCGAGCGCCGTCACCGAGTACGCGCCCTCCAGGCGGGCCATGGCGCGCGCGGCCGCCTCCGGGAGCGGCGCAGGGTCGTTGGCGACGAGCGCCGCGATCAGCTCCGAGTCGGAGCCGGAGGCGAGCCGCACCCCGTCCGCGAGCAGCTCCTCGCGCAGCTCGTCCGCGTTCACCAGGTTGCCGTTGTGCCCGAGCGCGACCGTGCGCACGCGCCCGTGGTGGACGAGGGGCTGCGCGTTCGCCCACCGGCTGGAACCGGTGGTCGAGTAGCGGGTGTGCCCGATCGCCGCCTCCCCGGGCAGCGCCTGCAGGCGCTCCTCGGTGAAGACCTGGGCGACGAGGCCCATGTCCCGGTACACGGTGAGGCGGCCTGCGTCGGAGACGGCGATGCCCGCCGACTCCTGCCCGCGGTGCTGGAGCGCGAAGAGGCCGAAGTACGCGAGCCGGGCGACGTCCCGCTCCTCGGAGCGGACCCCGAAGACGCCGCACATCAGGGGTCCCCCTCCCAGGCGCGGCGGAGCTCGGCGAGCTCGACCCCGAGAAGCTCGCTCCCTCCGACCGTGCCCGCCCGGCGCAGGGGCACGGCGAGCTCGGCGGCCAGCGCCTGCACGCGCGACGCCTCCTCCTCCGCGCAGGCGAGCACCGCCCGGCCGCCCACCTCGCCGAAGAGCTCGAGGGCGCTCTCCGGGAGCTCGAGAAGGGCTCCGACGCCGGAGGCGAGCGCGGCCTCCGCCAGGCAGGGCGCGAGCCCGCCCTCGGCGGCGTCGTGCACGAGCGAGCACAGGGGTGCGGCTCGCCAGAGGAAGGAGACGAGCGCCGCCTCCGCGCCCAGATCCGGCCGGGTCGGGACGCCGCCCACCCGCGCGAAGCGCGCCTGGTACTCGGAGCCGGCGAGCGAGAGCGGCTCGCCTCCGGCCACGTACACCGCATCCCCCTCCCGCCAGCCCCGCGGCAGGCGGCGGACGTCCGCGACGAGCCCGACCGCCCCTACGACGGGGGTGGGCGGGATCGCCCGCCCGTTCGTCTCGTTGTAGAGCGAGACGTTCCCGGAGACGACGGGGACGCCGAGCGCCTCGCACGCCTCCGCCATTCCCTCGATCGCCTCCGCGAGCTCCCAGCCCACCTCCGCCTTCTCGGGGTTGCCGAAGTTGAGGCAGTCGGTGATCCCGAGCGGCTCCCCGCCGGCGCAGGCGACGTTGCGCGCCGCCTCCAGCACGGCGAGGGCGCCCCCCAGCCAGGGGTCGAGCCAGGCGGCCCGTCCCGGCCCGTCGAGCGCGACCGCGAGGCCGCGCAGGGAGGGGCGCAGGCGGAGGACGGCCGCGTCGAGGCCGGGGCGGCGCACGGTGCGCGAGCCGACGAGCTGGTCGTAGCGGCGGTAGACGAAGGCGCGGCTGCGCAGGTTGGGCGAGGCGAGGAGCGCGAGGAGCGCCTCCCCCGGGGGCGGGCCCGCGAGCTCGGGCGCGGGCGGCGCCGGCCGCGCCCTGCGCCCGACCCGGTAGCGGGGGCACGCCTCGGTGAGGAGCCGGGCCGGGATCTCGCCCACGGGCTCCCCGTGCCAGAAGGCGCGCAGCTCCCCGGTCGCCGTCACCTCGCCGATCACCGCGTGGCGGAGCTCCCAGCGCTCGAGCACGCGCTCGACCGCCTCCAGCATCGGCGGGCGCACGATCGCCACCATCCGCTCCTGGCTCTCCGAGATCATCACCTCCCACGGCTCCATCCCCTCCTCGCGGAGCGGGACGCGGTCGAGGTGGACGTCGATCCCGTAGCCCGCCGCCATCTCGGCGAGGGCGGAGGCGATGCCGGCCGCGCCGCAGTCCTGCAGCGACTCGACGAGGCCCGCCTGCACGAGCTCGAGCGAGGCCTCGATCAGCCTCTTGCCGGTGAAGGGATCGCCGATCTGGACGGAGGGGCGCTTCTCGGCCGCCCCCTCGTCCAGCTCCTGGCTCGCGAGCACGGAGGCGCCGCCGATCCCGTCCCGGCCGGTGGTGGCGCCGTAGAGGACGACGAGCTGGCCTGCGCCCCGCGCCTCCGCCCGGGTCAGCCGCTCGGCGGGGAGCAGCCCCACGCACATCGCGTTGACCAGGCAGTTGTCCCGGTAGGCCTCGTCGAAGAACGCCTCTCCGCCCACCGTCGGCACCCCCACGCAGTTCCCGTAGTGGCCGATCCCGCCCACGGCGCGGGAGAAGCGCCAGCCGGGCTCGCCGAAGCGGAGCAGGTCGAGCAGGGCGACCGGCCGCGCCCCCATGGCGACGACGTCGCGCAGGATCCCGCCCACCCCGGTCGCCGCCCCCTGGAAGGGCTCGACCGCCGAGGGGTGGTTGTGGCTCTCCACCTTGAACGCGACCGCGAGCCCCTCGCCCAGATCGAGGACGCCGGCGTTGCCGCCCGGGCCCTGCAGCACCCGCTCGCCCGCGCCCGGAAGCCGCCGCAGGAGGAGGGCGGAGTGCTTGTACCCGCAGTGCTCCGACCAGAGCAGGGAGAAGACGGCGAGCTCGAAGTGGCTCGGCTCCCGCCCGAGCAGCCCGCAGATACGCTCGTGCTCCCCGTCCGTCAGGCCGAGTGCGCGGTGCAGGGGCTGTTGCGCGACCGTGGTCAGGAAGCGGCCAGTCTAGCCGCCGGAAGCGACGCCGTCCGCGGCGACCGCCGCCCGCCTGCGGGTGCGCCCCTCCCTGCCCCCGCGCCCGAGTAGCCTCAGGCGGGTGAGCCGCTACTGGCCGCTCCTCCTCCTCCTCGCCGGCGTCTGGGGGGCCTCCTACCTCTTCATCAAGCTCGCCGTGGAGGACATCGAGCCGGCGCCGATGATGGCCTTCCGCACGCTCGGGGCGGCGCTCCTCCTCCTTCCCTACCTGCTCGCGACGCTCGGCGCGCGCCGGGGCCTCGCCGCCCTCCGCGCGACCTGGCGGCCCGCGCTCGTGCTCGGGCTCCTGAACGCGGCGCTCCCCTTCTGGCTCGTCGCCTGGGGCGAGAAGCACGTCGACTCGAGCGTCGCCGGGATCGCCCAATCCACCGTGCCCATCTTCACGTTCCTGCTCGCGGCGCGCTTCCTCCCGCACGAGCGCGTCGGGCCCGGCCGCGTCGTCGGGGTCGCGCTCGGCTTCCTCGGGGTCGCCGCGCTCGCCGGGCTCGACCCGCGCGGGGGCGGGCTCGCGCTCGCCGGGACGCTGGCCGTCGTCGCCTCCTCGCTCGCCTACGCCGGCGCCGGCGTGTACGGCCAGCTGCGCGTGCGCACCGTCCCGGGGCCGGTGCTCGCGACGGGCTCCATGCTCGCGGGCGGGCTCCTGCTCCTCCCCCTCTCCCTCTTCCAGGTCCCGGAGCGGCGGCCCGACGCCGAGGCGATCCTGTCGCTGCTCGCGCTGACCGTCCTCGGGACCGCCGTGGCGCAGCTCGTCCTCTTCCGCATGCTCCGCCTCTTCGGCTCCCGCCGGCTCTCCCTCGTCACGTACCTGATCCCGGGCTTCGCGCTCGCGTACGGGGCCGTCTTCCTCGGCGAGCCGGTGAGCGCGGCCTCGCTGGGCGGGCTCGCGCTCATCCTCCTCGGCGTCGCCCTCGCCTCGGGGACGCGGCTCCTTCGGCCTCGCGTGCAGGAGGAGCCGGCGTGACCGTCTCCCTCCGCCGCGCGGGTCCCGAGGACGTCCCCTTCCTCGCCGAGCTCGTCGCGCACGAGGACGTCGCCCCCTACCTCGCCGCCGTCCGCGCCCGCGAGCCGGACGAGCTCTTGGCCGAGGTGGAGCGCTCGCAGCGGGAGCCGGAGGCGTTCGGGGTGTTCGTGATCGAGGTGGACGGCGAGCGGGCAGGGACGGTGCGCTTCGAGCGCGTGAACGCGCGCAGCAGGATCGCCGAGGCGGGCGGGTTCGCCATCCACCCCCGCTTCCGCGGCCGCCGGATCGGGGACGAGGCGGCGCGCCTCTTCCAGCGCCACCTCATCCGCGATCTCGGCTTCCACCGGGTGCAGATCGAGATCTACGGGTTCAACGAGCGCGCGCTGCGGCACGCGGAGCGGGCCGGCTACGTCCGCGAGGGCGTCCGCCGGAAGGCGTACTGGCGGGACGGCGAGTGGGTGGACGGCGTCCTCTTCGCGGTGATCGAGGAGGACCTGGAGGCGGAGGCGTAGCCCGGCCGCCGCGCGCGCGGCTCCAGAATGGGGGGATGCAGCCCGGGGCCGCAGCGGGCAGGCGGCGGACGCGGCTCGGGCGGGCCGCGTTCCTCGCGTTCCTGCTCCTCGTCGCCGCGGGCGCGGTCGGGGGCTGGCGGCTGCTGAGCGACCGCGCGCCGGCGCCGCCGCCTCTGCTCCTCCCGAGCGAGCTCGTGGGGCCGGACCCGCTCGCCTTCCGGGAGGGCCGCACGGAGGCGTACGAGCGGGCGGCCGCTTTCGGCCTCAGCCACCCGCTCTTCACGCGCAGCCCCGGGGGCGCGGCCGCCTCCGCCCGGCGCACCGCCCGCTTCCGGCCCCTGGTCGAGGAGGCCGCCGCCGGGAGCGGCGTCGACGCCGACCTGCTGGAGGCGATCGTCTTCCTGGAGAGCGCCGGGCGGCCGGACGTCATCGCCGGGGACGACCCCGCGCGCGCCTCCGGGCTGACCCAGATCCTCGCCGGGACGGCCGTCGACTTCCTCGCCATGCCCGTCGATCTCGAGGCGAGCAGGCGGCTGACGCGCGGGATCGCCGCGGCGCTCCGGCGCGGCGACCGGGCGGAGGCCGAGCGGCTGCGGGAACGCCGGCGGCGGGCGGACGCCCGCTTCGACCCGGAGCAGGCGCTCGCCGGCACGGTCCGCTACCTGACCCGGGCACGCGACACGTTCGGGCGGGACGACCTCGCCGTCGCCTCCTACCACATGGGGATCGGCAACCTGGCCTCGGTCGTGCGGGCCTACGCGGGCCGCCCGGGCGACCCGATCGACCAGGTGGTCGAGGAGGAGGAGATCGACTACGCGCGGCTCTACTTCGACTCCTCGCCCGCGCGCAACCGGGAGGCGTGGGCGCTGCTCGCCTCCTTCGGCGACGACTCCCAGACCTACTACTTCCGGGTGCTCGCCGCCCGCGAGCTCATGCGCCTCTTCCGCGAGGACCCGCGCCGCCTGCGCAGGCTCGAAGCGCTGCACCGGGCGGGGCGCGGGAGCGAGCTCGTCTTCCACCCGCCCGACGCGACGGAGCGCTTCGCGACCGCGGGGGAGATCCAGGGGGCGCTCCTGCGGGGGGCGCTGGAGGAGCTCCCGGACGCGTCCGCCCGTGACCGCTTCCGAGTCGATCCCGCCCTCGACCGGCTCGCCGCCCGCCTGGGCCTCCCCCCGCGCGCGCTGCGCGCGCTCCGGCCGCGGGCGCTGCGCGCGCTGCGCTACCTGGCGCGGCGCGTCTACCGCCTGAGCGGGGAGGAGCGCCCGCTCGCGGTCGCCCGCGCCGCCTACGACGCGCACACGGCGGCCGCGCTCGCGCAGGCGGACGTGCGGGAGGGCGCGCACGCCTCGGTGCACGCGACCGGGTACGCGTTCGACGTGCGCCGGAGGTACGGCTCGGGGGCGCAGGCGAGCGCCTTCCAGTGGACGTTGGAGCGGCTGCAGGCGCTCGGGCTCGTCTCCTGGACGCGCGGCGGCGCCGTCATCCACGTCACCGTCTCGCCGCGGGCGGCGCTCCGGCCGGCCCGGTAGCCGCGCGGCGCGGGAAAGGGTCTCAGCGGCGCGGGTCGCCCCAGGCGTACGGCCCGCACTCGGGGCATTCGAGCTCGAAGGCCTCGAGCCGGTGGAGGATCTCGGCGACGCCGGCCCGGCGCGCGCGGAGCCCGACGGAGCCGTAGCGGTCGGCGACGGTGACGGAGGGGCGCCCGAGCGCCTGGGAGAGCGGGCCGGGCCGCCGCTCGACGACGAGCTCCGCGCCGAGCTGGGCGAACCGCTCCCGCGCGGCCTCGTACTCGCCCGTCTCGTCCGAGCAGACGACGACCGCGTGCCTGCGCTGGCGGAGGGGCCAGAGCGGGACGAGCGAGCGGACGTCGTCCACGGGCTGGAGCGGGCGATCCGGGAGCGCCGGCACGTCTCTCATGTGTACCCCTCCAGGGTATACTTGGGGACACGAGCAGACGAAGGAGGCAGGAGTGAGCGAGGTCGTCGCCTACAGCGTTCCCGGAATCCACTGCGCGCACTGCGAGCGGGCGATTCGGGAGGAGGTGTCGGACGTCGAAGGGGTCGAGGAGGTCGAGGTGGATCTCGAGGCGAAGGTCGTGACCATCCGTGGCCGCGGCCTCGCGGACGACGCGCTCCGGGCCGCGATCCGGGAAGCGGGGTACGAGGCGGCGTGACGCAGACGCTCGAGCAGCCTCGCAGCCGCGTCCGGCTCTCCCTGGAGGGGATGACCTGCGCCTCCTGCGCGGCGCGCATCGAGCGCACGCTGAACCGGCTCGAGGGCGTGCAGGCGTCCGTCAACTTCGCGACCGAGCAGGCGACGGTCACCTACGACCCCGCCCGGAGCGCCTTGGACGACCTCCTCCGCGCGGTCGAGGCGGCCGGCTACCGGGCGCGCCCCGCGCGGGCGGAGGAGGACGAGGGCGGGGCGCGCGGCCTGCGCGCTCGGCTGGTCGTGGCGGCGGCCCTGAGCGCGCCCCTCGCGGCGCTCGCGATGCTGCCCCCGCTCCAGCTCCCCGGCTGGCAGTGGCTCGCCTTCGCGCTCGCGACCCCCGTCGTCCTCTGGGCCGGGTGGCCGTTCCACCGGGCGGCGGCCCGCAACGCACGTCACCTCGCGGCGACGATGGACACGCTGATCTCGATCGGCACCCTCGCCGCCTGGGGGTGGTCGGTCGTCGCGCTCCTCGCGCTCGAGGACGCGCACACCTACTTCGAGGTGGGGGCGGTGATCACCACCCTCATCCTGCTCGGCCGCACCCTGGAGGCGCGCGCCCGGCGGCGCTCGAGCGCGGCGATCCGCGCCCTCCTCGAGCTGGGAGCGAAGGAGGCGCGCGTGCTGCGGGACGGGGAGGAGGCGGTCGTCCCGGTCGAGGAGCTGCGCCCGGGCGACCTCTTCGTCGTGCGCCCGGGGGAGAAGATCGCCACGGACGGCGTCGTCGAGGAGGGGCTCTCCGCGGTCGACCAGTCGATGCTGACGGGAGAGCCCGTGCCTGTGGAGGTCGGCCCGGGCGACGAGGTGGCGGGGGCGACGATCAACACCTCCGGGCGCCTGGTCGTGCGGGCGACGAAGGTGGGCGCGGAGACCGCGCTCGCCCAGATCGCGCGTCTGGTGGAGGAGGCGCAGGCGGGCAAGGCGCCGATCCAGCGCCTCGCCGACCGCGTCTCGGCCGTCTTCGTGCCGGTCGTGCTCGCGCTCTCGCTCGCCACCCTGGCCGGTTGGCTGGCGCTCGCCGGCGACGCCGCGGCGGCCTTCACCGCGGCCGTCGCGGTCCTCATCATCGCCTGCCCGTGCGCGCTCGGCCTCGCGACGCCGACCGCGCTCATGGTCGGGACGGGGCGCGGCGCGCAGCTCGGGATCCTGATCAGGGGCCCGGAGGTGCTCGAGCGCGCCCGCCGCGTCACCACGGTCGTGCTCGACAAGACCGGGACGGTGACCGAGGGGCGCATGCGGCTCGAGGACGCGCTCCCCGCGCGCGGGGTCGCGCGCAGCGAGCTGCTCCGCCTCGCCGGCGCCGCCGAGGACGCGAGCGAGCACCCGATCGCGCGCGCGATCGCCGAGCGGGCGCGGGAGGAGGTGGGCGCGCTTCCCCCTGTGGAGCGGTTCGAGAGCCGGGCCGGGCTGGGCGTGGAGGCCTCCGTCGAGGGCCGCACGGTCGTCGTCGGGCGGCCCGCCTTCCTCGCCGAGCGGGGGCTCGAGCTCCCCGCCGAGCTCGCCGCGGCCGCGGCCGAGGCCGAGGCCGCCGGGCGCACGGTCGTCGCCGCCGGCTGGGACGGCGTCGTCCGCGGCCTGCTCGTCGTCGCCGACCGGGTCAAGCCGACGAGCGCGGAGGCGGTGGCGGAGCTGAAGGCGCTCGGCCTGACTCCCGTCCTCCTCACGGGCGACAACGAGCGCACGGCGCGCTCGGTGGCCGCGGCCGTCGGCATCGAGCGCGTCCTCGCGGACGTGCTCCCGGAGGAGAAGGCGGCGGTGGTGCGGCGGCTGCAGGAGGCGGGAGAGGTCGTGGCTGTGGTCGGCGACGGCGTGAACGACGCGGCGGCGCTCGCCCAGGCCGACCTCGGCCTGGCGCTCGGCACGGGCGCCGACGTGGCGATCGAGGCCTCCGACCTCACGCTCGTCTCCGGCGACCTGCGCGCCGCCGCGGACGCGATCCGGCTCTCCCGGCGGACGCTGCGCACGATCAAGGGCAACCTCTTCTGGGCCTTCGCCTACAACGTCGCCGCCATCCCGCTCGCCGTCGCCGGGCTCCTCAACCCGATCGTCGCCGCGGCCGCGATGGCCTTCTCGAGCGTGTTCGTGGTCACGAACTCGCTCCGCCTGCGCCGCTTCCGAAGCCGGCGGGAGGCAGCTCCCCCGGCGGCGCCGCGGCGGCCGCTGCCGCGACTCGAGGGAGAGCCCGCATGAGCCACGGCTACGTCCAGGACAAGGACGCGCTGATCAGGCGCCTGCACCGCATCGAGGGGCAGGTGCGGGGGATCGAGCGGATGATCGAGGAGGAGCGCTACTGCGTGGACGTGCTCACCCAGATCGCGGCCGTCTCCACCGCCCTCGAGGGCCTGGCGGTCAAGCTGCTCGAGGAGCACGTCCGGCACTGCGTCGCGGACGCGCTCGCCGCCGGCGACGCCGAGGTCGCGGCGCGGAAGAGCGAGGACCTGCTCGCCGCCGTCCAGCGCTTCTCCCGCACGCGCTGACCGCGGCCGTAGGATGTCGGCGTGGCCCGCTTCCTGCACACCATGTACCGCATCACCGACCCGGAGCGGAGCCGGCGCTTCTACGAGGCGCTCGGCTTCCGCTTCAGCCGCGAGCTGGACATCGTCCGGGACGGGCAGCTCGAGGCGACGAACTACTTCTTCTCCCTGGGCGAGCAGGAGAACGTGCTCGAGCTCACCTACAACCACGACGGGCGCACCTACGAGCTCGGAACCGGGTACGGGCACATCGCGATCGGCGTCGACGACCTCGACGCCACGCTCGCCCGCCTCCGCGAGGAGCACGGGATCGAGCCGGAGCGGCCCCCCTACCGGGTGAGCGCGGGCGGCTCGCGCCTCTGCTTCGTGCGCGACCCGGACGGCTACCGCATCGAGCTGATCGAGCGCCGCGGGTAGCCGCGGCCCTCCGCCCGCCGCCGGCTAGAGCCTCCGCGGGGCCGTGACCAGGGCCGAGGGCAGCCCCGGCGCGCGCTTCCTCCCCCGCCGCAGCGGGTTCTCGAGCGGCAGCGTCTCCAGCAACCCCGGCGGACGGCGGGCGCGCGTCGCCGCTTCGAAGCCGGAGGCGAGCCTGATCAGGGTCGGCTCGCTGAACGCGGTCCCGTAGAAGCTGATCCCGAGCGGGAGCCCGAACGCGAAGCCCATGGGCACGTTGATGATCGGGTAGCCGGCGATCGCGGCGGGCGAGGAGGTCCCGAAGATGAAGTGGTCGCCGTTCACGAGGTCGATCGGCCACGCCGGCGAGTCGGTGGGCGAGACGAGCGCATGCAGGTTGTGCTCGCGGAGAACCGCGTCGATCCCGTCCGGGCCGCCGATCCGGCGCGCCTCGGGGGCCGCCGCGTCGTACGTCGCCTGGTCGAAGATCTCGGCTTCCGCGAGCTCGAACCACTGCTGGCCGAACCACTTCAGCTCCTGTTCGGCGTGCGCCTCGTTGAACGCGATCAGCCCGGCGAGGGTGCGCGGGAACCCTTCGCGGTCGAGCGCGACGTTGCTGCGGGTGGCGAGGTAGGCGTTCAGGTCGCGCTTGAACTCGAAGACGAGCACGACGAGCTCCTCGAAGAAGGTGTTGATCTGCCCGATCGTCGGGATGTCGGCGGGGTCGACGATCGTCGCGCCCGCGTCGCGCATCGCGTCCAGGGCCTCCTCGAAGGCGCGGTCGACCTCCTCGGTCGTGAAGTCGAAGACGCCCGCCCGGGGAACGCCGATGCGGGCCCCGCGCAGCCCGGTCGGGTCGAGGAACTGCGTGTAGTCGGAGAAGACGCTCCGCGGCCCGCCCGTCGGGCTCGTCGCCGTCGCCGGGTCGCGGGGGTCGGGCGTCACGCTCGCGATCGCGCCCAAGACGGCCGCCGCGTCCGCCACCGTCCGCCCGTGCGGCCCCACCGTGTCCTGACTGTGCGAGATGGGGACGACCCCGGCGCGGCTCGTCAGCCCGACCGTGGGCTTGATGCCGACGATCCCGTTCGCGTTCGAGGGGCAGACGATCGACCCGTCCGTCTCCGTCCCGATCGCCGCCGCGCACAGGTTGGCGGAGGGCGCGATCCCCGAGCCCGAGCTCGACCCGCACGGGTTGCGGTCGAGCACGTACGGGTTCCGGCACTGCCCCGCCCGGCCGGACCACCCGCTCGAGGAGAAGAAGCCCCGGAAGTTCGCCCACTCGCTGAGGTTCGCCTTCCCGAGGATGACCGCCCCCGCCTCGCGCAGCTTGCGCGCCACCGTCGCGTCCTGGGCGGGCGGGGCGCCGACGAGCGCGAGCGAGCCGGCGCTCGTCTGCATCCGGTCGGCGGTGTCGATGTTGTCCTTGAGCACGATCGGGATGCCGTGCAGCGGCCCGCGCAGGCGCCCGGCGCGGCGCTCACGGTCGAGCTCGCCGGCGATCCGGAGCGCGTCCGGGTTCACCTCGATGATCGAGTTCAGCTTCGGGCCGTTGCGGTCGAGCGCCTGGATGCGCGCCAGGTACTTGTTCACGAGCGAGACCGCCGTCTCCCGGCCGGCCGCCAGCGCCGCCCGCAGCTCGGCGATCGTGACCTCCTCGAGCTCGGCGGCGGGCGCCGCCTGCGCCGCCCCCGCGAGCCGGTCGAGCGCCACCCCCGCGAACGCGGTGGCGGCGGCCGCCCGGGCCACGAACGTCCTCCGGTCGAGCGTCCCCGTCGTCGGTCGTGTGGGCGCCGTGCCGTCCATCTCCCCTCCTTGCCTCGTGCGCGCCGTCCTCGGGCGCCGGAAGGAGCATGGTCCTCGACCCGCCCCGGCGCGCCGGGGCGGGACCGGCACCCGCGCTCCCCGCCGGGGCCCGGTCGCGGCGACCCTACGACGAGGCGCGGGCTCTGTCAACCGCCGCTCCGGCGCCCGGTGCGGGCTGGGGACGGGTTGTTGCGCTCTTGGCGCAAAGCCGTCTCCCATCCGTGCGCGCTTGCCGCGTAGGCTCGCGCCATGCCCACCGCCTCTGGAACGCACGCGGCCGCCACCCCCTGGGGGGCAGCCTCCATCCTGGACGAGGTGCGGGTCGAGCAGCGCGCGGAGGGCAAACGGTTCGCGGTCCTCGTGCAGCTCCTCGAAGCGTCGGACGGCGAGCGCCTCGTGCGCTTCGCCTACGCGACGGAGGGCGCCGCGCGGCGAGGGCCGGTCACGATGCGGGCGCGCGACCTCGAGCGACTGCGGGCGGCGCTCGGGCGCGCGCCCCTCCTCCGGGATGCGCTGCGCCTGTAGGCGCCGGCCCGTGCGCGCCGCCTACGCGCGGCTCGGCGCCGGGGCGTGCGACGCGGCCGCGTCGACGAGGGCGGCGAGCAGAAGCCCGCCGTCGGCCGAGCCGAGGAGCGGGTCGACCGCGTGCTCGGGGTGGGGCATGAGCCCCATGACGTTGCCGCGCTCGTTCACGACCCCCGCCACCTGGCCGAGCGAGCCGTTGACGTCCTCCGCGTAGCGAAGGACGATCTGGCCGCGGGCGGCGAGGCGGACGTACGTGCCCTCGTCGACGTACCAGGCCCCTTCCCCGTGCTTGACGGGGATCGTCAGCTCCTGGCCGGGGGCGCAGCGCCGTGTGAACAGGGTCCCGGCGTTCTCCACCCGGACGACGACGTCCCGGCACACGAACTCGAGCTGCCGGTTCGGGCGCAGGACGCCGGGGAGCAGGCGCGCCTCGCAGAGGATCTGGAAGCCGTTGCAGATCCCGAGCACGGGGCCGCCCGCCTCCGCGAAGCGGCGGACGGCGTCCATCGCCGGGGCGAGGCTCGCGATCGCGCCGCAGCGGAGGTAGTCGCCGTACGAGAAGCCGCCCGGGAGGACCACCGCGCCCGTCCCCGGTGGGAGCTCGGCGTCCTCGTGCCAGAGAAGCACCGGATCCGCCCCCAGCGCCGACAAGGCCCAGGCGGCGTCGCGATCGTCGTTCGACCCCGGGAAGACGACGACGGCCACGACCGGGGGCGCGCTCATCCCCCCGTCTCCTCTTGGAGGCGGATGTCCACGCTCTCGATGAGCGGGTTGGCGAGCAGCTCCGAGCACATGCGCTCCACTTGGCGCCGCGCCTCCGCAGGGTCGCTCGCGGCGAGCTCGAGGTCGATCAGGCGCCCCACCCGGACCGAAGCGACGTCGAAGCCGAGCTTGCGCAGCGACCCCTGCACCGCCTCCCCCTGCGGGTCGAGGATCCCCTCCTTGGGGCGGACGAGGACGGTCGCCCTCATCGGAGGACGACCTCCGGGTCGGCCACGTACTCGGCGAACGGGATCCCCGTCAGCCGCTCGAACGCCTCGAGGTAGCGGGCGCGGGTGCCGGCGACGACCTCCTCGGGCAGCTCCGGGCCGGGCGGCGTCTTGTCCCAGCCCGTGCGCTCGCACCAGTCGCGCACGAACTGCTTGTCGAAGGAGGGCTGGGGGCCGCCGGGCCGGTAGCCCTCGCGGGGCCAGAAGCGGGAGGAGTCGGGGGTGAGCGCCTCGTCGCCGAGGACGAGCTCGCCGCCGGGGGCGACGCCGAGCTCGAACTTCGTGTCGGCGAGGATGATCCCGCGCGCCTCGGCGTGCTCGGATGCGAAGCGGTAGAGGGCAAGGGCTGCCTCCCTGGCGCGCCGGTAGCGCTCCTCGCCGCACAGGGACGCCGCGCGCTCCTCGTCGATGTTCTCGTCGTGCCCGGACACCGCCTTCGTCGCCGGCGTGAAGAGCGGCGCCGGCAGGCGCTCCGACTCGCGCAGGCCGGGGGGGAGCGCCTGCCCGCACACCGCGCCGGTCTCCCGGTACTCCTTCCACGCCGATCCCGCCAGGTAGCCGCGGACGACGCACTCGATCGGGAGCATCTCCAGCCGCCGGCACTCCATGGAGCGACCGTCGGGTCGGAGCGCGAGCAGGTGGTTGTCGATGATGTGCCTGGTGCGGGCGAACCAGAAGGCGGAGAGCCCGGTGAGGACGCGGCCCTTGTCCGGTATGGGGGTGGGAAGGACGACGTCGAACGTCGAGATCCGGTCGCTCGCCACGAGGAGCAGGCGCTCGTCGTCGAGGGCGTAGATCTCCCGCACCTTGCCGCTCCCGACGTGCACGGCCTCAGGCATGCACCCGCTCCTCCTCGCGCCGGAGGGCCTGCAGGCGCTGGAAGACGACGTTCGCGTGGCGCGTGAAGGCGGCGAGATCGAAGACGGCGTCCAGGTCGACGCGGGCCGCGATATCGGGGTCGGCGCGGACGAGCGCGCGGAAGTCGAGCCCCTCGTCCCAGGCCCGCATCGCGTGCCGCTGCACGAGCCGGTAGGCGGCGTCGCGCTCCAGACCGGCCTCCACGAGGGCGAGCAGGAGCCGCTGGCTGAAGAAGAGCCCGCCGGTCGCCTCCAGGTTCGCCCGCATCCGCTCCGGACGCACGACGAGGCCCTCCACGAGCCAGGCGAAGCGGTCGAGCATGTAGTCGACGGCGAGGAACGCGTCGGGCAGGGCGACGCGTTCGGCGGAGGAGTGGGAGATGTCCCGCTCGTGCCAGAGGGGGACGTTCTCCAGGCCGGCGAGCGCGTAGCCGCGGACGAGCCGCGCGAGGCCGCAGATCCGCTCGGAGACGATCGGGTTGCGCTTGTGCGGCATCGCCGACGAGCCCTTCTGGCCGGGCGCGAACGGCTCCTCCACCTCGCGCACCTCGGTGCGGGCGAGATGCCGGATCTCGAGCGCGAACCGCTCGAGCGAGGAGGCGAGCAGGGCGAGCGCGGCGAGCAGATCGGCGTGCCGGTCGCGCTGCACGACCTGCGTCGAGCTGGGCGCCGGCTCCAGGCCGAGGGCCTCGCAGGCGAGCCGCTCCACCTCCGGGGCGGTCGAGGCGTACGTGCCGACCGCGCCCGAGAGCTTCCCCACCCGCATGCCCGCGAGCGCCTGCTCCAGCCGCCGGCGAGCGCGGGCGAGCTCGAAGGCCCAGCCGGCGAGCTTGAGCCCGAACGTGGTCGGCTCCGCGTGGACGCCGTGCGTCCGCCCGATCGTGATCGTCTGCCGGTGCTCGAACGCCCGCTCGCAGACCGCGTGGAAGGCGCGATCGACCCCGTGCAGGAGGAGCTCGCCCGCCTCCCGGACGGCGAGCGCGAGGGCGGTGTCGAGCACGTCCGAGGAGGTGAGGCCGTAGTGCAGCCAGCGCCCCGCGGGGCCCAGCCGCTCGCTGACGGCGTCCACGAAGGCGGCCAGGTCGTGCCCGGTGGACCGCTCGAGCTCCGCCACCCGCTGCGGGCTGGGCGGGGTCGCGCGGGCGCGGATCTCCGCCGCCGCCTCCGCCGGGACGGCGCCGACCTGCGCCCACGCGTCCAAGGCGGCCAGCTCGACGGCAAGCCAGCGCTCCAGCGTCGCCTCCTCCGACCAGACGCGCGCCATCGCCGGCCGGGAGTAGCGGGGGATCACCGCCGCGATTGTAGAGACCGCCCCCGCCGAGCCGGCCGGGCAGGGCGCGACGGCGCGCTCCGGTCAGCCGCTCAGCGTGTAGGTGCGGCCGGCGGCCGCCTCGGCGGCGATGTCGCTGCGCCAGCGGGCGCCCTCGATCTCGATCCTGGCCACCGCCGCGTACGCCGCCTCGCGGGCCGCCGCGATCGTCTCGCCGAGACCGGTGACGCCGAGGATCCTCCCCCCGTTCGTGACCAGCCGCTCCCCGAGGCGGGCGGTGCCGGCGTGGAAGACGAGCGCGCCTCCGGCCTCCGCCGCCTCGACCCCTCCGATCGGCGTCCCCCGGTCTTCCCCCGCGGGGTAGCCGCCGGCGGCGATCACGACCGTGACCGCCGCCCCGGACGCCGTCTGTAGGGCCGCGCCCCCGAGCTCCCCGCGCGCGGCCGCATGCAGGGCGGCGGCCAGGTCCCCCTCCACGAGCGGGAGGACGGACTGCGTCTCCGGATCGCCGAAGCGGCAGTTGAACTCGAGCACGCGCGGCCCCTGCGGCGTCAGCATCAGCCCCGCGTAGAGGAGGCCCACGAACGGCGTCCCCCGCCGCTCGAGCTCGGCGAGCACGGGCCGGTGGACGAGCGCAACGAGCTCCTCCACCTCCGCGGCGCCGAGCCCCGGCACCGGCGCGTACGAGCCCATCCCGCCCGTGTTCGGCCCGGCGTCGCCGTCGTACGCGCGCTTGTAGTCCTGCGCGGGCACGAGCGGGAGCACGCTGCGTCCGTCGCAGACGCCGAACAGGGAGACCTCGGGGCCCTCGAGGAGCTCCTCGACGAGGATGCGCTCGCGGCGGGAGGCGAGCGCGGCCAGCGCCTCGTCGAGCTCCCGCCGGGAGCGGCACACGTACACCCCCTTGCCTGCGGCCAGGCCGTCCGCCTTGACGACGCAGGGCGGCTCGGCGACCGGGAGCCGGGCCGCGGTGGGAACGCCGGCCGCCTCCAGCACCTCCTTGGCGAAGGACTTCGAGCCCTCGATCGCCGCCGCCGCCCGGCTCGGGCCGAAGACGACGAGGCCGGCGCGGCGCAGGAGGTCGGCCAGGCCCGCGACGAGCGGCGCCTCCGGGCCGACGACGACGAGGTCGGCGTCCAGCGAGCGGGCGAGCGCGAGCAGGCTCTCCCCGTCCTCGGGCCGGATCGGGTGGCACTCCCCGAGCCGGGCGAGCCCCGGGTTGCCGGGCGCCGCGTGCACCTCGTCCACGGAGGGATCGCGGGCGAGCCTCCAGGCGAGCGCGTGCTCGCGGCCGCCCGAGCCGACGACGAGAACGCGCATGGGGCGAGTGTCTCACGCTCGGCGGCGGACGTCCCCGGCCCGTGCGCCGCCGGTGTCGCCGGCGCGCGCCCGCCTCAGCGGAGCGCGAGCACCCGCTCGCGCGCGGCGCCCGTGCCCACGAGCGTGACCGGCACGCCGAGCGCCTCCTCCACGAAGGCCACGTAGCCGCGCGCCGCCGGCGGCAGCCCGTCCTCGAGCTCGACGCCCCATCCCGGCAGCGTCTCGAACACCGGCCGGCAGTGGTGGAAGTCGCTCTGGTGCGCGGGGAACTCCTCCGTCTCGCGGCCGTCCGGGAGCAGGTAGCGCACGCAGACGGGGATCTCCTCGAAGGCGGAGAGCACGTCCAGCTTCGTCAGCGCGAGCGAGGTGATCCCGTTCACGCGCACCGCGAAGCGGAGCGCGACGAGGTCGAGCCACCCGCAGCGCCGCTCCCGGCCCGTCACCGTGCCCACCTCCCGCCCCAGCTCGCGCACGCGGTCGCGCGCCGGGCCCTCGATCTCGCTCGGGAACGGGCCCTCGCCGACCCGGGTGACGTACGCCTTCGCCACCCCCACCACCTCGTCGATCCGGGTGGGGCCGATGCCGAAGCTGACGGCGGCCGCGGCCGCGATCGGGTTGGAGGAGGTGACGAAGGGGTAGGTGCCGTGGTCGAGGTCGAGGAGCGTCCCCTGCGCGCCCTCGAAGAGCACCCGCTCGCCCGCCCGCAGCGCGCGGTCGACGAGCAGGGACGTGTCCGCGACGTAGCCGCGGAGGCGCTCCGCGTAGCCGAGGTGGGAGGCGACGACCTCCTCCAGGTCGTACGGCTCGAGGCCGTACACCCGCTCGAGCCAGACGTTCTTCTCGGCGACCGCGAGCTCGAGCTTCTGGCGCAGGATCTTCGCGTCCAGCAGGTCCTGCACGCGGACGCCGATCCGCGTCGCCTTGTCCGCGTAGGCGGGGCCGATCCCGCGGCGCGTGGTGCCGATCTGCAGGCGCCCGAGGCGGCGCTCGCGGGCGCCGTCGAGCGCCACGTGCCAGGGCATGATCAGGTGCGCGTTGCCGCTCACGTAGAGGAGGCCCTCGGCCGGGTGCCCGCGGCGCTCGAGCTCGTCCAGCTCCTCGATCAGGACGCGCGGGTCGACCACGCAGCCGGCGCCGATCGCGCCCCGCTTGCCGGCCACGATCCCGGAGGGAATCTGCCGGATCTTGTAGGTCTCCCCGCGGACGACGATCGTGTGCCCCGCGTTGGGCCCGCCCTGGTAGCGGCAGACGAGGTCGGCGTCCTGGGCGAGCAGGTCGACGATCTTCCCCTTCCCCTCGTCTCCCCACTGCGCGCCGACGATGACGGTCGCGGGCACATACCCCAGTCTTGCAGGCGCGGGCGCCCCGGGGCGCGGTCTACGCCGCGGGCTCGAGCTCCTCGCCCGGCGAGTGCCGAGTAGCCAAGGACGATCCCCCGGCTCTCGCCGCCTCCGGCTGCCTCGGCGGCGACGTCACGCCTCGAGGAGGGCTACACGGCGGCGAGGTCGGCGAACTTGGCGTAGCGGCGCAGGAAGGAGAGCTTCACCGTCCCCGTCGGCCCGTTGCGGTGCTTGGCGAGGATCACCTCGGCGATCCCCTGCTGATCGGACTCCTCCCCGTGGTAGTAGTCATCCCGGTAGACGAAGAGGACGAGGTCCGCGTCCTGCTCGAGGCTCCCGCTGTCGCGCAGGTCGGAGAGCAGCGGGCGCTTGTCGTGGCGCTGCTCGACCGCGCGCGAGAGCTGCGACATCGCAAGGATGGGCACGTCCAAGTCGCGTGCCAGCACCTTCAGCGCGCGGGAGATCTGGCTCACCTCCTGCACCCGGTTCTCGGCCGTGGCGCCCGTGGTCATGAGCTGCAGGTAGTCGACGACGATCAACCCCAGCCCGGGCTCGCGCGCCTTCAAGCGGCGCGCCTTCGAGCGCAGCTCCATGATCGTCGTCGAGCCCGTGTCGTCCACGTAGACGGGCGCCTTCGTCAGCCGGTCGCAGGCGGCGGTCAAACGCGGCCAGTCGTCGGGGGCGAGGCGGCCGCTGCGCAGGCGCTGCGACTCGACCTTGGCCTCGCTGCACATCATCCGCTGGGTCACCTCCGCCTTCGACATCTCGAGCGTGAAGAGCGCGACCGGGATCCCGTGCCGGACGCCCAGGTTGGCCGCGATGCAGAGGCCGAGCGCGGACTTCCCCATCGAGGGGCGCGCGGCGAGGATGACCAGGTTGCCCGGCTGGAAGCCGGAGGTGAGCAGGTCGAGCTCCCGGAACCCGGAGGGCGTGCCCGTGATCTCCGCGCCCGACTCGTAGAGCTGCGTGATGCGCTCGAAGCTCTCGCGGAGCAGCGCCTCGATGGGGGAGAAGTCGCTCGTGACCCGCCTCTGCCCGAGCTCGAAGACGATCTGCTCGGCGCGGTCGACGAGGTCGGAGACCTCGCCCGGCCGCTCCTGGCCCAGACGGGCGATCTCCTGGCCGGCGCGGACGAGGCCGCGCAGGATCGCCATCTCCTTGACGATGCGCGCGTAGTGCTCGACGTTCGAGGTGCTGGGGACGAGCGCCGCGAGCTCCGCGATCCGCGCCTGGCCGCCGACCGCCTCCAGCTCGCCGCGCTCGTCCAGCTCGTCGACGAGGGTGATCGCGTCCACGGGCTCCCCCCTCGACCAGAGCGCGAGCGCGGCCCGGAAGATCGTCGCGTGGCTCTCCCGATAGAAGTCGTCCGCGCTCAGGATCTCGCTCGCCGTCCCGACCGCGGAGGCGGAGAGGAGCATCGCGCCCAGCACCGACTCCTCGGCCTCGAGGTTCTGGGGCGGGACGACCGCGCTCAGATGCCCGGCCGCGTCTCCGTCGCGGGTCAGCCTGGTCGCCACGGGCGGGGAGTCAAACGCGGACGCGCGGGCGCGTCCACTCGGACCAAACCCTCGCCCCGCTCGCGTGCGTGCAGGGGGAACGGAACATGTGTTCGCAGGTTATCCCCGCTGCCGGACGATCTTTCGACAGGACGCGGGCGGTTGTCCAGATGGAAACGTGCGCACGCTGCGGAAACTTCCGGCGCGCATCGACAGGGCTGTGGACGAGGCTGGGGATACGGGCGGCCGCGCCGGCCGCGGGCGGCGGCTACGCGCCCTCCGCGCGCTCCTCGCCGCCGGGGGAGGCCGGGAGGCCTTCCTCGTCGCCGCCCGTCGGGGCCTCGCCCTCGGCAGCCGCCACCTCGGCCTCGACGCCCGCTGCCTTCGCCTCCGCGCCCGCGGCGTCGACCTCCGGCGGCTCCTCCTCGGGCGGGATCTCCCCGCCCTCCGGCACGACGAGCGTCTTCACCTCCACGCGGACGTCCTGGTAGAGCTCGATCGGCACCAGGTAGCGGCCGATCCGCCTGATCGGGTCCGCGGCCACCTTGCGCCGGTCGACTCGGATCCTCCGCGTCCGCCAGATCTCGTCCGCGATGTCGGAGGGGGTGACCGCGCCGAAGAGAGCGCCGGTCGGGCCGGCCTTCACCTCGAAGCGGAGCACCGTCTTCGCGAGCGTCGCCGCCAGCTCCCGCGCCTGCTCCGCGCTGCGCGCCTCGTGGCGCGCGCGGCGCTCCTCGACCCGGCGCCACTCGGCGACGCGCGCCGGGGTCGCCGGCTCCGCCAGCTTGCGCGGCAGCAGGTAGTTGCGGGCATACCCGCGGGCGACGTCGACGACGTCCCCGCGCAGACCGAGGTGCTCGACGTCCCGGAGGAGGATGACCTGCACGCTAGCCCCCTACTGCGCGACGTAGGGCAGGAGCGCCATCTCGCGCGCCCGTTTGATCGCGGTCGCCACCTGCAGCTGGTGCCGGCGGCAGGCGCCCGTGATCCGCCGCGAGCGGATCTTGCCCTTCTCCGAGATGTAGCGCCGGAGCTGCGCGGTGTTCTTGTAGTCGACCTCCACGATCCGCTCGCGGCAGAAGTGGCAGCTCTTCCGCTTGCCGGCGGTCGCCGCCTGCCCCGGCCGCTTGCGCTGCTTCTTCGTCGCCATCGGCGCTCCTCGCCTCTCCTAGAACGGGATGTCGTCGTCGGCGGGGGAGGGCGGGAAGTCCTCGCCGGCGCCCGCGGGCACGTAGGCGGCGCCTTCCGCCTCCGGACGCCCGCCCAGGAACTGCACGCTCTCGGCGACGATCTCCACCGCCTGCCGCTTGGAGCCGTCCTGCGCCTCCCACTCGCGCCACTCCAGGCGGCCGTCCACCGCGACCGGGCGGCCCTTGCTCAGGTACTGGGCGCAGTTCTCGCCCTGCTGCCCCCAGACCGTGACGTCGAAGTAGTTCGGCTTGTCCACCCACTGCCCCGACTCGTCGCGGCGGCGCGTGTTGACGGCGAGGCGCAGCGAGCACACGGGCGTGCCCGAGGGGGTGTGCCGGAGCTCGGGGTCCCTCGTCAGGTTCCCGACCAGGACGACGCGGTTGATGTTGCCTGCCATGGCTACTCCTCCTCTTCCTCGACGTCGGCAGCGCTCCCTGCATCCTCGCGCGTTTTCGCGCCCACCGCTACGGGCCGGGAGGGACTCCCCTTGATCCGACGTGTCGCCATGTGCCGCATGACGCCGTCGTCGATGCGCAGCACGCGCGAGATCTCCGCGAGCGTCTCCGCGTCGCAGGTGAACTGCAGGAGGTGGTAGACGCCCTCGGCCTTGTGCCGGATCTCATAGGCGAGCTTGCGCCGTCCCCACGGCTCGTGCAGGTCCCACGAGCCGCCGGCGCGCTCGACGAGCTCGCGCACGCGGCCCACGATCTCCGCCTGCCGGCCCTCGTCCAGGTCGGGGTCGAGCAGCAGGAGGATCTCGTACTCGGTCACGTTCCCTTCGTCTCCTTCCTTCGGTCTCGGTCGGCCTCGCCGAGACGGCTCCGCCGGGAACGGGCGGGGCCGGTGCGAGGCAGGAAGCGGCGGCAGTCTAGCAGCGGCCTCCCGCCCGGCGGCCCGTCTTCCGCCCGCGGGGCGGCCTCCCGCCCCGCCGGGGGTTACCATCGGCGACGTGCGCAAGCTGCTCGCCTGGCTCCTCCTCGCCGCCGGTGCGGCCGCGCTCCTCGAGCGGCTCAGGCGGCGGCGGCGAGAGGAGGCGCCGGGCGCGGCGTCCGGCGAGGGGCCCGCGCCCGGCGCGGGC
>DATLYP010000116.1:0-28639 GCA_035574655.1 Gaiellaceae bacterium
GGCGGCACGCCGACGCGGGGGCGCAGCTCGAGCGCGCGCTCGCCTTCTACCGCCGGGTGGGGGCGGCGGCCGCGGTCGCGGAGGGCGAGGCGATGCTCGCCGCTGCGAGCTGACCGCCGCTCAGGCGCCGCAGCGCCGGAACTGGACGACCGGCTTCCCCGCCGCCTGCCACGCGGTGATCCCGCCGTTCGCGACCGGGCGCGCGTCGAAGCCGCGGGCGGCGAGGACGCTGGCGGCGATCGCCGCCCGCGGCCCCGCCTCGCAGATCGTCACGAGGGGACGGTCGCGGGGCAGCTGGTCGGCGCCGAGCGCGAGCAGGCGGTAGGGGATGTTGCGGCTGCCCGGGATGTAGCCCGCGTCGTGCTCGTCCTTCTCGCGCACGTCGATCAGCTCGGCGCCTTCGGCGAGCAGGCGCTCCAGGTCGTCCACCTCGACCAGCTCCATCCGCTCGGGCCCGCCGTCGAGCAGGTAGCCGGGGACGTCGAGCACCCCCACCGAGCGCAGGCCCCGCGTCGCCTCCCGCGCCTCCTCCGCGCTCGAGGCGGCGAGGACGACGGGGCGCGCCGCGTCGAGCACGAACGCCGCCTTCGTCGAGAAGCGGGCGCCGGAGACCGGGACGTTCAGCGCGCCGGGCAGGTGGCCGGCGGCGTACGCCTCGACCGGCCGCACGTCGAGGAGCTGCGCGCCCGCCGGGGGCGCCGCGAGCTCCTCCGGCTCCGGCTGCGCGCCCAGGAAGGGGCCGCGGTTCAGCTCCACGATCCGCTCCATGTTCGGGGGGCGGGGAGCGGAGACGGAGGCCGCCTCGGCGACGAAGAGCGCGAGGTCGTCGACGGCGAGGGCGGGGTTGAAGCGGCGCTCGAAGCCGATCGTGGTCGAGGCCTTGGAGCTCATCGCCTTCCCGCACAGGGAGCCGGCGACGTGGCCCGGGTAGACCTCGACCCCGTCCCCCAGCTCGAGCAGCCGCCGCAACGAGCGGAAGAGGCCCTCCGCGCCCGCGCGCGCCTCCACGGCGAGGTCGGGGCGGGCGGCGTCGCCCACGAAGAGCGAGTCCCCCGTCAGGACGAGCCAGGGGTCCGGCCCCCGCGAGCGGTCGATCACGGCGAAGCAGCAGTGCTCGGGCCGGTGCCCGGGCGTGTGCAGGCAGCGGAGGACGACCGCGCCGACCTCGATCTCCTGCCCGTCCTCGAGCGGGTCGTGCGGGAACGCCACCTCCGCGGCCGGGTGGATGCTGACCGGCAGACCGTGCTCGAGCGCGAAGCGGCCGTGCCCGGAGACGTGGTCGGCGTGCGTGTGCGTCTCGAGCACGCGCACGATGCGGACGCCGCGCCGGTCCGCCTCCTCCAGATACGGCTCGATCGCGTACGCGGGATCGACGACGACCGCCAGCCCCGCCGCCTCGTCCCCTACGAGGTAGGAGGCGCAGCCGAGCGCGTCGTCCACGAACTGGGTGAAGATCACGCCCCACCCTCCACGTCCGCGCGACCGTAGCAGCGACGGCCGCTATCCGGCGTGAAGTGACCGGGAGCCGGCTCCGCCGGGCGGGAGGGGTCGTCTACGATCCGGGCACGGGCCGCTGGGAGGAGCTCAGGGCTCTCCCACGGCCCTCTCCGCGCCGCCCGCCAGACCGAGGTGGCGGGCGATCACCATCCGCTGCACCTCGTTCGTGCCCTCCCCGATCTCCAGGATCTTCTGGTCTCGGTAGAAGCGGGAGATCGCCGCCTCCTCCATGTACCCGAAGCCGCCGTGGATCTGCAGGGCGGCGTTCGCCACCCGGTGCGAGAGCTCCGCCGTGAAGAGCTTCGCCATCGCCGCCTCCCGGGCGAAGGGGCGGCCCGCGTCCTTCAGCCACGCCGCCCGGTAGACGAGGGCGCGGCCTGCCTCGATCTCCGTCGCCATGTCCGCCAGCTTGAACTGGATCGCCTGGAAGGAGGCGATCGGCCTGCCGAACTGGACGCGCTCCTTCGCGTAGGCGCAGGCGAGGTCCCACGCGCCTTGGGCGAGGCCCACGCCCATGGCCGCCACCGAGATGCGGCCGCCGTCCAGCACCTCCAGGAACTGGGCGAGGCCGCGCCCGCGCCTGCCGAGCAGGTTGCCCTCGGGGACCGCGCAGTCCTCGAAGGAGAGCTCGCGCGTGTCCGAGGCGCGCCAGCCGAGCTTCTTCATGGGCGGGGAGATGCGGTACCCGGGCGTCCCGTTCTCGACGACGATGTTGGAGATCTCGCCCGGCCCGGTGAGCGCGGTGATGGTGACGCCCCAGGTGATGTCCGTGCCCGCGTTCGTGATGAAGACCTTCGTGCCGTTCACGACCCAGGAGCCGTCGCGCAGCTCGGCCGTGGTCCGCGTGGCTCCCGCGTCCGAGCCGGCCCCCGGCTCGGTGAGGCCGAAGGCGGCGAGCCGCCGCCCGGAGGCGAGGTCGGGCAGCCAGCGCTCCTTCTGCTCGTCGCTGCCGAAGAGAAGGATCGGCATCGTCCCGAGCGAGGTGTGGGCGGCGACCGTGATCGCGACCGAGGAGTCGACGCGCGCGAGCTCCTCGATCGCGAGCGCGTAGGAGACCGTGTCCCCGCCCGCGCCCCCGTAGCGCTCGGGGACGGGGATGCCCATCAGCCCGAGCTCGGCGAGCTCGGCGACGAGCTCGTAGGGGAAGCGCGCGTCCCGGTCGAGCTCGGCGGCGACGGGCGCGACCCGCTCTTGGGCGAAGCGCCGCACCGTGTCCCGGACCAGCTCCTGCTCGGTCGTCAGGTCGAGGTCCACGGGCGCGGATCGTAGCCCGCGCGGTACGCTCGGCCCGTCCCCCCGACGCGGAGAGGAGAGCGAGCGATGGCGAGCGTGCAGGAGTTCTTCGAGGGCCTCCCCGAGAGGGTGCCCGCCGAGCGGATCGCCGGCATGCGCAACACGTACGTGTTCGAGATCGAGGGCGCCGGCACGTGGACGGTGGAGATCGCGGACGGCGAGGTGCGCGTGAGCGAGGGGGCCGGCGACGGCGACGTCACCATCTCCGCAAGCGAGGAGAGCTTCCGGCAGATCGTCTCCGGCGAGCAGAACCCGATGACCGCGTACATGACCGGGAAGCTGAAGGTCAGGGGCGACATGGGCGCGGCGATGAAGCTGCAGAAGCTCTTCTGAGCGGCGCGCGCCGCCGGTCCGGCGAATAGACTCGCCGCGTGCCGCGCGGCGTCCGCCTGCTCGTCGTCTATCTGCTCAACGTGCTCGGGCTGATCGTGGTCGATTGGCTCTTCGCCGGCGTCCGCATCGGGCGCTGGGGGCCGCTTCTCCTCGGCGCGCTCGCCCTCACGCTCGGGAACCGCGTGCTGAAGCCGCTGCTCGCCCTCCTCACCCTGCCCCTGATCATCGTCACCTTCGGGCTCGCCTACTTCGCGATCAACGTGGCCATGCTCGCGCTCGCCGAGTGGGTCGCGCCCGACTTCTCGATCGACGGCTTCTGGACGTACGTGGGCTCCGTGATCGTCGTCTGGCTCGTGAACACGGTCGTCGGCGCGCTGCTCGACGGCGTCGCCGGGAAGGACTGACTCGAAAGGAGAACCGGTGTCCTGGTACGAGCTGCTGCTCTTCGCGCACATCTCGATGGCGGTCGTCTGGATCGGCGGCGCGCTGATGATGCAGTTCTTCGGGATGCGCGCCGGCTCGTCCGGCGACCCCGAGCGCGTCGCCCACCTTGGCGAGGACATCGAGTGGATCGGGCTGCACGTGTTCGTTCCCGCCTCCCTGCTCGCGTTCGCGACCGGGATCCTGCTCGTCGTCGAGTCGGACGCGTACGGGCTCGGCGACGACTGGATCGTGATCGGCCTTGCCGTCTGGGCCGTCTCGTTCCTCGCCGGGGTGCTCTTCTTCGGCCCTGAGTCGGGCCGCGTGGGCGCGCTCGTGCGGGCGAGCTCGCCGGAGGCGGGGTCGCGCATGGCCCGACTGATCCTGCTCACCCGGCTCGAGCTCGTCCTCCTCTTCGGGCTCGTGTACGACATGGCCGTGAAGCCGGACCTCGACGACGCCTCTTCGCTGCTCTGGGGAGCGCTCGGCATGCTCGGGGCGGGCGCCCTCGTCCTCTGGCGGCACGCGAGCCGCCCGGCGCCGGCCGCCGCGCCGTAGGTCAGGACTCGAGCTCGACGAGGAGCGCCCCGCCCGCGACCTGCTCCCCGGCGGCGACGTGCACCGCCTTCACCGTCCCTGCGAAGGGCGAGTGGACGGGGATCTCCATCTTCATCGCCTCCAGCACCACGAGCGGGCGGCGGGCGGGCACCTCGTCGCCCGCCGCTACCTCCACGCGGATGACGGTGCCGGGCATGGGCGCGGTCACCGCGCTCTCCGCGTGGGCGTCCCCGGGGGCGCGGGCGGCGCGCTCGAGATCGGGCGGGGGCTGCACGGGGGGCGGGGGCAGGTTGAGGCGCCAGGGCGTCCGCCAGGGGTGCGCGGGGACGAGCAGCGGGGGCGGGGAGAGAGGCGGGTGCTCGGCGAGGAACGCGGTCGTCGCTTCCCCCAGGCGGACGACGGGGTGGCGGACGAGCCAGCGCAGGAACGGCAGGTTGGTCGCCAGGCCGCCGACCTCGGTCTCGGCGAGCGCCGCCGCCAGCCGGTCGAGGGCCTCCTCCCGGGTCGCCCCGTGCGCGACGAGCTTCGCGAGCAGCGGGTCGTAGGCGAGCCCGACCGCGTCCCCCTCCTCGACCCCGGCGTCCACGCGCACGCCGTCCGGGAGGCGCAGGCGCTCGATGCGCCCCGTCTGGGGGAGGAAGGTGCGCGGATCCTCCGCGTACAGCCGAGCCTCGACCGCATGCCCGCCCGGCCCCGGCGGGAGAGGCCGTAGCTCTCTCCCCTCGGCCAAGCGCAGCTGCTCGGCGATCAGGTCGAGCCCGGTCACCGCCTCCGTGACCGGATGCTCGACCTGGATGCGCCCGTTCAGCTCCAGGAAGAAGAAGTCGCCGTCCGCGAGCACGAACTCGACGGTGCCCGCGTTCCGGTAGCCGATCGCGCGCCCGAAGGCGACCGCCGCCTCGTGCAGCGCGGCGCGCAGCCCGGGCTCGAGGCGGGGCGCCGGGGCCTCCTCCACCACCTTCTGGTGGCGCCGCTGCACGGAGCAGTCGCGCTCCCCCACGGCGGCCACGTTTCCGTGCGCGTCCGCGAGGAGCTGCACCTCGACGTGCCGCGGCCGCTCCAGGTAGCGCTCGCAGTAGAGGCGGCCGTCCCCGAAGGCGGCGAGCGCCTCGCGCTCGGCGGCCGCGAGCGCCTCGTCCAGCTCGCCCGGGCTGCGGACGACGCGCATGCCGCGCCCGCCGCCTCCCGCCGCCGCCTTCACGAGGAGCGGGAAGCCGACCTCCTCCGGGCTCCCGTCGGGGAGCACGGGCACACCCGCCTCGCGCGCGATCCGCTTCGCCTCGAGCTTGTCCCCTCCCCGCCGCAGCGCCTCCGCCGGCGGGCCCACCCAGACGAGCCCCGCCTCCTCCACCGCCTCCGCGAAGGCGGCGTTCTCGGCGAGGAACCCGTACCCGGGGTGGATCGCGTCCGCGCCCGCCTCCCGCGCCGCCCGCACGTGCTCCTCCGGGTCGAGGTAGGAGGCGACCTCGACGCGCTCGTCGGCCGTGCGCGCGTGCAGCGAGCCGGCGTCGTCGGGCGCGACCGCGGCCACCGTCGCGATCCCGAGCTCGCGGCAGGTGCGGAAGACGCGCAGGGCGATCTCGCCTCGGTTGGCGACGAGCAGCTTGCGGATCGGCACGGGCGGGAGCGTAGGGGCCGGCGGCCCGGCCGCGCGCGCTACCGCCACCGGGGCTCGCGCCGCTCGAGGAACGCGCGCAGGCCCTCCTGGCCCTCGGCGCTCGTGCGCCTCGCGGCGGCGATGCGGGCGGTCTCCGCCCCCTGCGGCCGCTCGCGCACGAGACGCTTCGCCTCCCGCACCGCCTCCGGGCCGCCGGCGAGCAGGGCCGCGACGATCCCCTCGGCCGCGCCCCGGGGGTCCTCGGCGACCTCGTGCACGAGGCCGATCCGGAGCGCCACCTCGGGCCCGAAGCGCTCCCCGGTCAGGAACCAGCGGCGGGCGGCCTCGCCGATCTTGGGCAGGACGAAGGGCGAGATGACCGCGGGGATGATCCCCAGCCGCACCTCCGTGAAGCCGAAGACCGCGTCCGGGGCGGCGACCGCGATGTCGGCGCAGGCGACGAGGCCGGAGCCGCCCCCGAGCGCGTAGCCGTGCACGACGCAGACGACCGGGGCGGGGCAGGTCGCGACCGCCTCCAGCATCCGGTACAGGCGCAGCGCGTCCTCCACGTTCTCCTCGAAGGTGAGGTCGATGGAGGCGCGCTGCCACTCCACGTCCGCTCCGGCGCAGAACGCCGGCCCCTCCCCGGAGAGGACGACGGCCCGCGCGTCGCCCACGTCCGCGAACGCGGCGGCGAGCTCGGCGATGAGGGCGGCGTCGAAGGCGTTGCGGCGCTCGGGCCGGGCGAGCGTCACGCGCAGCACCGGCCCCTCCCGCCGCACCCGGAGCGAGCTCACGCCCGGAGCCTACTGCCCGCTCACGTAGAGTGGCCGGGTGCTGCGGGGAGCGCTCGCCGCCTCCGTCACGCCCCTGCGGGAGGGCGGCGCCCGCGTGGACGCGGACGCGGTGGGACCGCTCGTCGACCTCTTCGCCGAGTCCGGGCTCGACGGCGTGCTCGCTCTCGGCACCGCGGGGGAGGGCATCCTCTTCACCCGCGAGGAGCGCATGGAGATCGCCGCCCTGTTCCTGGAGGCGGCCGCCGGGCGGCTGCAGGTGGCCGTCCAGTGCGGGGCGCAGACGACCGCGGAGACGGCCGCGCTCGCCGCGCACGCGGCGGAGGCGGGAGCGGACGCGGTCGTCGTCATCGGGCCGCCCTACTTCCCCCTCGACGAGCGCGCCCAGCACGCCCACTTCCTCGCCGCCGCGCGCGCCTGCGCGCCGCTCCCCTTCTACGTGTACGAGTTCGCGTCCACGACCGGGTACGCGGTCGCGCCCTCGGTCGTCGCGCGGCTCCGCGAGGAGGCGGACAACGTCGTCGGCCTGAAGGTGTCAGACACCCCGTTCGCCGCCTTCGCGCGCTACCTCCTGTCCGGCCTCGACGTCTTCGTCGGCCCGGAGGCGCTGATCCACGAGGGCATGGCCGCGGGCGCGGTCGGCGCCGTCTCGGCGCTCGCCTCGGCGTTCCCCGCGGAGGTGGCCGAGGTCGTGCGCGCGCCCACGGCGGAAGGGGCGGCGCGGCTCGGCGAGCTCCGCGCGCGCGTGGAGCGCTTCCCGCGCCAGGCGGCGTTGAAGCGGCTGCTCGGGCTGCGCGGCCTGCCCGTGCGCGAGGACGTGCGCCCGCCCCTGCGCACGCTCACCGCGGACGAGCGCGCGGAGCTCGACGCCTGGGCGGCGTCGCTCCTCTACAGCGCGAGGACGTCGAACTCCTCGTAGACGGCCGGCTCGGCGCCGATCAGGTCGCGGGCCTCGCGGACCGCGGGGGGCAGCTCGTCGCCGAAGGCGACGACGCCGAACCGCTCGCTCCCCTCGCTCCACAGCCACGCGCTCGGCGCCGGCAGGGGCGGCAGCTTCTCGCGCAGCTCGTCGATCGTCGACTTCGAGTCGAAGAGGCTCCAGAGCAGGATGCGGACGATCACGCGGTCGCCGCTGCGGCCGCCGCCTCGAGCTTCTGGAGCAGCTCCTTGATCTTGCGGAGCACGTCGGCCTCCTCGTGGCCGAAGTCGTCCAGGTAGGTGCGGACGGCCGAGAGGACGAGCCGGAGCTCCTCGTCGGTGAGCTCGATCGTCTTCATGGCCGGGAGGGTACCGCCGGCTACATCCGGAAGACGCCGAAGGTCGTCTCCGGGACGGGCCCGTTCGCGGCGGCGGCGAGCCCGAGCGCGAGCACGCGGCGGGTGTCGAGCGGGTCGATGATCCCGTCGTCCCACAGGCGCGCGGTCGAGTAGTAGGGGTTCCCCTCGGCCTCGTACGTGGCCCGGATCTCCTCGGGGTCGGCGTCGCCGACCATGGTCAGCACGGTCGCCGCCTGCTCGCCGCCCATCACCGAGATGCGGGCGTTCGGCCACATCCAAAGCTGGCGGGGCTCGTACGCGCGCCCGCACATGGCGTAGTTGCCGGCGCCGAAGGAGCCGCCGATGACGACCGTGAACTTGGGCACCTCGGCGCAGGCCACCGCCGTCACCAGCTTCGCCCCCTCGCGGGCGATCCCGCGCTCCTCGTACTCCTTGCCGACCATGAAGCCGGTGATGTTCTGCAGGAAGACGAGCGGGATCTTCCGCTTGCAGGCGAGCTCGATGAAGTGCGCCCCCTTCTGCGCGGACTCGGCGAAGAGGACGCCCTGGTTGGCGAGGATGCCGACCGGGTAGCCCTCGATGCGGGCGAAGCCGCAGACGAGGGTCTCCCCGTACAGCTCCTTGAACTCGTGCAGGCGCGACCCGTCCACGATCCGCGCGATCACCTCCCGCACGTCCAGCTCGTGCCGGTAGTCCTCGGGGATCAGCCCGTACAGGTCGGAGGGGTCGACCGCGGGCGGCTCGGGCTCGGCGAGCTGCCACGGCGGTGGGGGCGGGGGGTCGAGGTGGCGGACGATCTCGCGCGCGATCGCGAGCGCGTGCTCGTCCGAGGTCGCGTAGTGGTCGGCGACCCCGGAGCGGCGCGCGTGCACGTCGGCGCCCCCAAGCTCCTCGGCCGACACGTCCTGGCCGGTCGCCGCCTTCACGAGCGGGGGGCCGCCGATGAAGATCGTGCCCGTGCCGCGGACGATGATCGTCTCGTCCGACATGGCCGGGACGTACGCGCCGCCGGCGGTGCAGGAGCCCATGACGACGGCGATCTGCGGGATCCCGAGCGCCGACAGGCGGGCTTGGTTGAAGAAGATGCGGCCGAAGTGGTCGCGGTCGGGGAAGACCTCCGCCTGGAGGGGGAGGAAGGCGCCCCCCGAGTCGACCAGGTAGAGGCAGGGGAGGCGGTTCTGGCGGGCGACCTCCTGGGCGCGCAGGTGCTTCTTCACCGTCAGCGGGAAGTAGGAGCCGCCCTTCACCGTCGCGTCGTTGGCGACGATCACGCACTGCCGGCCCTCTACGACGCCGATGCCGGTCACGATCCCCGCGGAGGGGGCCTGCCCCTCGTACAGGCCCCAGGCGGCGAGCGCGTTCAGCTCGAGGAAGGCGGTGCCCGGGTCGCAGAGGAGGTCGATCCGTTCCCGGGCGGTCAGCTTGCCGCGCGCGCGGTGGCGCTCGACCGCCTTGTCGCCCCCGCCGCGGGCGACGAGGGCCGTCCGCTCGCGCAGCTCCGCGACGAGCGCCTCCATCCGCTCGCGCCGCCGCCGGAAGGTCTCGGACTCGCGGTCGACCTGCGTCGCCAGGACCGCCATCGGCCGGTGAGCGTACCGGCGCCGCCCGCGGTGCCGCGCGGGCGCGGTGTCAGACACCGAAGTCGCGCAAGACGAAAGCGTGCCAAGAGTGAAAAGTTCTGCGAACACGAGAGCCTGGCCTCAGCCGGGCCTGAGTACGGTGACCGTGTGCCTCGCGCGCCACGTGACTTCGTTCCCGGCGGCATCTACCACGTCTTTTCCAGAGGCAGCAACCGTCAGGCGATCTTTGCGTTCGACTCGGATCGGATCGACTTTCTCAGGTGTCTCGATCGCGTCGTCCGTGTCTACGACTTGAGCTGTCTCACGTACTGCCTGATGCCCAACCACTACCACCTGATCGTGCAAGTCCACGGGAGCGAGCTCTCGCGCGCGATGCAAGCGTTGAACGGCCGCTATGCCCTTCGCTTCAACAGGCGCTACGCGCGTGACGCCCATCTATTCAAGAACCGGTTCGGCGCGGTACTCCAAGAGTCGGATAAGCAGCTCTTCTGGACGCTGCGCTATGCCGTCCGCAACCCGGTGGAAGCCGGGCTCTGCAGCACGCCTCGTGAGTGGCCTTGGAGCAGCTACACGGCCACCGTCGGCCTCCAGAGACCGCCTCGGTTCCTGGATGTCGGTCGGCTGCTGTCGCTCTTCGGTGAACCGGCCGATTTGGCCAGGTCCCGCTATGCGGCGTTGGTCGACGGCGCCGACGGTGTCTGACACCGCGCGCACCGCACGCAGCCGACGCGCGCAGCGCGTCAATCGGCGACACTCCCGACGGAACCGACGAGAGGAGCTTGCGATGTCCGACCAGGTCAAGTTCGTCCTCGACGAGAGCCGGCTGCCCGAGGCCTGGTACAACCTCGCCGCCGACCTGCCCGCGCCGCCGCCGCCCGTCCTCCACCCCGGCACCGGGCAGCCCGTCGGCCCCGACGATCTGGCCCCGCTCTTCCCGATGCAGATCATCCTCCAGGAGGTCTCCACCGACCGCTTCGTCCCGATCCCCGAGGAGGTCCGGCGCGTCTACCGGCAGTGGCGCCCAACGCCCCTTTTCCGCGCCCGCCGTCTGGAACAGGCGCTCGAGACGCCCGCACGCATCTACTACAAGTACGAGGGCGTCTCGCCGACGGGCTCCCACAAGCCGAACACCGCCGTCGCCCAGGCCTACTTCAACAAGCAGGAAGGGGTCACCCGCCTCACGACCGAGACCGGGGCGGGGCAGTGGGGCTCGGCGCTCGCCTTCGCCGGCGCCGTCTTCGGGCTCGAGGTCGAGGTGTACATGGTGCGGGTCTCCTACGAGCAGAAGCCGTACCGGCGCGGTCTCATGGAGGCCTTCGGCGCCCGGGTCATCCCCAGCCCCTCCCAGGAGACGAACGCGGGCCGGGCGATCCTGGCCGAGAACCCGGACTCCACGGGCAGCCTCGGCATCGCCATCTCCGAGGCGGTGGAGGCCGCCGCCCCCCGGGAGGACACGAAGTACTCCCTCGGCTCCGTCCTCAACCACGTGCTCATGCACCAGACGGTGATCGGGCAGGAGGCGCTCCTCCAGCTCGAGCAGGCCGGCGACTACCCGGACATCGTCATCGGCTGCACCGGCGGCGGCTCCAACTTCTCGGGGCTCTCTTTCCCGTTCATCGGCCGCGCCCTGCGCGAGGGCTCGTCGATCCGCGTCATCGCCGTCGAGCCTGCGGCCTGCCCGAGCCTGACGAAGGGCCTGTACGCCTTCGACTTCGGCGACACCGGCCACCTCACCCCCCTCGTCAAGATGCACACGCTCGGGTCCACCTTCGTCCCGCCGCCCTTCCACGCGGGAGGGCTCCGCTACCACGGGATGGCGCCGATGGTCAGCCACCTGAAGGAGCTGGGGCTGATCGAGGCCCGCGCGTACACGCAGACGGAGGTGTTCGCGGCGGGTGTCGAGTTCGCCCGCACGGAGGGGATCCTGCCCGCCCCCGAGGCCAACCACGCGGTGAAGGCGGTGCTGGACGAGGCGGTGCGCTGCCGGGAGGAGGGGGTCTCGCAGGCGATCCTCTTCAACCTCTGCGGGCACGGCCACTTCGACATGCAGGCGTACATCGACTACTTCGCCGGCAGGCTCGTCGACCACGAGTACTCGGAGGACGAGGTGGCGATGGCGCTCGCCGGGCTCCCCACCGTCGCCGCCTGACCGGCCGGCGGCGAGGGAGGGCGCTCCCGTGCGAGGCCCGGCCCCGGGTGGCGCGAGCCCCGTCGTCTAGGGTGGCGGCGGGCAGACACACGGGCGAAAGGAGGACGCCGTGCAGCACGATCCGCGCGAGGAGCGCACGCAGGAGCGGATCACCGTCCGCCAGGTGACGGCCATCCAGGTCTCCTGGACCGAGCTCGAGCGCGCCGCCCCGGGCGCGTTCACGATCCAGCTCATCCTCGACCGGGGCGCGGAGGAGTACGTGCTCCGTCCGACGACGGCGGACGCCGACGTGCTCGTCCGCCTGTTCGAAGGGGCGGGCGGGGCGATGTTCGACCTCGAGCGCAAGGTGCTGATGTTCCGCGCGCAGACCCTCTCCGATCTGTAGCGTCGGACGTCATGCGCGGCCGGCCGACGGGCGTTGCGGCGGTGCCCGCCCCTGGCGAGCTGAACCGCCTCGCAGCGAGCGCGACGAACCACTGCCTGACCGGCTGCCTGCTCGGCGAGGTGACGGGGATGGCGGTCGCGACGGCGCTCGGCTGGGGCGACCTTGCCTCCATCGCCCTCGCCGTCGGGCTCGCCTTCCTCTTCGGGTACAGCCTGACGTCGCTCCCGCTTCTCCGCGCCCGCCTGCCGCTCGCGCAGGTCGCCTCCATCGCTCTGGCCGCCGACACCGTCTCCATCGCGGTCATGGAGCTCATCGACAACCTCACCATCGTCCTCGTCCCCGGCGCGATGGACGCCGGCTTGGACGAGGCGCTCTTCTGGCTTCCGCTGCTCGGCGGGTTCGCGATCGCCTGGCCGTTTGCGTTCGCCGTCAACCGGGCCCTCATCCGCCGCGGCAAGGGCCACGCCGTTGCGCACGCGCACCACCGCTGACGGGCGACGGCGGCGCTTCTGGACGGGATCGAGCGGGTAGCCTGAGCAAGGTTCGTGTCAAGGCGCGGGGTGATCTGATCCGCCATGTTCCACGATCGCCGGCACGCGGGACGGCTGCTCGCGGACGAGCTGAGAGCGTACGCGGGCCGGGAGGACGTGCTCGTCCTCGCCCTTCCCCGAGGCGGCGTGCCCGTGGGCTACGAGGTGGCGCGCGCCCTCGGCGTGCCGCTCGACGTCTTCGTCGTGCGCAAGCTGGGCGTGCCCGGGCACGAGGAGCTGGCGATGGGGGCGATCGCAAGCGGCGGCGTGCGGGTCCTGAACGAGGCGGTGGTCGAGGCGCTCGGGATCGGCGAGGAGACGATCGCCCGCGCGGCCGCGGCAGCGGCGGAGGAGCTCGAGCGCAAGGAGCGCGCCTACCGCGGCGAGCGCGGGCCGCTCGACCTCGCCGGCCGCACCGTCATCCTCGTCGACGACGGGCTCGCCACCGGCTCCACCATGCGGGCCGCCGTGCGCGCGGTGCGCGCGCTCGGCCCCGAGCGCGTCGTCGTCGCCGTCCCCATCGCCTCCGTCCAAGCGTGCGCGAGCCTGCGGCGGGAGGCGGACGAGGTCGTCTGCCTGCGCACGCCCGAGCCGTTCGACGCGGTCGGCCTCTGGTACGAGGACTTCACGCAGACCCCCGACGCGGAGGTCCGCGACCTCCTCGAGCAGGCGAGGGAGCCGGTCGCCCGGTCATGACGGGCGAGCGACGCTCGTTCTCCTTCACTGCGGGCGGGCAGCGCCTGCACGGCGACCTGACGCTGCCGGCGGACGCCCGGGGGCTCGTCCTCTTCGCGCACGGCAGCGGGAGCAGCCGCTTCAGCCCCCGCAACCGGCGTGTCGCAGAAGTCCTCAACGAGGCCGGGTTCGCGACCTGCCTCGTCGACCTTCTCTCGGAGGCGGAGGAGCGCCTCGACCGCGCGACGGGCCAGCTCCGCTTCGACGTCCGGCTTCTCGCCGGGCGGGTGCGTGCGGCGAGCGAGCAGCTCGCCGCCGACCCGGCGACGCGCGCGCTCCCCCTCGGCTACTTCGGGGCGAGCACGGGCGCGGCCGCCGCGCTCCTCGCGGCGGCGGCCTTGCCCGAGCGGGTGGGCGCGGTCGTCTCCCGCGGCGGGCGCCCCGACCTCGCCGCGGCCGAGCTCCCTCGTGTCCGCGCCCCTACGCTCCTGATCGTGGGCGGGTTGGACACGTATGTGCTGAGCCTGAACCGGGAGGCGCTCGAGCTCCTGCCCGGGGAGAAGGCCCTCGAGGTGATCCCGGGCGCGTCGCACCTCTTCGAGGAGCCGGGAGCCCTGGAGCGGGTGGCGGAGCTCGCTCGCGCCTGGTTCGAGCGGCATCTGCTCGGCCGGCCGGGCTCGCTCGCCTCCGCCGCAGCCTGACCCTCGGCCGGCAGATGGAGCGGACGGGGGCCGGAAGCCCGGCCCCCGTCCGCGCGAGGATCGCTAGCGCGTGGAGGAGGGCTCGACGAGCTCGTCGTCTCGCTCGTCGTCGTCGTCCCAGCGATCCTCGACCTGGTCGAGGACGTCCTCGCCCCTGTCCCGGACGTCCTCGGAGAGGTCGCCCGCGCGGTCCTTCAGCGTCCCCCAAGCCTCCTGGGTCTCGCCCTCGACCTGGTTCGTCTTGCTCTCGATTCGGTCCTCGTTCACGGGTGCCTCCCCTCGTCGCGTGCCTTCGCTATGCCCCATCCCGGGGGATGCGAAACCGGGTGCGGGCGGTTTCCCGTCCCCGGCCGCAGGGAAGGAGAACCGAGGCACGGAAAGGGGGTGCGGGGATGGAGACCGTTGGGATGGAGGCCTGGGAGTGGATCGCGATCGCCGGGGCGGTTGCGGCCGCGCTCCTCCTCGTGCTCGTCGTGGCCGCGTCCGTGCGGGCGCGCCGCCGCGGCCGGCTCGCGGAGCGCTTCGGCCCCGAGTACGAGCGGGCCGTCTCGGAGGCGGGCCCGCGCGAAGCGGAGCAGCGGCCGGCGGCGGTGGAGCGGGAGCGGGAGGAGCTCGACCTGCGGCCGCTGCCGGGACCGACGCGCGGGCGGTGGCGCGGCTCAGGTAGAGGAGGTACCTCCCGTGCACGTGCCAGGTGCGGACGCGCGCGATGCGCGCTCCGTACCCGCGCCCGGAGTCCGGGGAACGGGCCGTCGCGACGTCCGGGGGCGGGAGGCTACGCGGCGGGGAGGGGGCGCTCGCGCTCTGTGTCCGCGCTTTCGGCGGGCTCCCGCTCGGGCGGCTGGGGGCGCGGCGGGCGGGGCCGGGGCGCCGGCAGGCTCCACGCCTCCACGTCGCGCTCCAGCTCCTCTTGCTCGGGGCGCTCGGGGTCGGGCACCGCTCCTCCTTTCGCCGCCGGGATACCGCCGGCGCCCGGCCCCGAAACGCGGCCTGGGGCGCGGCGGCTCAGGCCGCGTCGCGCAGCTCGATCAGCTCGCGCACCTGCGCGAGCTGCTCGAGCGCCTCCCGCTCGATCTGGCGGACGCGCTCCCGCGTCACGCCCAGCTCCTGCCCCACCTTCTGCAGCGACATCGGGTCGTTCCCGGCCAGCCCGAAGCGGAGCTCGAGCACGCGCCGCTGCTGCTCGCTCAGGGAGGCGAGCGCCCGGTCGAGCGCCTCCTGCTCCAGTCGCACGGTCAGCTCCGTGGCCGGCTCGCCGTTGCCGGCGATCAGCTCGCCGAGCGTCGCGCTCTCGTCCTCCCCGACGGGGCGGTCGAGGCTCGTCAGGCTGCGGGTCGCCTCCCGCGCCTGCACGATCTTGTCGAGGGGGATCTTGGCGGCGTCCGCCACCTCCTCCTCCGTCGGCATCCGGCCGAGCTCCGCCGCGAGCTCCCGCTCGGCGCGCGCCGCCCGGCGCTCGATGTCGGCCACGTGCACGGGCACGCGGATCGTCCGCGCCCGGTTCTGCACGCCCCGCTGCACCGCCTGCTTGATCCACCACGTCGCGTAGGTCGAGAACTTGAACCCCTTGCGCCAGTCGAACTTCTCCACCGCCCGGATCAGCCCCAGGATCCCCTCCTGGATGAGGTCGAGCAGGGAGAGGCCGTGTCCCTGGTAGCGCTTGGCGATGGAGACGACGAGGCGCAGGTTGGAGTTGATCATCCGCTCCTTCGCCTCCCGGTCGCCGCGCTCGATCCGCTTGGCGAGCTCGATCTCCTCCTCGGCGGTCAGCAGCGGGTAGCGGCCGATCTCGTTCAGGAAGAGCTGCAGGCTGTCCACGGTCGCCTCCGCGAGCTCGCCGTTCGAGTACTCGGGCTCCTCCGCGCCCTCGCGGGCGCAGTCGTCGGCGATCTCGATCTCCCGCCGGTCGAGCTCCGCGTGCAGCTCCGCCACCGTCTCGTCGTCGAGCTCGTGCGCGGCGAGCAGCGCCTCGAGCTCGGAGAGCTCGATGCAGCCCTCGCGCTCGCCCCGCTCGATCAAGGCGACGATCTCGTCGGGAAGCTCCAGCTCGGTCGCCATCCTTCGCTCCTCGTGACCCGGGGTCCGGATCGCCTGCATGATCGCAGCTCCGCCCGGTCCCGCGCCCGGTGCGCCTCGGGTCGGATCCCCCCGCCCGGCGGGCGGGAAACCGGTTTGGCCCCCGCGGACCGGGGGAACCGCGGCTCACCATGGAGCTCGGCTACGCGCTCTCGAGCGAGGAGCACCGCCCGCTCGACCTCGTCCGCAACGCCGTCCGCGCCGAGGAGGCGGGGTTCTCCTTCGCCCTCGTCTCGGACCACTTCCATCCCTGGATCGACCGCCAAGGCGAGAGCCCGTTCGTGTGGAGCGTGATCGGGGCGATCGCCGCCTCCACCGAGCGCCTGCGCCTCGGAACCGGGGTCACGTGCCCCCTCGTCCGCATCCACCCGGCGCTCGTCGCGCAGGCGGCGGCCACCTGCGCCTGTCTCCTCCCCGGCCGCTTCTTCCTGGGCGTGGGGACGGGCGAGAACCTGAACGAGCACATCCTCGGCGACCGCTGGCCGTCCGCGAGCGAGCGGCGGGAGATGCTGGCGGAGGCGATCGACCTGATGCGCGAGCTGTGGGAGGGCGGGCTGACGACGTTCGAGGGCAGGCACTACGTCGTCCACGACGCTCGCGTCTACACGCTCCCCGCGGAGCCGATCCAGGTCGTGGTGGCCGCGTCGGGGGAGGCTGCGGCCGAGCTCGCCGGCCGGAGCGGGGACGGGCTCGTGAGCACGGCGCCGGAGGCCGCGCTCGTCGAGGCCTACCGGCGCGCGGGCGGGTCCGGGCCGGCGTACGGCCACCTCACCGTCTGCTATGCGGCGCGCGAGGAGGCGGCGCGCCGGACGGCCCGCGAGTGGTGGCCGAACGCGGCCCTCCCCGGGTCGCTCTCGCAGGAGCTCGCGCTCCCGCGCCACTTCGAGGAGGCGGCGGCGCTCGTCGGCGAGGACGCGCTCGCGCAGCACGTCGTGTGCGGGCCCGACCCGGACGCCCACGCGCAGGCGATCGCGCGCTTCGCGGCGGCCGGCTTCGACCACGTCTACGTCCACCAGGTGGGGCCCGATCAGGACGGCTTCATCGCCTTCTACGAGCGCGAGGTCCTGCTCGCGGCGCGCGAGCTCGGCAGGACGCGGGAGGGGGCGCGAGCGTGAGCGCCGTCTCCTCCGCCTGGGTCGTCGCGTTGGCGGCGACGCTCGCCATGGTCTTCCTCGGCACCCGGCTGGGGATGCTCTCGCTGCCCGAGCCGAAGGTCCGCTGCGTCGCCTGCGGACGGCTGCACCGGCGCAGGCGCCCCTGCCCCTGCAGCGAGCCCCGGGACGGCTGACCGCTACCCGCCTGCGTCGCGGCCGTTCGCCTCGACCGCGAGCAGCGCCTCCGCCTCGGCCACGCTGTGCGCCCCGAGCGAGCGGTAGACGAGCCCGTCCCGGAACTCGAGCGCCCACACGATCGGGTCGTCGCGCAGCACACGCTCGTCGTCCGTCCACCGGATGCGCCCCTCCACGGCGACGCGGCGCTCGTCCAGGGGGCGGAAGACCTCGGCTGCGGGCTCGTACAGGCGCCCGCCGAGGTCCTCCGCGAGCAGGCGCTGGGCCGCCTCGCGGCCGCGCACGACGTGGCCCGGGCGGACGGCGACGACGACGTCGGGGTGGAGCAGCTCGAGCACGCGCGTCGCCTGTCCGCTCTGGACCGCCTCGAAGAAGCGGCGGGCGAGCCGCTCGCTTTCCGCACCCCCCTCGTACGGGTCCTCGGGAATACGCGAAGTATGCAGCAGGCGCGGGGACCCCGGTGCGCGCGCAGCGGGGTCCCGGGCCGCGCCAGGGCGCCTCAGACGGCCGAGCGGTTGAAGAGCGCCACGACCGCGAGCACGAGCGCCGCGATCAGCAGCAGGTACAGCAGGCTGCTGACCGCGTAGCCGCCGCCCAGGGCGAATAGGATCAGCAGGATCACGAGCAGCCAGAGGAGCATCTCCACCTCCCGTCGTCGTCGGTACGGGCCGCCTGTTACCCGCTTCCCGCCCGCGTGAACCCTCCCGGCGGCTCAGCGCGAGGCCCGCTCGACCGCCGCCGCGAGCTCCCGCTTCGTCATCCGCGAGCGGCCCCTGATCCCCAGCTCGCGCGCCTGCTCGCGCAGGGCCTCGCGGGTGAGCTCGCGGGCGCGGCGGCCACGCCCCGTCCCGGCGCGGCGGGCGGGCCGCCCGCGCGTGTGCCGGCGCAGGCTCTCCTCCAAGGCCGCGAGCAGGTCGGGCGTCGCTCGCGGCTCCTCGGGGACGGCCAGCCTCGTCTCCCGTCCCCGCCGCTTCTCCTCGACGATCTCGAGCAGCCGCGCGCGGTAGCGGTCCTCGTACGCGCCGGGGTCGAAGCTGCCGGTGAAGCGCTCGACGAGCTCGACGGCCATCGCGAGCTCGCGCTCCTCCACCTCCGCCTCCTTCGCCGGCCGGACGCCCTCGAGCGGGCGGACCTCGTCGGCGAAGTGCATGCGCGCGAGCACGAGCGCGCCCTCGCGGACGCGCAGCGCGCCCTGTGCTCGCGGTCGTGGAAGACGTAGCGGACGACCCCGGTGAGGCCCGCTCGGCTCATGGCCTCCACGAGGAGCGCGTACACCTTCTCCGCCCCCTCGTCGGGGCCGAGGTAGAAGGAGCGCTCGAAGTAGATCGGGTCGATCTCCTCCTGGGGCACGAAGGAGAGGATCTCGACCGTCTTGTAGCCGTCGCGCTCCGCCGCCCGGAAGTCCTCCTCGGAGAGGTACACGAGCTCCCCGTCCACCTCGTAGGCCTTCACGATCTCGTCGTCGGGGACGGGCCGCCCCTCCTCCTTGCACACCTTCCGGTAGCCGATGCGGGAGCCGTCGCGCGCGTGCACGAGGTGCAGGTCGAGGTCGTGCTCGTCGATCGCCGGGTACATGCGCACGGGCGCGTTGACGAGCCCGAACGCGATGCTGCCGCTCCAGATCGCCCTCGGCACGCCGGTCCTCGTTCCCGGCGCCCGGGGCGCGCAAACCGCGTTTCAGGCGGCGGGGGGCGCGGGTAGCACCCGGCACGCGGTTTTCCCAACGACGCACGCCGACGACGCACGGAGGAGGCCCATGCCAGTCACCTCACCCGAGGAGCTCTTCGTGCACGAGCTCCAAGACATGTACTACGCGGAGAAGACGCTGACCTCGGTGCTCCCGAAGCTCGCCGAGGAGGCGAAGGACCGGGAGCTCGCCCGCGCCTTCCAGTCCCATCTCCGGGAGACGGAGAAGCACGTGCACAACCTCGAGCGCGTCTTCTCGCAGCTCGGGCGCAGCGCGCAGGGGAGCCCCTGCGCCGGCATCGAGGGGATCAAGCGCGAGCACGACGACTTCCTGGGCGAGAGCCCGCCCAAGGGCGCCACGCTCGACCTCTTCCTGACGGGGGCGGCGGCCCGGACGGAGCACTACGAGATCGCGGCCTACAGCGCCCTCGTGGCGATGGCCCGGGCCCTGAAGCAGCGCGACGCGGTCGAGCTCCTGCAGGAGAACCTGCGCCAGGAGAAGGAGGCGCTGAAGACGGTGGAGTCGATCTCGAAGCGCCTGCTCAAGGGCGAGCCCGGCCGCGGCGCCGCCGCCGGCAGGGACGGGGGACGGAGCCGGCGGCGCTGACGGGGCGGGGCATGGCGCTCGCGCCCGCCGGGTAGGGCCGGGGCGTGGACGCCTCCGCCCAGCTCGAGCGGATCCGCCGGGAGGCCGCCGGCTGCCGGCGCTGCCCCCTCTACGCGCGCGCCACGCAGACGGTCTTCGGGGAGGGGGCCGCGGGCGGCCTCATGTTCGTCGGCGAGCAGCCGGGCGACGCGGAGGACCGGGCGGGCCGGCCCTTCGTCGGGCCGGCCGGCCGCCTCCTCCGCGAGCTCCTCGGGGAGGCGGGGATCGCCGAGGAGGAGGTGTACGTGACGAACGCCGTCAAGCACTTCAAGTGGCGGCCCAAGGGCAAGCGGCGGATCCACGACAAGCCGAGCTGGAGCGAGGTGGGCGCGTGCGGGCACTGGCTCGACCTGGAGCTGCGGGCGGCGGCGCCGCGGGTCGTGGTCGCGCTCGGCGCGACCGCCGCCCAGGCGCTGCTCGGCCGCTCCGCGCGCGTCGGCGCCCTCCGCGGGCGGCCGCTCGAGCTCGACTCGGGCGTGCCCGCGCTCGTCACCATCCACCCCTCGGCCGTCCTCCGCGCCGACGAGGGGCGGGCGGAGCGCCGGGCCGAGCTGCTCGCCGACCTCGTCCTCGCCCGCGAGACGCTGGCCGCTCAGACCTCGAAGAGCGCGAAGTCCTGACCCGTGACGTGGACGGCGACGTTGTGCACGGGCACCTCCCCGATCGCGCCGAGGGCGGTCCCCCGGTGGGCGTGCCCGTGCACGACGAGGTCCGGCCGGTGCATCCCGATGGGGGCGGCGAGGCGGCCGGAGCCGAGGAAGGCCCAGATCGCCTCCGGCTCGCCGACGAGCGTCTCCGAGGTGGGCGCGTAGTGGAGGAGCACGATCGTCTTGTGGCAGCCGGCGATCTCCTCCAAGCCGCGCTCGAGCGCCTCCACCTCGAGCGTCGTCTCCCGGTAGATGGCGCGGAGGACGGGCTCGCCGAAGTCGGGGATCTCCGCTCCCGAGAAGCCTCCGACGAAGCCCTTCGTGCCCGCGATCCCGACCTCGAGGTCGGCGATCTCCAGTATCGCGTGCGCGCGGTCGAGCACGACCACACCCGCGTCCACGAGCACCGCCTTCACCTCCTGCGCCCGGCCGGCGTGGTGGTCGTGGTTGCCGAGCACGGCGACGACGGGCGCCGCCAGGCCCCTGCACGCGTCGGCGAGGACGGCCGCCTGCTCGGGCAGGCCGTGCGTCGTCAGGTCGCCGGCGAGCAGGAGCAGGTCGCTCTCCTCGGCCGCCGCCGCGAAGGCCCGCGCGATGCGGTCGCGCAGGGGCTCGGCGGCGTGCACGTCGCCGGCGGCGGCGACGCGGATCGTCCTGGTCACCGACGGGGGATACCCGCAGGCCACGTTGCCGGAACGCGGTTTCCGGGTATCTCCCGGCGGCGATGCCGATCACGCCGCGGGAGACGCTGGGCGACCTGCTCGCGACCATGAAGCGCGGAGCGGCCGCGCTCCGCGACGCGGGCGTGCCCTTCATGCTCGGCGGCGGCCTCGCCATCTGGGCGCGGGCGGGCCGCCCACGGACCACGACGTCGACTTCTACCTCCGCGAGCGCGACGTCGGGCGCGCCCGGGATGCGCTCGTCGAGGCGGGGATGCGCCCGGAGCCGGCGACGGAGGACTGGCTCCGCAAGGTGCGCGACGGCGATGTCCTCGTCGACCTCATCTTCCGGCCTGCGGGCGGCCCGGTGGAGGACGGCCACTTCCAGCGGGCGGACGAGCTGGAGGTGCACGCGCAGCGCATGCTCGTCGCCTCCATCGACGACATCCTCGCCACCAAGCTGCTCGCGCTGACGGAGCAGGAGCCGGACTTCAAGCCGCTGCTCGAGGTGGCGCGCGCCCTGCGCGAGCAGATCGACTGGGAGGCGGTGGGGCGCCGGACCGAGTCCTCGCCGTTCGCCCGCGCCTTCCTCACGCTCGTCGAGGGGCTCGGGATCGTCGGACGGCCGGCACGCCTGGCCGCTGTCCAGGACCGCTGAGGAGGAGCAGCCCGGACGATGAGCGCTCCGGGCGCCAGGACATCCGCGGGCGAGGGCGAACACGCGCGCATGGCCAAGCCGGAGGTGCGGGTCGTCACGGTGCGTCCGCGCACCGTGCTCGCCGTCCTCGGCATGACCGCGCTCGCGGCGACCGTCCTCTGGCTCGGCTTCCTCGCCTGGCGGGTGCTCACCTGGATCCTGATCGCGATGCTGCTCGCGTGCGCGCTCAACCCCGCGGTGGCCGCCTTCGAGCGGCGCGGGCTCGCGCGCGGCTGGGCCGCGTCCCTCGTCTTCGCGCTCGCGCTGCTCGCCATGACCGGCCTCGGCGTCGTCGTCGTCCCCCCGCTCGTCGCGCAGGTGCGCGACTTCGTGGAGGCGGTGCCCGACTTCGTGGACGACCTCGTCGCCGGGCGGGGGCCGCTCGGCTTCCTGCAGGACGACTACCGGCTCGTCGACCGCATCCGGGAGGCGATCGAGGCGGAGGGCCCGGGCGGGGTGCTCGGCCTGGGGGCGCCCGTGCTCGACGTCGTGCGCAGCGTCGTCACCGCCGTCGTCGGGATCGTGACCATCGTCTTCCTCACGTTCTTCATGCTCCTCGAGGGCCCCCGCACCGTCGAGCACCTGCTCGGCTACCTGGCGCCGGACACGCGGGTGCGCTACCAGCGCGTGCTCGACGACGTGTACCGGACGATCGCCGGGTTCGTGACGGGCAACCTGCTGATCAGCGTCGTCGCCGGGACGTCCTCGGCGGTGGTGCTGTTCGCCGTCGGCTCGGCCTACGCGGTCGCGCTCGGCCTCCTCGTCGCCATCCTCGACCTCATCCCGCTCGCCGGCGCGACGCTCGCGGCCGTCGTCGTCACCACCGTGGTCGCGATCGAGACGGACTGGATCCGGGCGGCGATCGTGCTCGCCTTCTTCGTCGGCTACCAGCAGTTCGAGAACCACGTGCTGCAGCCCCTCGTCTACGGGCGGACGGTGCAGCTCTCCCCGCTCGTCGTGCTCTGCGCGGTGCTCGTCGGCGCCGAGCTCGCGGGCATCTTGGGCGCCCTCGTCGCGATCCCCGTGGCCGGCTCGCTGCTCGCCGTGCTCCGGGAGCTCCTGCTCTGGAGGCAGGAGACGTCGCTCGAGGTCCCTGCCGGGGTGGAGCTCCCGCCTCCCCGGGAGCCCTGACGAGCCTCCGGGGCCGGTCGGACCCGGCCCCGGAGAGCGCGCGAGCCTAGACGGTGTCCTCCCAGTCGCGCCAGCCCGCGCCGCCCGGCCCGTAGTAGGAGCCCAGGCGCGTTCGATACTCGTCCTCCTCGAGGAGCGTCTCGTCGAGCTCGGGGGCGTTCTTGATCTCGTCCTTCGCGCGGTTGACGAAGACCTTCTCGGCGGCCTCGTCCACCCGGCGGATGACCCCGGCCGGAAGCATCACCTTCTTGCCGAAGATCCACGGGCCCGTGTCCACGATCAGGTAGCTGCGGCCGAGCTCGTAGGTCGCCTCGTCCACCTTGCCGATCGAGCCGTCGAGCGCCTCCACTTCGAAGCCGGTGATGTCGGCGCTCGTGTCGGTGAGGACCGTTCCCTCGCGGTACGTCCAGATATCCGTCATCTGGCCCCTCCTCGGGTCGCATTGCCGGTCGCCGGCTCTCTACCGCCGCGCCCCCGGCGCCAAACGTCGCCCGGTAGCGTGCGCGCCGTGGAGCGCGAGCTCCGCCGCCTCGCGCGGAAGCAGGCCGCCGCGCTCGGCGTGGACGCGGAGCGGCTCGACGATTCCCGCTCGCCGCGAGCGAGGCGGCGAGCAACGCGCTCCGGCACGGGGGCGCGCCGGTCACCGTCCGCTTCGGCGCAGACGGCGGCGACTTCGTGTGCGAGGTGGAGGACGGCGGGCCGGGGATCGAGCCCCTCTCCGGCTGGTGCGGCCGCCGGTGACCGCCGGCGGGGGCCGGGGCCTCGTCGTCGCACACCGGGTCTGGGATGCGGTCGAGCTCCACCCCGCGGGAGCGGACGGCGGGTCGCGCGTCCGCCTCCACTTCACCGCCGGCGCCCCGTAGCGGCTCCGGCTCCGCGGCCCGTCGGGCCCGGTTTCCCGCCGGCTCGCGCCGGGTACGCCCGCCGTGTGCGGCCGGAGCGCCTCGACCACGTCGCCCTCTACGTCTCCGACCCGGAACGGGCCGCAGCCCAGCTCCGCGCCCGCCTCCCCTTCCGCGTGCTCGAGCGGACCGACCGGTTCGTCCTCGTGGGGCGGGCCCCCGAGCTCGGGAAGCTGACCCTCTTCGCCGCCCCGGGGCCGCGCGAGCAGGGGCTGCTCGCCGGGATCGCGATCGGCGTCCCCTGCGGCGGCGAGCGGGTGCCCGTTGAGCTCGACGAGGGGCTCCCGCTCGAGCTCGTGCCCGCGCCCCCCGACGCAGAGGTCGACATCCGGGAGGTCGCGCTGCGCGTCCCGGACCCCGAGGCGAGCGCCCGCGCGTGGCGCGCGCTCGGCCTGCGCGAGGCGACGGCGGGACCCGAGGGCGAGCCGCGCCTGCGCGTCGGGGAGGCCTTCCTCGTGCTCCGCCGCGGCGCCGCGCCGGCGGCCGAGCGGCCGCTCCTCAACCACGTCGGGCTGCTCGTCTCCTCCGTCGAGGAGGCGCGCCGCGAGGCCCGCGCGCGCGAGCTCGAGGTCGAGCGGGACGTGGACGCCCCGTCCAGCCGCGCGCTCTTCGTCCGCGGCCCCGACGGGGTGGAGGTCGAGTACATCGAGCACAAGCCCTCCTTCGCCCTCGCATGAGGACCCGGAGGGACAGCGCCGGCGCCCCGCGCCGGACGCCGGAGGCGGAGCGCCCCTCCTCGCGCAGCAGCGAGCAGGAGCTGGCCGCGGGCCGCACCGCGGGGACGGCCGTGCACGTCCTCGTCTGGGTGGCGCTCGCCGTCGCGCTGGCCGTCGGCGTGGTGCTCGCGCTGGCCGTGCTCGCGTTCCTGCTCGCGTAGGCTGGGCGCTCCGTCCGGAACGCTTAGCCTTGGGACATGCGGGGGGTCACCGGATCCGAGGCGCGGACGCAGGACCCTGGCGCGGCGCCCGCGCTCGCCGCCTACGGCTTCGCCGTCCTCGCGGCGCTCGGGGCCGTCGCCCTCGACCTCCTGCTCCGGGAGCACCTCGCCGACGCCCCCGTGGACGCCGTCCTCTTGGGCGCGGTCATGCTCGCCGTCGCCTTCGGCGGCCCCTTGCCCGGCCTCCTCTGCATCGGGATCGGGTGGGGCCTCGCCCTCCTCCTGCTCGTCGAGCTCCCCGCCGGCCGTGTGGCTCTCGAGGGCGAGCTCGGGCGCTGGCTCGTCGCGCTCGCGGTGGCCTTGGGCGTCGTCCTCCTCACCGCCGTCCTCCGGCGCCGCCGCCACGAGGCCCAGGTCGCGGCGAAGGAGGCGGAGGAGACGACGCTGCAGATGGCGGCCTTGCGCGACGTCGCCGCCGCGGTCTCCCGGGCGCTGACGACGGCGGAGGTCGTGCACGCGCTGATGGGGCGCAGCCCGGCGGCCCTCGGCGCGCAAGGCGCCGCCGTCGCCCTCGTCGAGGGCGACGAGCTCGTCGTCCACGAGCCCATGGGGGTGGCCGCCGTCCGGCATCAGGGAGGGATGCGCGTGCCCCTCGACGCGCCGCGCCTGATCGCCGAGGCGGTCCGGGAGGGAAGCGTGCTGCGTGCGGACGATCGCGGCGCGCTCGAGCGGGCCTTCCCCGAGACGGCCGCCTCCATGCCCTCGGTCGAGGCCGCGATCGCGTGCCCGATCCGCGTGGCCGGCTCGGTCGTGGGCGCGGCGGGCTACGTCTTCGAACAGGCGGGCGCCGTCGGGGAGGACGTTGAGGCGATGGCCGTGATCGTGGCCGACCTGGCAGGGCAGGCGCTGGAGCGGGCGCGCCTGTACGAGCGCGAGCGCGAAGCCCGCTTGGCGCTCGACCGCATCCTCGCGGTCGCCCCGCGCTTCCACGCGGAGAGCGCGGGGGAGGTGACCGCGGCCATCTGCCGCGAGGCGCGCGCCTCGTTCGGCAGCGACTACGGCGTGCTCTGGCGCCTGCGAGGCGACGAGCTCGAACTCCTCGCCATCGACCCGGAGGCGGCGGACGCGCGGCCGGGGCTCGTGATCCCCCTCGACGACTTCCCGCTCCTCGGGCGCGCCGCACGCGAGCTGCGCGTCTCCTTCGTGCCCGACGTGCAGCGCTCCTCCTCGGGCAAGGGGCGCGAGCTCGTCCGCCGCCTGGGCGTCCACTCCTCGTTCCGGACGCCGATCACGATCTCCGGGCGCACCGAGTTCGTGCTCGTCGTCTCCTGGCGGAGCGTCGTCCCCGAGCCGGATGCGACGACCGTGCTCGTCGCCCGCCGCTTCGCCGACCAGGCCGGGCTCGCGCTCGAGCAGCTCGAGCGCCGCCGCGCGGAGGCGGAAGCCGCGCGCCGCGGCGAGGAGGCGCGCCGCCTGCATGCCGTGACGTCCGCCCTGTCCCTCGCCGCCACCGCCGCGGACGTGAGCACCGCCTGCCTCGAGCACGCCTTGGAGTCGGTCGGCGCGGACGCCGGCTTCGTCGTCCTCGCCGGCTCCCGGGGGGCGGCGGCCGAAATCGTGGCGAGCAGCGGGCTGGGCGAGGACGAGCTCGAGCGCTGGGGGTCGTACGGGCCGGAGGCGGACGTCCCCTTCACGCGCGCGCTCGGCAGCGGGGAGCCGGTGTGGGCGCTCACCCCGCAGGAGATGGCGGCCTTCGCCGTCGAGGGCGAGCAGCGCGACCAGGGCTGGGTCTCGCTCCCGTTGAAGACGCCCGCCGGCGTGCGCGGCGCCCTCCACCTCTCCTTCCGCTCTCCGCGCGCGCTGGACGAGGACGAGCGCCGCTGGCTGCAGGCGATCGTCTCCCAGTGCGCGCAGGCGCTCGAGCGCAGCCGCCTCTTCGACGAGGAGCAGCGGTTGCGGCGCCAGTCGGAGCGCATGCAGGAGATGGCGGTGGCGCTCTCCACGGCCCTCACGCGCGCGGACGTGGCGGACATCGCCGTCGAGCAGATCGGGGGCGCGGTGGCGGCCGACGGCGTCGTCCTCGGCGTCGTGCTCGAGGAGCGAGGGGTGCTCAGCGCGCTCGCGTGGCGCGGCTACCCGGAGGAGCTCGTCGAGGGCTGGATCGAGCGCCCGCTCGACGCGGACGCGCCCGGGCCCCGCGTGCTGCGGCGGCGCCGGTCGCTCTACTTCCCGAGCCCAGAGGAGCTCGCCCGGGCGTTCCCGGAGGCGGCCAGGGCGGCGGCCCCCCTCGGGCACGGCAGCTTCTTCCTCGTCCCGCTCTTCGCCGGCGGCCTCGGCAAGGGGCTCCTCCTGCTCTCCTGGGAGGTTCCGGGCGCGCTCCTCGACGACGACCGCCGCTTCGTCGAGGCCCTCGCCGGCCACGCCGCGCAGGCGCTCGACCGGGCCGCCCACTACGAGTCCGAGCAGACGATCGCGGAGACGCTGCAACGCAGCATCCTCCCCGTGACCCTGCCCCGGGTCGAGGGCGTGCAGCTCGCGGCGCGCTACCTGCCCGGCTCGGTGGAGATGAGCGTGGGCGGGGACTGGTTCGACGCCATGCAGCTCCCGGACGGCCGCCTCGGCCTGGTCGTGGGCGACGTGGTGGGGAAGGGGGTGCATGCGGCCGCCACCATGGGGCAGCTCCGGAACGCGCTTCGCGCCTTCACCCTCGAGCGGCTCAAGCCCTCCTCGACGCTCGCCCGGCTCGACAAGCTCGCCGAGCAGCTCCTCGAGACCACGTTCGGGACGATCGTCTTCGCGGTGCTCGAGCCTCGGACGCGCGTCTGCCGCTTCACGTGCGCGGGCCACCCCCCGCCGCTCGTCGCCTACCCGGACGGCCGCGTGGAGCTGCTCGAGGGGGGCCGGGGGCTCCCCTTGGGCGCAGGCGCGAACGGCAAGTACCCGCAGCGGGCGATCACGCTTCCCGTGGGCAGCATGCTCCTCCTCTACTCGGACGGCCTCGTCGAGCGCCGCGGCGAGTCGATCGACGTCGGCCTCGCCCGCCTCTTGGACGCTGTACGCGAGGGGCCCCGCGACCCCGAGCGCCTGCTCGAGCACGTCCTCGAGCGCGTGGTCGAGGACCGGCGCGGCGACGACGCCGTGCTGCTCGCGGCCCGGCTGCTCGCGGTCGCCCCCGAGCCCTTCTCCCTCCGCCTCGCGCGCGACGTCCGCTCCCTGGAGCTCGCCCGGGACGCGCTGCGTGTCTGGCTGCAGGGCGCCGGCGGGCAGGGGCAGGAGGCGCATGACGTCGTGCTGGCCGCGTGGGAGGCGTGCGCGAACGCGCTCGAGCACGCGGCCGCGCCCGCCGAGCCCGCGATCGAGCTGCGGGCCGAGCTCGAGGCGGGGGTCGTCAGGGTCTCCATCGAGGACGCCGGCCGGTGGGCGCCGGGGAAGCCGCGTCAGCATCGCGGCCTCGGGCTGCGCCTCATGCGCTCGCTCGCGGCCGTGGACGTGTCGGCGACCGAGTCCGGGACGCGGGTGACGATCGAGAAGGCGCTGACCCCGCCGCCCGAGGCGATCAGGTGAGCCAGATGATGAGCAGGATGATGAGGATGAGCGCCAGCACGCCTCCGCCGATGTACATCGCGTCTCCTTTCGTTTCGCTTGCGTGTGCCGGATCCCGGGTTCCTCTCCGGCGCCGCCGCGAAACGCGCGTTTGCCGCCCGCTCCGCGGCGGGTAGAGCCCGCACGTGGCCCTCTCTCCGCGGACGCTGCTCGAGGCGACGCTCGGCTCCCAGGTCCGTGTGCACGGGGTGCGCGTCGGCGAGGTGACGGGGTCTTCGCCGACCGTGAGGAGGAGCAGGTGCTCGGCCTGGAGGTGACCGGCCGCGGCGGGGTCCGGCGCTTCCTCCCCTGGGTGGCGGCGCGGGTGGAGGGGGGCGTCGTGCGCGCGCCCACCCCGCTCGTGCTCATGGACGAGGGGGAGAGCTACCTGCTCCGAGGGGCGCGCCTGCTGCGCGGCCCGCTCGCCGCGGAGGCGCGGGAGGCGGGCGCCGCCCCCGGCGCGCGGAGCGGGTGAGGGGGGAGGGCGGCTGCGAGCCGCCCCGCCGGCCGCGCCGGCCGCGCCGGCCGCGCCGCGGCGCGACAACGTCCGAACCGACGGGAGCGAAACAGACGTGAACCGCGAGACTTCCTGGGAGGACATCGTTCCCGCGATCGAGCCCGTCGCGCCGGGCGTCGAGGCCGTCGTGATCCCGAGCGG
>DATLYP010000117.1:0-21280 GCA_035574655.1 Gaiellaceae bacterium
AGGCGGGAGGCGCGGATGTGTCCCGCGTCCTGGTCGTGGACGACGGCGCCGTCGTGGGCATCGGCGTCGTCTACGGCAACCGGGCGTGCGCCACCGGCGCGGACGTGGTCCTCGTCCTCCTCGACGTGGATCAGAACCCCGCGACCGGGGCGGCGGTGGGGGCCGACTACGCGCTCTACGTCCTCGGCGCCACCGGCGAGCGGGGGGTGCTGCGCTGGGACGGAGCGCGGTGGGTCGACGCCGGCGTGCCGGTCGCTGCCCGGTGCGACGCGCAGGGCTTCGACGCCTGGATCTTCCGCGCGTCCGACCTCGGGATCGGGGCCGCCTTCGGCTTCGCCGTCGTCAGCGGGACCTCGGCCGGGGAGGTCGCCGACGCGGCCCCCGACACGCTTGGCTTCTGGAGCTACCGGCTCGCCGCGCCGCCGGCGCCCCCGGCGCCCCCGGCGCCGCCTCCCCCGCCGCCTCCTCCCCTCGAGCCCGCTCCGCCGCGGCCACCCGCGCGCACGTACGAGGACGCTCCCCGGCTGCCGGCGCGCGTCCGTTACGTGGGCCGGTCGATCAAGCACGTGCGGCTGGGCGAGCGGCTCTACCGAACCATGAAGCGGCTCGGCGCGCCGCGGCTGGTCGCGGTCGCCTGCTGGTCGCGCGAGGACTGGCCGTCCGTGGTCGAGAGCGCCGGCTTCGACAACGACCCGCGCCGGCTCTCCGGCTTCTGGCTCGCGGGTCAGCCGCGCTGGATCCACATCTCGCCGAGGTCGTGCGCGGACGTCCAGGCGCTGATGCTCACCCGCCAGCCGAACGGGCAGCGCGCGTACGCGCTCGCCACCGTCCTGCACGAGCGGATCCACGCGCAGGTGCGGCTCGGCGAGGCGCAGACCGAGTGCTACGCGGTCCAGCTCGTGTACGTCTTCGCGCGCGAGCTCGGGTTCGCGCACCTCCGCGCGCTGCGGCTCGAGCAGCTCGCGGTGCGGAAGTCGCGCGCGCTCGCCCCGCCCGGCTACTGGGACCGGCGCCGCTGCCGCGACGGCGGGCGGTGGGATCTCCTTCCCGGGGTTCGCAACCTCGACTACTGACCCGGGCACGGCGCTCGCCGTCCCGGTCCGGGCGCGACGCGGCGGGCGCGCGGTCGCGTACTCTGCCCGGCGCGAGCCCGAGCGGCGCGGCGGGCCGGAGGGCGCGGCCCGCAGGAGCGAGACGGAGGGGGACGCCGTGGACACGACCGTCGGCCGGGGGCCCCGCGACCCGGAGGAGCTGCAGGCGGCGGGAGCGCCCGCGGCCGCGGAGATCTCGCCCCGCACCACCGTCGGCCCCGTCCACCTCACGGTCGCCGACCTCGGGCGCTCGCTCGCCTACTACGAGCAGGCGATCGGCCTGCGTCCGCTCGAGCGGGCGGACGGCCGCGCCCGGCTCGGCGTCGACGGCCGGGAGCTGCTCGTGCTCGTCGAGGAGCCCGGCGCCCGCCCCGGCCGCGGCTACACGGGCCTCTACCACTTCGCGCTGCTCCTGCCCGAGCGGCGCGACCTCGCCCGGTTCCTCGCCCACGCGGCGCGCGAGCGGGTGCCGCTCGCGGGCGCGTCCGACCACTTCGTCAGCGAGGCCCTCTACCTGAGCGACCCGGACGGGCACGGGATCGAGATCTACTGGGACCGCCCGCGCGCGCTCTGGGAGGGGCAGGTGGCGGCGCGCCTGACGACGCTTCCGCTCGACCTCGACTCCCTGCTCGGGGAGCTCGAGTCGCCCGCCTCGGAGCCGTTCGGCGGCCTCCCCGCCGGCACGGTCATGGGGCACGTGCACCTGCGCGTCGCGGCCATCCCGGACACCATCGCCTTCTACCGGGACACGCTCGGCTTCGCGCTGATGGCGCAGCTCGGCCCGCGCGCCGCCTTCTTCGCCGCCGGCGGCTACCACCACCACCTGGGCGCGAACACGTGGGAGAGCGCGGGCGCGCCCCCTCCGCCCCCGGGTACGGCGGCGCTGCGGCACGCGACCATCGTCCTCCCGGACGAGGAGGAGCGCGAGCGCGTGCTCGAGCGGGTGGAGCGCGCCGGCCTGCGCGTGGAGGAGGGCGAGGGCGGGCCCTCGGTCCGCGACCCGTCCGGGAACCGGCTGCTGCTCGCGACCGCCGGGGCTCGCCTCTGACTCAGGCGAGGCCGAGCTGCCGGATCATGCCCGCGTCGTCGCGCACTCCCCAGTGCTCGGCGGCCAGGCCGTCGCGGATGCGGAACCAGTGCATCTCCCACCAGGCTGCGTGCCTGCCGGTCGGCGGGAAGCGGTGGAAGAGCAGGCCCTGGTGCGTCCCCTGCGCCGTCACGTGCACGACGACCTGGTCGCCCTCGGCGAGCGTGCGCTCGACCGTGTAGCGGAAGTCGGGGAAGCCCTCGCGCACCATCCGCACCACCTCTTCCAGCCCGGCCCGGCCCGGGCTGATGCCCGGCATGCGGTTGTGGTTGACGTAGTCCTCGGTCACGAGCTCGGGTAGCGCCTCGATGCGGCCCTCGCTGAAGAGGTCGATGCAGAGCCGCCTGGCGAGAGCCTTGCTCGCCGCACGCGTGTCCGTCGGCGCCCCCATGGGTGCTCCTTTCCTCTGATGGGCGGTTCTCAGGGAGCCTACGGCGGGTCTTCTACTGCGTCCATTACAGACTTTTCGCTCATACACTTCCAAATCGGAAATGGACGTCCGGCGGCTCCGCTCCTTCGTCGCCGTCGCCCGCGCCGGCACCTACTCCGCGGCGGCGCGGCAGCTCCATCTGAGCCAGCCTGCGCTCTGGAAGCAGGTGCAGGCGCTCGAGCGGGAGCTCGGCGTACGGCTCTTCGAACGGCACGGCCGGCGCGTGCGGGCCACGTGGGAGGGCCGCCAGCTCCTCGAGCGATGCGACGCGCTCGTCCGGGCTGCCGACGAGCTCTCGGCGTTGGCCGGCGAGCTGCGCGCAGGGCGCACGGGCCTCGTCACCGTCAGCTGCCTGCCGCCCCACGTCGCCCGGTTCCTGGCGGGGGTGCTCGCCGAGTTTCGCCCGAAGAACCCGGGCATCGCCGTCCGCCTCCGCGAGCCTGCGGGCGGCGATCCCCTCGCCGACCTGGCCGCCGGCGCCGCGGATCTCGCCGTCGGGACGGGCCGCAGCGACGGCCGCGACTCCTTCGTCCTGTATCGCGTCCGGACCGTGGTCGTCTCCCCGCCGAAGCATCGCCTCGCGCGGCGAACACAGCTCGACGTGTCGGAGCTCCGCGGCGAGCCGCTCCTCCTCGCCCCCGCCGGGTTCCGCTCCCGCGTGCAGCTCGAGGCCGCGTGCGGTGCGGCCGGCTTCGAGCCGCTCATCGTGCACGAGAGCTCGAGCCCGGCGGCGCTGCTCGCGCTCGCGCAGGCGGGCATGGGGCTCGCCGTGCTCAGCGACGACGCCCTCCCGCCGCGCCGGGCGCAGCCGCGAAGCCTCCTTGTGCGCGCCGGCGCGGCGCTCGCCGACGAGGTGCGGATGTACGCGCGTCCGGGCTCCAGCCGGGCTCCAGCGGTCGAGGCGTTCCTGGCCGAGGCTCGTCTGGCAGCGCGCCGCGAACGGGCGTGAGCGCCGGCCGGGCCGAGGCGGCCGGGCGTCCTCCTGCAGGCGCCCTGTCACCGCCCTCTACGGCCCGGCGGCTCGACGCGCCGCGGCGTCTCCCTGCGCGAGCAGGGCCTACCTCGACGAAGCCTTCGCGCTCGAGCTGGCCGAGGCCTGGCCGCAGCGGCGATGGGCGCGCGACCGTGCGCACGCTGCCATCGACGTTCGCGAGGCGGCGAGCGCCTGACGGGCCTGCCGCGCCCTCGAGCCCGACGGCGTGCTCGTCGGTGCCAGCGGCCCTCCAGGCTCGGGATCGAGGTCGATCTCGAGGCCGTGGCGCGCCACCCCTTCCAGCAGGTAGACCATCGGCGATGCGTCCTCCGACGGTCGACGCCCGTGCCCGCGGAGTTTCCGTCCGCGTCTCGACCTACTCGCTCGTCGCCTACGACGGGGAGCGGTCGGAGTGGGGGGTCGCGGTCCAGTCCAAGTTCCCGGCGATCGGGGCCTTGACGCCCTGGGCGGAGGCGGGCGTGGGCGCGATCGCGACGCAGTCGTGGATCGAGGTGCGCTACGGCCGCGAGGGCCTCGCCCTGCTCCGCGAGGGCGTCCCGGCCGAGGAGGCGCTCGAGCGCCTCAAGGCCGGCGACGAAGGCAGGGAGAAGCGCCAGGTCGGGATCGTCGATCGGGGTGGCCGGGCGGCGACGTTCACGGGCGCCGAGTGCACACCGTGGGCGGGCGGGCGTCTGGGCCCCGGCTACGCGGCCCAGGGGAACATGCTCGTCTCGCAGGAGACCGTGGACGCGATGGCGGAGACCTTCGAGGCCACGCAGGGGCCGCTCGCGGAGCGGCTGCTCGCCGCGCTCAAGGCCGCACAGGCTGCGGGAGGTGACCGGCGGGGGCAGCAGGCGGCCGCCCTCAAGGTCGTCCGGGTCGGCGCGGGCTATGGGGGGAGCGGCATCGTCGTCGACCTCCGCGTGGACGACCACCCGGAGCCGCTCACGGAGCTCGACCGTCTCTACCGCCTGCACGAGCGCTATTTCGGCTCGACCCCGCGCGAGCTGTGGGTGCCGGCGACCGCCGACCTCACCCGTCGCATCCGGGGCCGGCTCCGCGAGCTCGGCTACGGGTCGGGGGACCTGGCCGCCGACCTGGAGGCGTGGGCGGGGTACGAGAACCTCGAGGAGCGGCTGGACGGGATCGACGCGTTCGACCCCATCCTTCTCGAGGAGCTGCTCGGCCGCCCCGCCGCGTAGCCGAGCCGGACGGGCTGGGTGGGCATTGACACCCCGCGGCGGCGTGCGGTAGAAAAATTGCACGTCTAGAGGTCCTACCACCACCTACGTCGGGCAGTCTCTTCCCCGGAGGGAGGATCCGGAGCTGCTTACGGGCTGCGGCCGGTATCTCGGGGATCTGACGCGCCCGCGCATGCTCCACGCCGTCTTCCTGCGCAGCCCGTACCCGCACGCGCGGATCAAGGCGATCGACGTCTCAGCCGCGGCGGCGGTTCCCGGCGTCCGCCTCGTCCTGACCGGGGCCGACCTTCCCCCCGACTTCCCCCCGCAGCCGCTCAACCACCTCTTCCACGGCCAGCGGGAGACGCCGTACTACGCGCTCGCCCGCGACCGGGTGCGCTACGTGGGCGAGCCTGTCGCGCTCGTCGCAGCGGACTCGCCATACGTGGGCGAGGACGCCCGGGAGCTGATCGAGGTCGAGTGGGAGCCGCTCCCGGCGGTAGCCAGCGCCGAAGCGGCGCTGGCCGAAGGGGCGCCGCTGCTCTACGACGACTGGCCGGACAACGTGGCCGCGACCTTCGAGGCCGAGATGGGCGACGTGGACGCCGCCCTCCGCGAAGCGGATGTCGTCGTCACGCAGCGGTTCGACCTCTCGCGCATCTTCGCGTGCCCCCTGGAGGGGCGAGGGGTGCTCGCGGAGTGGGACACGTTTCGGGACGAGCTGACCCTGTGGACCTCGAGCCAGATCCCGCACATCGCGCGCGACTTCCTCTCGTGGGTGCTCGGCCTCCCCGAGCCCCGGATCCGGGTGATCGTGCCGCGGGTCGGGGGCGGGTTCGGGGCCAAGTTCCACTTCTACCCGGAGGAGGTGGCCGTCGCCCTCGCCGCGCGCGAGACCGGTCGGCCGGTCCGCTGGGTGGAGGACCGGGCGGAGTCGTTCCTCGCGACCGTGCACGCCCGCGAGCAGGTGATCGAGGCGACGATGGCGGCTCGGGCCGACGGGGTCATCACCGGCGTGAAGGCCGAGATCCTCGGCGACATGGGGGCGGCGCTGCACACCGTGAGCTACGGGCCCGTCTGGCTCACCTCCGTGATGATGACCAACGTCTACGTGATCCCGAACGCGCGCGTGCGCGCTCGCGCCGTGGTCACGAACAAGACGCCGCTCGGCTCCTTCCGCGGCTGGGGGCAGCCGCAGGCCAACTTCGCCGTCGAGCGCCTCGTCGACCAGGTCGCCCGCAGGCTGGGGATGGATCCGGCGGAGGTCCGGCGCCGCAACCTGATCCCGCCCGACCGCTTCCCCTACAAAGGCCTCCACCACGTCTTCGACAGCGGCCGCTACGAGGACTGCCTGGACAAGGCGCTCGAGCTCGTCGACTACTCCGGCTGGCGGGAGCGCCAGCAGCGCATGCGCGAGCAAGGCCGGCTCGTGGGCGTCGGCCTCTCCTTCTACGTGGAGAACACCGCTCTCGGCCCGTCGCGCCTCCTGAACCAGGGTGGCGTGCTCTCGGGCGGCTACGACATCGGCCACGTTCGTATGGAGACGAACGGCGAGGCGACCGTCTTCACCGGCCTCTGCGAGATGGGCCAAGGGTTCACCAACGGCCTCGCCCAGCTGTGCGCGGACGAGCTCGGCGTCGACCTCGATCAGGTCACCGTGGTCACCGGGGACACGCAGCTCTGCCCGGTCACCGGCTACGGCACGGGGGCGAGCCGCTCCGCCTCCGTCGGGGGAGCGGCCGTCGCCAAGGCGGCGAGGACCGTGCGGCGCAAGGTGCTCGAGATCGCGGCGCACATGCTCGAGGCGGCAGTCGACGACCTGGAGATCGAGAGAGGCCGCATCTCCGTGGCGGGCTCGCCCGAGCGCTACGTGACGATGGCCGACATCGGCCGGGCCGCGTACCTGCGGCCCGCGGACCTGCCCGAGGGCATGGATCCCGGGCTCGAGGCGATCGAGGTCTTCGACCCGCCCCAGATGGCGTGGCCGTACGGCGTGAACATCGCCGTCGTGGAGATCGACCCGGAGACCGGCCTCGTCTCCTTCCTCGACTACGCCTACGTGCACGACACGGGGACGCTCCTCAACCCGATGATCGTCGAGGGGCAGATCCACGGAGGGATGGCACAGGGAATCGGCATGGCGCTCTACGAGCAGCTGGCCTACGACGAGGACGCCCAGCCGCGGGTCGGGACGTTCATGGACTACCTCCTGCCGACGGCGCTCGAGATCCCCAGGCCCAGGCTCGATCACCTCGTCACCCCCTCCCCGCTCATCCCGGGCGGGATGAAAGGGGTGGGCGAGGCGGGGACGATCGGCTCGCCTGCGGCCGTCGCGTCCGCGGTCGAGGACGCGCTCCGACCCTTCGAGGCCACGGTCACGCGTCTCCCGCTCACGCCGGAGGCGGTCCTCGGCCTGATAGGGAAGGTAGGCCCGGGGAGCCCGGTGCCGGCTGCGGGAGGGGCCCGGTGAAGCCTGCCGCGTTCCGCTACTGCCGGCCGGCGACGGTCGAGGAGGCGCTCGAGGCGCTCGCCGAGCACGGCGAGGAGGCGAAGGTTCTCGCCGGGGGCCAGAGTCTCGTGCCGCTCCTCAACCTTCGCGTGATCCGGCCGGGCGTGATCGTGGACGTCAACGGCGTGGACGGCTTGGATCAGGTCGTCCACGAGAACGGCGCGGTGCGGATCGGCGCGATGGCGCGCCAGCGCCGGCTCGAGCTCGACGGCGGCGTCGAGAACCGCCTGCCGTTGCTCCACGAGGCGCTCGGGTTCGTCGCGCACATCCCGATCCGGACGCGGGGCACGGTTGGCGGAAGCGTCGCCCACGCCGATCCCGCCGCGGAAATCCCCGCCGTGACGGTGGCGCTCGGGGCCACGATGCACGTTCGAGGCCAGGACGACGCGCGGGCGATTCCCGCGTCGGACTTCTACATCGGCCCCTTCACGACCGCGATCTCACCCACCGAGCTCCTCGTCGCGATCGAGCTCCCTGCCCTGCCGCAGGGTGCGGGCTGGGCGTTCCTCGAGGTCGCCCGCGTGCACGGCGCGTTCGCGCTCGTCGGCGTGGCCGCCCTCCTCCACGCCGCCGACGACGGCACGCTCGCGGACGCCCGGCTCGCACTCTGCGGAGTGGGGGGAACGCCGGTGGCGATCCCCGGCGTGCGGGAGATCGCGGCAGGAGAGGCGCCCACGGAGGAGCTGTTCGAGACGCTGGCCGAGCACGTGCGGAAGACGATCGACCCGTTCACCGACACCCAGGCGAGCGCGGAGTACCGGCGCGAGGTGGCCGGCGCGCTCGTCGTGCGGGCGCTGCGTCTCGCCTCCCACCGCGCCGGCGCGGAGGGAAAGGAATGACCGTGCGCCTCGCCGAGTCGTGCTCGCTTCGCCTGCGCGTCAACGGCGAGCTCGTCGAGCGCAGCGTCGAGCCGCGCCGCCTCCTCGCCGACCTCCTGCGCGAGGATCTCGAGCTGCGGGGCACGCACCTCGGCTGCGAGCACGGCGTCTGCGGCGCCTGCACCATCCTCTTGAACGGCGAGCCGGCGAGGTCGTGCCTGCTCTTCGCGGTGCAGTGCGAGGGCGCCGAGATCACCACCGTCGAAGGCCTCGCCGCCAACGGACGTCTCAGCGTCCTGCAGGAGGCGTTCCGCGAGCACCACGCGCTCCAGTGCGGCTTCTGCACTCCCGGCTTCCTGATGACGGCGACCTACGTCCTCGCGCAGTTCTCCGGCGTGCCCGACGAGCGCCAAGTGCGGGAGGCGCTCGCCGGCAACCTCTGCCGCTGCACCGGCTACCACAACATCGTGGACGCGGTTCGCGCCGCCGCCGAGCGGCTTCACGGAACCCCGACGAGGAAAGAGGCCTGAGATGGCGATTCTCCACGCAGGCATCGCGACGTTCCTGCGCGCGCCGCACGTGCCGCCAAACCGGACCGCGCTCGCGGAGGCCGGGGCCACGGCCGCCGTGCTCGGTCTGCCCTTCGACAGCACCACCGTGACGCGGCCCGGCGCCAGCCACGGCCCGCGTGCGATACGGGACGCCTCCTCGCACTTCGCCTTCGGCGAGAGCTACCACTACGACTACGGCGTCACCTACTCGGCGAGCATCACGCTCGTCGATTGCGGCGACGTGGATCCCGTGCCCGGGAACGCCGCGCGGACGTTCGAGCGGGCCGCGCAGGCCTTGGACGAGATCTACGCCGCCGGCTGCTTCCCGATCCTGCTCGGCGGCGACCACGCGACCACGATTCCCGGCGCGGCCGCGCTCGCCCGGCACACCCAGGGGCGGATGGGCTTCATCATGTTCGACACGCACCTGGACACGGCGCCGGAGATCGACGGCGAGCGGCTCGGCCACTGCTCGCCGGTGGCGCGGACGCTCGAGCTCCCGAACGTCGAAGGGAGGAACGTCGTCATCATCGGCGCGCACGGCGCGGCGAACCCCCGCCTCGAGCAGCAGGTGGCCGAGGAGCAGGGGGTGACCGTCTTCACGATCCGCGACCTCGACAGGCTGGGGATCGACGAGGTCGCGACCCGCGCGCTCGAGATCGCGACCGACGGCACGGAGACCACCTACCTGTCCGTGGACATCGACGTCCTCGACGGGGCGTTCGCGTGGGGGACCTGCGGCCCCGAGATCGGGGGCATGACGGGCCGCGAGCTCGTGCGCGGGCTCGAGCTCGTCGCCTCCGGGCCGATCGGCGCGGCCGACTGCGTGGAGGTCGCGCCGTTCCTCGACCCCTCCGGGAACACGGCTCGCGTGGGAGCGCGGGTCGTCGTGGACATCCTCGCCTTGCGCGCTCTTCGCCTCGAGCGCGCGCCGGGGGCAGCCCGAGCGACGACTGCGTAGGGGAGGGAGGATGCGAGCAGGGACGAAGCCGGATCCGCTGACGGGCGACGTCGTGCTCGCCCCCGTGCGCCCGCTCCCGCTCAAGGAGCAGGTGAGCAGCCGGCTCCGGCACCTGATCGAGAACGGGACGCTCGCTCCCGGCGAGCAGCTCCCCAGCGAGCGCGAGCTGAGCGAGCAGCTCCGCGTGAGCAGGGGGACGGTCCGCGAGGCGATCCAGTTCCTGCACGCCCTCGGACTCGTCGAGATCCGGCATGGAACCGGGACCTTCGTGGCGAGCACGGTGGACGACCCGCAGCGGCTTCGCCAGGAGTGGCGGAGCTGGACCCTCCGCCACGCCGCGCGCGTCCACGATCTGCTCGAGGTCCGGCGCGGGCTCGAGGCGTTCGCGGCCGAGCTCGCCGCGGAGAGACAGGAAGCGGCCGGTCTTGCCGGGATGCGCACCGCCCTCTCCGAGATGCGCCGGGCGCAGCGTGACCACGACGTGGCGGCGCTCGTCGAGTCCGACGTCCTCTTCCACCACTCCCTGGCGGCGGCGACTGGAAACACCCCGCTCGTCGAGCTCGCCGACGCTCTCGGCAGGGAGCTTCTCCGCGAGCGCGCAGCGGTGTGGGACATCCCCGGGCGACCCGAGCGGTCTCTCGAGGAGCACTCCCGGATCGAGGCGTCCATCCGCGCGGGCGACCGGCGGGCGGCACGTCGACGCCTCATCGAGCATCTGAAGAGCGTCGAGCGCGACATCGACACGCTCGTGTCCGACCTCGGCCACGGTCCGCGCTCGCGCGCGACGGCAACCCGACATCGCGAAACGAGGTGATCCAGTGAGCACAGCGGCCTCCGCCCCCCATGAGCCCTTCATCGACCCGCGCGTGACCGGGCTGCTCGTGATCGACATGCAGAAGGGCTTCTGCCATCCGGAGAGCAGGATGGAGAAGTCCGGCGTCGGCACGGCGAATCAGCGCGCGATCATCCCCGCCCTGCTTCGCTTGGTCGACCTCGCCCGCGCGCATGAGATCCCCGTCTTCTGGTCGCAGCAGATCCACTTCCCCGAGGACGTGACCCGGCGCCGGCGGCGGATCCCGAGCCACCAGGCGAAGCAGCGCTGGACCCCCTGTCTCCGGGGCACGTGGGAGGTCGAGTTCGCGGACGAGATCGTGCCCGCGATGCGGCCGGAGGACTACATCATCGAGAAGCACCGGGCGTCGGTGCTGTTCGAGACGACGCTCGACACGAAGCTTCGGATGCTCGGGATCGAGCTGCTCCTGATCTCGGGCTGCAACACGGAGTTCTGCGTCGAGACGACGATCCGGGACGCCTACTACCGGGATCTCGACGTCGTCGTCGTCCGGGACTGCGTCGCCGGTCCCCGTCCTGCCTTCCACGAGGACACCCTGGCCAAGGTGGAGACGTACTTCGGCGCGGTCGTGACCCTCGACGAGCTTCCGTCGCTGATCGTCCCCGGCGTCCGCGGGAACGAGTGGCGGCCCGTCCTCGACGAGGTCCAGGAAGAGCTGGCCGAGGCGGTGCGGTCGTGACCGCCGCGCTTCCCGGGCTTCGGCTGCGGCTCGACCCCTCCACGTTCGAGATCCTGCGCCACCGGCTCTGGTACCTGAACGACGAGGGGGCGCTGACGATCAGCCGCACCTCCGGCTCCCCGGTCGCCACCGAGGTCTTCGACATGAACGCCGGCCTGATGACCGCCTCCGGAGACCTCGTCTACATCGACAACTTCATCTGCGCACAGGCGACGACGCTGTCGCCGCACGTGAAGCACCTGCTCGTCGAGTACGGGGAGAACCCGGGCTTCGGGCCCGACGACGTCTTTCTCTGCAACGACCCGTACGTCTCCGTCTGCCACCAGAACTGCGTCCAGACGGTGGCGCCGATCTTCCACGAGGGCGAGCTCGTCGCCTGGGCGGGCGCCTCGCTGCACGTGATCGACGTCGGGGGTCCGACGGCGGGGCAGGTGCAGGTCGAGGCGTCGGACATCTTCGGCGAGCAGCCGGTGATCGGCCCGATCAAGATCGTCGAGGGCGGCGTCGTCCGCAAGGACATCGAGAGGACCTACCTCCGCAACTCCCGCCTCCCCGACCTGCTCGCCCTCGATCTGCGGGCGAAGATCGCCGCCGTGCAGGCGATCCGGCGCCGCCTGCTCGACACGATCCGGGAGTTCGGCGCGGAGACGGTGCTCGCGGCGATGGAGGACGTCATCGACTACACGGAGCATCGCCTGCGCGCGCGCCTGCTCGAGCTCCCGGACGGCACCTGGCGGCACCGCGGCTACATCGAGTTCGGGGACCGGATCTACGACTGCCAGGTCACGCTGAGGAAGGAGGGGGAGCGCCTCACCTTCGACTTCGGCGAGACGGCGGAGCAGGCGCCGGCGGTCATCAACTGCACGGAGCACGGCCTGGTGGGCGGGGTCCTGGCCGCCGTCATGGTCTATCTGTGCTGGGAGATCCCCTGGTCGCCGGCGGGGGTCGCCCGGGTCCTCAGGGTCGAGTCGCGGCCCGGGACGGTCGTCCACGCGAGCCACCCGGCGGGCGTGTCGAAGTCGACGACGACGGCGATCTGGGAGGTCAGAAACCTCGCCAGCATCACGCTGGGGAAGATGCTGGCCGCGAGCGAGCGCTACCGCGACCGCGCCATGGCCGGCTGGCAGGGGGTCAAGGCGCTCGAGGAGCTCTTCGGGACCGACGCCGAGGGGCGGCCCTTCGGAGGCCCGCTCCTCGACGGCATGGCCGGCGGCGGCGGAGCGCTCTGCCACCGGGACGGCATCGACACCGGCGGGCACACGAGCTCGTTGCGGGCGACGATCGCGGACGTCGAGAGCTACGAGCTCCGCTACCCGATCCTCTACCTCTATCGCCGCCAGACGGAGGACTCGGGTGGACCCGGCATGTTCCGCGGCGGGGCGGGCATCAGCATGATGTACGTCGCGCACGGGGTGGAGGAGATCCCGACCAAGATCCTCCACACGTTCGGCGTGGAGCAACCGGAGTCGCCCGGGCTCTGCGGGGGCTACCCCTCCACCACGAACCACTTCGCCTTCCTGCGCGGCTCGAACGTGCTCGAGCGGTTCGCCGCCGGCCTCGTGCCCCAGTCGTTCGCGGAGCTGGAAGGGACGTTCGAGGTGTGCGGCGCCTACGCCGTCACCTCCATGCGGGCAGGGGACGTCTACTTCACGATGTCGATGGGCGGCGGAGGCTACGGCGATCCGCTGCGCCGGGATCCCGCGCGGGTCGCTGCGGACGTGGAGCGCGCGCTCGTCTCCCGCGAGTGGGCGAGCCGCGTGTACGGGGTGGTGCTCGCCGAGGGCACGTTCGACGTCGACGAGGAGGCGACCGCGGCCTGCCGGCGCGGGTTGCTCGAGGAGCGGCGGCGTGCGGCGGGGGCGCAGGGAGAGCCGGCCGAGCCCGACCCCTGGGACGCGCCGAGCCAGGGCGTCCGTCTCTCCGAGCTGCTCTTCTACGACCCGAACGGGGACGAGCTCCGCTACCGCTGCGCGTGCGGGTACGTCCTCGGCCCTGCCAGCGAGCCATACAAGTCGCTTGCGGCCGCCGCCCGCTACCCCGTGCAGCGGATCGGCCCGCACGTGAACCCCCATCACGTCAACGGCGACCGGTTCGAGCTGCGCGAGTTCTACTGCCCGGGCTGCTTCGGGCTCCTCGAGACCGAGATCGCGCGCCTCGGCGACCCCGTCCTCGACGACGCGGCGCTCTCCCACGCCTGGGTTCGGGACCGCGCTCGCCCGCTCGTGCACGCCTAGCCATGGGCTACGTGGTCGCGGTCGACAGCGGCGGGACGTTCACGGACTGCGTCGTGCGCGACGCGTCCGGGGCGATCACCCGCGCCAAGGCGCCCTCCACCCCTCCCGAGTTCGAGCGCGGCGTGGTGGCGGCGGTCACCGAGGCGGCGGCGGCGCTCGGCCTCTCGCTCGAGGAGCTGCTCTCGCAGACGGCGATCTTCGCCCACGGGACGACCGTGGCCACGAACGTCCTCATCACCCGCACGGGCGCGAAGACCGCGCTTCTCACGACGAAGGGTCACGAGGACGCGATCGTCATCGGGCGCACGGTGCAGAAGGTCGCGGGCCTCTCGGAGGCCGAGATCACCGATACGGCGCGGCTCGAGAAGGCGGACCCCCTCGTCCCCCGGTCGCGCATCTTCGGGATCGACGAGCGCGTCGACCGTCGCGGGCAGATCGTCGTCCCGCTGCACCTGGAGCGCCTCGACGAGCTCGCCGAGCGCCTGCGGGCGGAAGGGGTGGAAGCGGTCGCCGTCAGCCTCCTCTGGTCTTTCCTCAACCCCGAGCACGAGCGCGCGCTGCGCTCCTGGCTCGAGTCGGTGGGGCGGACGAATGGCCGCGCGCGGTGGTTCGTGACGACGTCGAGCGAGCTCGCGCCCGTCCTCCGCGAGTACGAGCGGACGTCGACGACCGTGCTCAACGCCTACCTGACCCCCTCCGTCCGCGGCTACCTGGACCGCATGCGCGGCGAGCTCCGCGCACGCGGTCACGAGGGGGCCGTCGCCGTCATGCACTCCGCCGGAGGCGTCTACTCCGTCGATGAGGCCAAGGAGCGGGGCGTCTCGCTGCTCTCCTCCGGCCCTGCGGGAGGGATGCTGGGCGCCCGGGCGCTGGCCGCGCAGCTCGGGTTCGAGCGCGCGGTCGCGACGGACGTCGGGGGGACGAGCTTCGACGTGGGCGTCGTCGTGGACGGGGACGTGTCGTATGCCCGCTCGCCCGTCTTCGCCAAGTACCCGGTCGCGCTGCCGATCATCGACGTGACCTCGATCGGCGCCGGCGGTGGAAGCATCGCCTGGATCGAGCCGGAGAGCGGCGTGCTCCGCGTCGGCCCCCGAAGCGCCGGCGCCCGTCCCGGGCCAGCGTGCTACGGGGCGGGAGGGACGGAGCCGACGGTGACGGACGCGAACCTCGTGCTCGGTCGCCTCGACCCCGAGTACTTCCTCGGCGGCCGCATCCGGCTGGACACGGAGCGGGCCATGACCGCGCTCGAGAGCGTCGCCCGCCCGCTTGGCATGACGGCGGAGGAGGCTGCGGCGGCGATCGTGGAGATCGTCGACTCGCAGATGGCGGACCTGATCCGCAAGGTCACGGTCGAGCGTGGGCTCGACCCCGCCCTCTTCCCCGTCTTCGCCTACGGCGGCGCCGGCGGGCTCCACGCCGGCTCGTACGCCGCCAAGCTCGGGAGCGCGCACGTGGTCGTGCCGCGCGCGGCCGCGGTCTTCTCGGCCTACGGCATCGGCGTGAGCGACGCGAAGCGCGTCGCGGTCGTGTCGGATCCGCAGCAGGCCCCCTTCGACCTCGCCCGCTGGCGTCGGCGCCTGGAGGAGCTCGAGCGCACGGTCCGACGGGAGATCGAGCGGGAGCGCCTCCCCACGGGCAACCTGGTCGTCGCGCGCTACGTCGACCTGCAGTTCCGCGGGCAGGTGCACACGGTGCGGGTGGCGCTCGACGAGCAGGACCTCGCCGCGGACGACGAGGGGGAGCGTGTGATCCGACGCTTCACGGACCTGTACGAGGGCCGCTACGGGCCCGGCACCGCGTATCGGAAGGCAGGCGTCGAGGCGGTCACGTTCAGCGTCGAGGTCGTCGCCGCGCTGCCCATCCCCGCCGCCGAGCCCCTGCCCTCCGAGGGGAGCGACCCGAGCCAGGCCCTCCGGGGGCGGCGCCCCGTCTACCTGCACGAGCGGGGGCGCTTCGAGGAGATCCCGGTCCTCGACGCCGACCGGCTCCGCCCCGGGAACGAGCTCCCCGGGCCGGCTCTCGTGGAGGCGCCCGACACCACGATCCTCGTGCACGAGGGGCAAAGGCTGTGGGTGGACGGCTTCCTGAACCTCCGCGTCGACCTCCCGCAGGCGCGATGAGACCGGTAGCGCTCGGCATCGCTCTCCCTCTCGAGGAGCCGGTCGCGAGCCTGCTCGCGACCGTGGAGGAGGCGGAGGCGCTCGGCTGCGACTTCGTCTGGGTGAACGACGACCGCCTGCAGAAGGACCCGTTCTCCTGCCTGGCAGCGATCGCCCTGCGCACCGAGCGCGTGCAGCTCGGCACCGGGGTGACGAACCCGTACAGCCGGCACCCGGCGCTGCTTGCGACCGCGGTGGCGACCCTCGACGAGCTCTCGGAGGGGCGCGCAGTCCTCGGCTTGGGCGCGGGCGGAACGAACCACCGGGCCCTGGGGGTGACGCGCACCGCTCCCGTCAGGACGATGCGGGAGGCGATCGGGCTCGTCCGCGGCCTGCTCCGGGGGGAGGTGGTCAGCGTGGAGGGGCCCGCCCTCGTCGCGCACGAGGCGGTGCTCGACTTCGAGCCTCTGCGAGCCGACATCCCCATCTACCTCGGCGCGCGAGGGCCCCGCATGCTCGAGCTCGCCGGCGAGCTCGCGGACGGCGCGATCGTCGGGAACGTGGCCACGGTGGAGGGATGGCGCTACGCGCGCGCCCGGGTCCGGGCGGGGGCGATGCGGGCGGGGCGAGATCCGGACCAGGTGCAGCTCGTCGCCTGGCTGTACTGCTCGATCGCGGACGACGCCGCGGCCGCCGAGGACGCCGTGCGCCCGATGGTCGCGACGTCGCTCGTGACGAGCCGGCCGATCCTCGCCGACCTCGGGCTGACCTACCCTGCGCGGTTCGCCGAGACGATGGAACGCCTCGGGTGGCGGCTCTCGGCGGAGGCCGTGCGGGCGGCGGGGGAGGTCCTGCCGGCGGAGGCGCTCTCGTGGTTCAGCCTCGCCGGCACGCCGGAGGGCTGCCGCCATCGGCTCGCCCGTCTGCTCGCCGAGTTCCCGGAGATCGGGCAGGTCGCGATCGTGCCGGCGGCGGCCGAGGGAGGCTCGACCCGGGACGTGGTCCGCCGCTTCCTCACCGAGGTCGCCCCCGGCGTCGCGGCCGCCGGGGCGGAGATCAGGAGCGGAGCGTGAGCGCGCAGCACCTGCGGCGAGCCGCCGAGCCCCGCGCCGCCGAGCCGCCGCTCGTCGCCATGGAGGGGATCGTCAAGCGCTTCGACCGAGTGACGGCGCTCGCGGGGGTCGACTTCGACCTCCGCCCGGGCGAGATCCACGGGCTCCTGGGCGAGAACGGCGCCGGCAAGACCACCCTCATGAACATCCTCTACGGGCTCCTACAGCCGGACGCGGGGACGATCTCCTTCGCGGGGCGACCGGTCGAGATCAGGGACCCGAACGACGCGATCGCGCTCGGCGTGGGGATGGTGCACCAGCACTTCATGCTCGTTCCCACCTTGACCGTGGTGGAGAACGTCCTCCTCTCGGAGCGCCGCGCGGGCGTCGTCCTCACGCGGCGGCACGTCGCCGCCGTCGCCGAGGAGCTGAAGGCGTGCGCGGAGCGCTACGGCGTGGACGTCGACCCGTCGGCGCCCGTGTGGAGGCTGTCGGTCGGGGAGCAGCAGCGGGCCGAGATCCTGCGCGCGCTCTACCAGAAGGCCCGCGTGCTCATCCTCGACGAGCCGACGGCGACCCTGACCCCGTTCGAGGCGGAGCAGCTTCTCCCGCGCCTCCGCGCCATGGCGGCCGAGGGCACGGCGGTCGTCTTCATCACCCACCACTTGGACGAGGTGATCACGCACACGGACCGGATCACCGTCCTGCGTGGCGGGAGGGTCGTCGCGACGCTCGAGCCGCGCGAGACGACGACGCGCGAGCTCGCGAGGCTCATGGTCGGCCGCGAGGTCGCGGGCTTCGCGGTCGGCCTCCGAGAGGCGCCGGCGGCGCGAGGCGAGGCCCGCCCGGCCGCGGGCGAGGCCGCGGCCCCGGCGCTGGAGCTCGTCGGCGTCGAGGCGCGCGGGCCTATGGGCAACCGCGCCCTGCAGGGCGTGGATCTCTCGGTGCGGCCGGGCGAGATCGTCGCCGTCGCCGGCGTCGAGGGCAACGGCCAAGCGGAGCTCGAGGAGGTGCTGCTCGGGCTGCGGCCGGTGAGCGCGGGCCGCGTGCTGCTCGGCGGGCTGGACGTGACAGGGGCGTCCCCCGCCGAGCGCCTCCAGCTCGGCCTGGGCGTCATCCCCTCCGACCGCTATCGCCGCGGGCTCGTCCGCGCGCTCTCCGTCGCGGACAACCTCGTCCTCGACCGGATCGGCGAGCGCCCGTACGGCACGGCTCTGCGGATCAACGGGCAGTCGATCCTGGAGACCGCGCGCCGCCTCATCCAGCGGTTCTCGATCCAGGTCTCTCGCCCCGAGCAGCAGGCGGGTCAGCTGTCGGGAGGGAACGCCCAGCGCGTCGTCCTCGCGCGGACGCTCAGCCGGGACTTGCGCGTCCTCGTCGCCGCGCAGCCCTCGCGGGGGCTGGACGTGGGGGCGATGGAGTTCGTGTGGGGCCAGCTCGCCGCGCAGCGCGAGGTGGGCGTGGCCGTGCTTCTCATCTCCGCCGATCTCGACGAGGTCTTCGCCCTCGCCGATCGCTGCCACGTCCTCTACCGGGGCGTGCTCGTTGCGGCCTGGGAGCGAAGCGAGTTCGACCGCGAGCGGTTCGGGCTGGCCATGGGGGGCGTCCTCGAGGAGCACGTGGAGAGCGAGGCCGCTGCGGCGTCGGGCCGGAGTCTGCGCGCGTGACCTCCCTCGACGTCGGCCTCTCCGTTCCCGCCGTCGCGTGGCGCGACCGCCTGCGGGCGCTCGCCGTGACGGTGGGCGCCGGCGTCAGCGCTCTCGTCATCGGCGGCCTGCTCATCCTCCTCGCGGGCGGGCACCCGCTCGACGCCTACGGCACGATGGTGCAGGGCGGGCTTGCCTCCCGGTTCGCGGTCGGTCAGCTCCTCACGCTCGCCACCCCGCTTCTGATCATCGGCCTCGGCCTCGCGCTCGCCTTCCGGGCCCGCGTCTACAACATCGGCGCCGAGGGGCAGCTCTTCATGGGCGCGCTCGCCGGCGGGGCGGTGCTGCTGACGCTCGACGCTCCCCGCGTGCCGCTGCTCGCCCTCGCGCTCCTCGCTGGGACGGCGGGCGGGGCGCTCTGGGGGTCGCTGGTCGGGCTCCTGCGGGCCCGCTGGGGCGTGAACGAGGTGATCTCCTCGCTCCTGCTCACCTACATTGCGCTCTTCGTCTTCGCCTGGGCGATCCGCCGGCCGTTCGCCGACCCGAGCGTGGGCAACAACCTGGCGAGCCGGCCGATCCCGGAGGACGCGTTCCTGCCCACCCTCCCCGAGCTCTTCGTCCACTACGGCCTTCTCGTCGCGCTCGCGCTCGTGCCCGTGGTCGGCTACGTGATGGGCAGGACGCCGTTCGGCTTCCGCGTGCGCGCGATGGGGCACAACCCGGACGCCTCCACGGTGGCGGGGATCCGAACCGGCAGGCTGATCGTCTGGCTCATGCTCATCTCGGGCGCGCTCGCCGGGCTCGCGGGGATCATCCAGGTTGTCGGCGTCCAAGGGCGACTCGAGGCCGGGCTCTCCCAGGGGTACGGCTTCACGGCCATCGTCGTCGCCCTCCTCGGGCGCCTGACCGCGGCCGGGGTGCTGCTCGCGGCCCTCTTCGTCGCGTTCCTCAACACCGGCGGGCAAGCGATGAGCGTCGAGGAGGGGCTTCCCTACTCGATCGTCGTTGCGATCCAAGGCGTGTTCGTCCTCCTCGTCCTCGTCGCCGACCGCTTCAGCCGGAGCTGATGGACTGGTCGACGATCATCGGGGTCGGCCTGCTCGCGTCCGGCGTGCAGCTTGCGATGCCGACGGCGCTCGCGGCCGTGGGCGAGACCGTCTGCGAGCGAGCGGGCGTCCTCAACCTCGGGCTGGAGGGGATGATGCTCGCGGCGACGCTGGCCGTCTTCGTCGCCGCCTACTACACGGGGAACGCCGCGCTGGGCGTGCTCGCCGGGGTCGCCGCGGGGATCCTGGTCGGCGCCCTCAAGGCGTTCCTGAGCGTGTTCCTGAAGACGGACCAGGTGATCAACGGGATCGTGATCGTGATCTTCGCCCAGGGAATGACCCTGTTCGCCTACGAGCGCCTCTTCGGGCACCTCGCCACCCAGCCGGAGATCGCTCCCATCCGCGAGCTCGCGGTCCCCGGTCTCTCTGAGCTCCCGTGGCTCGGTGAGATCCTCTTCGAGCAGAACGCGCTCTTCTACATCTCGATCGCCGTCGCCCTGGCCGTCTGGCTGCTCCTCTTCCGCACCCGCTTCGGCCTGCTCGTGCGGGCGGTGGGGGAGGCGCCCGCGGCCGCCGACTCGGCGGCGGTGAACGTCGACCTCGTCCGCCTCTTGGCCCTCCTCGTCTGCGGGGCGCTCGCCGGGCTCGGGGGCGCGGTGCTGATCGTGGGGGACATCAACCTCTGGGGCCCGAACGTCACCGCGGGCCGCGGCTGGGTTGCCGTCGCCCTCGTGATCTTCGGGCGCTGGAACCCGCTGCTCGTCCTCGGCGGCGCGCTCGTGTTCGGGATCACGGACGCGCTCCAGCTGCGCATCCAGGCGGCCGGTGGCGGGACGGAGTCCGCCGTCCCCTACGAGGTCTTCCAAGCGCTTCCGTACGTCCTCACGCTCGCCGTCATGGTGACCGCGACCATCGTCGCCCAGCGCTCGGCGCAGCCCTCGGCACTGGGAATCCCGTTCCGAAAGGGGGTGAGGGAGTAGCGGAGCGAGAGTCGCAGTGGCGCAGTGTCCCTCTCGGAGATCCCTCGAGGAAAGGAGTCAGTTCCGTGAAACAGAGAGCCTTCCGGATAGCGTTCGCCCTCCTCGCGGCGCTCGTCCTCACGGGCACCGCCCTGGCCGGATCGAGCGGCTCGAGCCAGAAGCGGCTCAAGGTGGCCCTGGTGCTTCCCTGTCCGACGAACGACGGCTCCTGGTGTCAACAGGGGTACGTCGCTGCGAAGCAGCTGGAGCGCGAGGGCGCGATCGAGCTTCGCTACACCTCGAACGCGCCCCAGGATACGCAGGGGGCAAGCCAGGTGATCCAGCGCTACATCGCGACCGGCGCGGAGCTGGTGCTTGCGCACTCGGCCTGGCAGGACGCGGCGTTCAAGGCCGCGCAGCGGTTCCCCAACACGCCCATCTCCTACGCGGCCGGCGGGAAGGTGGGCGGGAACGTGTCCACCTACGAGGAGCCGATCTACATCCCGGCCTACCTGGCCGGCATGCTTGCCGCCGGGATCACCAAGTCCGGAGTGATCGGGGGTCTCGCCGCCTTCGACATCCCGCTCTGCCACGCGCAGATGGAGGCGTTCAGGCTCGGGGCCAAGCGGATCAACAAGCGGATTCGTCAGGTCACGACCTACGTTGGCGACTGGAACGACGTCGCGAAGGCGAAGCAAGCGGCCCTGGCGACTGCGGACCGGGGTGCGGACGTGTTCATCGTCTGCGGCGGCGGGCCGGCGTCCGGCCTGATCTCGGCCGCCAAGGAGCGGAACCTGAGCATCTTCGGCTACGTCGGCAACCAGAACTCGCTCGCGCCCAAGCACATGGTCGCCTCGCTCGTCTACAACCTGTATCCGATCTTCAAGACGATCGTGCAGGACGTCCAGCGCGGGACGTACAAGGGCAAGGTGTACGACCTCGGCCTCCGGTCGTTCAACTTCGTGCTCAACCCGAAGTACTCGGCCGGGAAGATCCCGCCTGCGGTCATGAAGAAGATGCGGGCGACGCAGCGAGCGATCCTGGCCGGGAAGTTCAAGGTGCCGTACCGGCCCGGAAGCTAGGCAATCAGCGGCGGGGCGGGCACCTCCCG